>JBKKBM010000130.1:0-18691 GCA_046714215.1 Terriglobales bacterium | reverse complement strand
GAAGAAGATGACCTCGAGGACGACGATGTCGAGGGCGACGCCGACAACGATGCGCAGGCGGGCGATGAGCAGCCGAGAGTCGAGCGGCAGGGCGCTGTCGGGAACCAAGTTTCGGACGAAGCGCGCGGCAATGCGGTCAGGGAAAAGAACAAGCCGTCCGATTCCGATGATGTCGACGTGGACGACGACAATATCGGCAACCGGGCGTAGTTGTTTGCAGCGAATGAGTGGAACGGGTGAGCGCGGAGCGAGCGCCGAAAAATGCGCGAGCAGAGCGTGAGGGCGCAGCAGCCGTAGGCGTTGCGGAGCCCTGGAATGAATGAATACATCACCATCGCGCGGGTGGCCAAGACGCAAGGCCGAAAAGGCGAAGTAGCCGCGGAGTTGCACACGGATTTTCCCGAGAAGTTTGCGGAGCGTAAACGATTATTCGCGCTGCACAAGGACGGCAGCCGGCGCGAACTGCAAGTAGAAGATCACTGGCCGCACAAGGCCTGGATCGTCTTAAAGTTCGCGGGCGTGGACGATATGACGGCCGCAGAAGCGCTGATCGGATGCGAGTTGCAGATACCGCTCGCCGAACGCGCGGAGCTCGAAGCAGGCGCAAATTACATCAGCGACCTGGTGGGCGTGAAGGTTTTCGATGGGTCGACGGAAGTCGGCGAGATCAAGGATGTGCAGTTCGGCTCCGGTGAAGCGCCCACGCTGGTAGTGAAGTCGGGAACGAAGGAAGTGCTGGTTCCCTACGCGGCGGTCTTTATCAAGCGATTGGATGTGACCGGCAAGCGCCTGGAGATGGAGTTGCCGGAAGGTCTGCTGGAGTTGCAAGCTCCGCCGACTAAAGAGGAAAAGCAGCAGCAGGGGTAGCACGAATAGGAATAGCGAGATGAAGTTCGAGATCATTACTATTTTCCCGGACTTCTTTCACGGACCGCTGGACCACGGCATCGTTAGCCGGGCGCGTAAGACAGGATTGGTCGAGATCGGCGTGCAGGACTTGCGCGTCCACACGCGTGATCGGCATAAGACGGTGGATGACCGTCCGTTCGGCGGTGGTGAAGGCATGGTGTTGAAGCCGGAGCCGATCTTTGAATGTGTAGAAGAGTTGGGCGTGGCGGCGAAAGCTGAACGCCAACAGCCGGGCGCGAAAGAGACGGTAGCGCTGTTATCGCCGCAAGGCCGGGTGTTCGACCAGGGTATGGCCGAAGAACTAGCGCAGATGGAGCGAGTGGTCCTCATCTGCGGGCGGTATGAAGGCGTAGACGAGCGAGTAGCGGCGGAGTTGGCGGACCGCGAGGTGTCGGTCGGGAACTTCGTGCTGAGTGGCGGCGAGTTGGGCGCGGCGATCATCGTGGATGCGGTCACCAGACTGCTCCCGGGTGCGCTGGGCAACGAAGCGAGCAGCCAGCAAGAGAGTTTTAGTTCGCGGACGGCGCCGGTAGAACGCGGAGAGAATGTTCCGAGTTCGACCTGTACATCCGGCGGGTTGCTGGATTATCCGCACTACACGCGGCCCGCGGAGTTTCGCGGGATGGTAGTACCGGAAGTGTTGAGTTCCGGGAACCATGACCAGATCCGCAAGTGGCGGCGGCAGCAGGCGTTAGCCAAGACATTGCGCAACCGGCCTGATCTGCTGGAGCAGGTGGAGTTGAGCGAGGAAGACAAACGCTTCATTGCCGGCATCCGGAACGGGGCAGGCAGGTAGAATAGATATTCAGCTGCGCGGCCCGGCCGCGGAGGCAAAGAAAAGGAAGAACCTTTATGTCGATCAATCCCATCATGGCCAAGCTGGCCGCTAAACTGCAGCGCACCGACCTGCCTAAAGTGAAGTCTGGTGACCACGTCCGCGTGAGCGTAAAGATCAAGGAAGGCGACAAAGAACGCATCCAGGTGTTTGAAGGCACCGTCATTGCCATGAAGAGCGGACCGCAAGCCAGCTTCACCGTGCGCAAGATGAGCTTTGGCCAGGGCGTGGAGCGTATCTTTCCGTTCAATTCCAAAGTCATCGATAAGATTGACGTGGTCCGCTCGAACCAGGTGCGGCGCGCAAAGTTGTTCTACCTGCGCGACCTGCGGGGCAAGGCGGCGCGGTTGAAGGAAGTAGACAACCGCTAGTAGCAGTTGCGGAGATTCTGACGGCTTCGGTGCAAACTCTTATTGCGCCGAAGCCGTTTTCGCGTGAAACTGGGTACGTCCGTGCCCAAAAAATCCTCCAAACAGATCTTCCTAAAAAAAGATGGCACGCCCATGTCGGCGGGCGCGGCCAAGATGCGTCTGCTGAAGGGGTTGAAGTGCACGCAGAAGTTCGAGAAACGAGCCTGGGCGGCGGGGGCAAAGCTGGTGGCGGGCGTGGATGAAGTGGGCCGCGGCTGCCTGTTCGGCCCCGTGGTGGCGGCGGCGGTCATCCTCGAGCCGGGTCATCGTATTCGCGGGCTGCGTGATTCCAAGCTGATCGCGGAAGAGACGCGGGAGGCGCTGGCGGTGAAGATACGCGCACATGCGGTGGCGATCGCGATCGCCAGTGTCGATGTCGAGACTATCGACCGCATCAACATCTATCATGCTTCGCGCATGGCCATGCTGCAGGCGGTGGCGCAACTGGAGCCGCTGCCAGACCACCTGCTGGTGGACGCGATGGTAATCGACTTTCCTTCGGCTGAAGAACGGATGGCGCAGACCAAGATCATCCATGGCGACGCGTTGAGTGTCTCCATCGCGGCGGCGTCCATCATCGCGAAGGTAGAGCGAGACCGCATGATGCGCGAGATCGCACCGCAATATCCGCATTATGACCTGGCGTCGAACAAGGGATACTCCGCGCCCAAGCATCTGGCGGCGTTGCGCGAGATCGGCCCCAGCCCGTTGCATCGTATGAGTTTTGCGCCGGTGTGGACCTCGCAACAGTTGCAGGACTCGCTGGCGTTCATGGCAGAGAGGGAAGAGGCGCAGCTGGATAAGCGGAGCGGTGACGGGCTACAGTAGTTGTACTTGAAACTTCGCGACCTGGTTCCCGTTGCGGTCATAAACTTCCAATTTCAATCGTTCATGCGCCGGGATGTCGCGCGGCAGCTTGAAGCGCACGCTATAGATGCGTTCATTGTAGGGGATGTTGGTAGGAACACCGATGACCTTAGCCTCTTCCGGCGTGAGGACTTCGGCCTGCAACCCGTTGAACAGTTTTAGCTGGAAGCGCAGGTTGGACTGGAATTCATCGGGTGAATCCTTGGTCTCGATGGCACTGGGGTTCGCCTCGCGAAAGGTGATTCTCTGGCCGATGCTAAGGCGGAAACGCAGCTCGCGGGGATAAAAGCGGAAGGGGCCGCCATCCGGGCCGCGGAGGAATTCATCCTTGCCCAAACGAATCTGGCGCACCCCTTCGAGTTCCTTGGATTCGAGTGTGGCCAGCAGTTGCAGGCGCTGCTTGGCGGGCATGAGGATGAGGGCGTCTCCCCCCATGGGGGTGTACTGCCGGAAGATGAATTCCTGGCGGCCGTCCTGCGCGGCCGAGTCGAGCACGGCCGCGGCCAGGCCCAGCAGGACAGCTACTAGCAGGGCAAGCGCGGAACGTCCGCTGCCGAGGAACGAGGTTCGTGCTGGGAAGAGAAGGTTTTGCATCCGCACAGCGCCCTAACACATCTTTGACGCTTGAGAATTAGAAGCCCGCCGGCTCATTGTTGTTGTGTCCGGCCCAAGAGAATTTACGATCAAACCTGTTTTGGGAGGCCGTATTGCGACTACTTTGCGTGACCGCGCATCCTGATGACGAGGCCGGTGGGTTCGGCGGGTCGCTGCAACGATACCGGAGCCGCGGGGTGGAGACCCACGTTCTTTGCCTGACAGAAGGGCAGGCGGCGACGCATCGAGGCAGCGCTAAAACGGGCGCGGAACTGGCCGTGGTGCGCCGCGCTGAATTCGCCGCGGCCTGTGCCTTGCTGCAGGTGAGCAAGAGCGAGGTGCTAGCGTATCCCGATGGTGGGCTGGCGCAACAGGATTTTTACAGCGTGACCGGCGATCTGACCCGCCGCATCCGGCAGATACGTCCGCATGTGATCATCACGTTTGGCACCGAGGGCGCGGTCACGGCCCATCCGGATCATTCCATGGTCTCGCTTTTCACCACGATGGCCTTCCACTGGGCGGGGCGAACGAACCGTTATTCGGAGCAATTAGAGAAAGAAGGGCTCGAGCCGCACCGGGCGCAAAAGCTTTATTACGCCACCGCGAGCTTCACTCTGGACGACCGCCAACCAGTTTCGCTGCCTCCGGCGACGGCGAGCATCGACATCGCGCCCTACTTCGACACTAAAGTCGCGGCCTTCCGCAAACACACGTCGCAAACGCCCTTGTTCGAGATGTTCGAGAACGCCGTACGAAAGCGGGGTCCACGCGAGTTGTTCCACCTGGCCGCGGCCATCACGCCGAGGACGATGGAGCAGGAAACGGACTTGTTCGCAGGGGTGGTGGAGTAGGCCAAGCAGTTAGCAGTTAGCATTTAACCAAGCGGGATCTTGGTGGGGGCTGAAGGCAAGCAGTTAGCGCTCAGCAGCAAAACCTTACCTCAGCGGCTAAAGCCGAAATCCTGGGGACTCGGCGAACGCACAGTTGAAAACCGTGCTGTACCCGTAGTGCTTCCACCGGAAGGTCAAGAGCAACGGCGCACAGCCGAGGACGACTGTGCCACACGGGCTGCGTGCGGTAAGAGGATTCCTTAGTGTCCTTTGTGCCCTTCGTGGTCCAAGCTCTTCCGCTACTTCTTAGTCTTTTTGCCTTTAGCCGCCTTGGGAATACCCGCCTGCTGGCCCGTCACGCTGGCCAGTACTTGGGCAAAGGCCTCTTCCTTCGTGAGCTCCTTGCTCCCTTTATTGTGGCGATAGTTATGTTCGGTCTCACAGGTGCGGCAGCGGACTTTCTTGACCTCCTCGCCGACCATGGAAACGACGGAATGGTCGCTGGAGAATTTGCAACGGGAGCAATAGTCGTCGATGTAGTCGCCAATCCGCATGAGATTCACCTCGAAACGGGAAATCTATCACGAAGCAGGCCGCGTCTGCCGGGCTGCTGTATGATTTTTAGCGATGCCCCGTTCCCGTGGAAAGTTCATCACCTTTGAAGGCCTGGATGGTTGCGGCAAGACCACCCAACTGAAAAAGTTGGCGAAGGCCCTGCGCCGTCAGGGTGTGGAAGTAGTGACCACGCGCGAGCCGGGCGGGACTCCGATCGGCGAAAAGGTGCGGACGGTGCTGCTGGATTCGCGGACACGAAGTTTGGCGCCGCTGGCTGAGCTGGCCTTGATGTTCGCCTCGCGCGCGCAGCAGATCCATGAAGTGATCGAGCCGGCGCTGCAATCCGGAAAGTGGGTGCTGTGTGACCGCTTCACCGATTCTTCTGAGGCCTATCAGGGCGGCGGGCGCCAACTGGGATCGCATCCGGTGCTGGCTTTGCACGAGGCCCTATGCGGCGGCCTGCAACCGGACCTCACGCTGCTGCTGTTATCCGATCCCAAGAAAAGCGTGCAGCGCGCCCGCGGGCGCAATGAGCGGACCAAGCACCTGGCCGACGAAGGCCGATTCGAATTGGAGAAGGCCGCCTTTTTCGAGCGCGTATTCAAGAGCTACCTCACCATTGCGCGACGCGAACCCAAGCGGGTGGTAAAGATCGAGTCCACGCACACGATTCCGGAAGTTCAGAATGAAGTCTGGCACGCGGTGCAGGCGCGGCTACTCGCCCGGAAGGCAGGCGGCCGATGAGCTTTCGCGACTTTTACGGCAATGCCGAAGTCGTGCGGCGGCTGCGGGAGATGCTGGCGCGCGACCGCTTTCCCCATGCCGTGATCCTGGCCGGCCCTCCGGGAGCAGGCAAGTACACTTTGGCCCAGATGCTGGCCAAGACCATGAATTGCCTGGAGCCTCAGCTCGTGGATGATCTGCCGGACTATTGCGGCACCTGCACGAACTGCACCCGGATCGCCGGGGCAGACGATCTGGGAGCGCGCTTCGCCGAGGCGGTGGAAGCGCGCGAAGGCTTGCGCGATACCGACAAGAAAGATACGCGCATATTGATCCAGTCACATCCGGAGGTCATGGTGGTGCCACCCGATCCGCCGCAGATGCTGATCAAGATCGGGCAGGTGCGCAAGGTCATCGAAAGCATTTATTACAAACCGGTGGAGGCCAAGCGCAAGGTCTACATCTTCACTGAGTCGTCATTCATGAAGGAGGCGGCCAATTCCCTGCTGAAAGTGTTGGAGGAGCCGCCGGAATCCGCCGCGCTGTTCCTGTTGACCGACAACATAGGCGAGTTGCTGCCGACGATCCGCTCGCGGTGCGTGAGTTTCACGCTGCGCAGTCTGCCGACGGCTGAGATCGCGGATTTTCTCGAGCGCGTGCGTCCGGAATGGAATGCAAGGCAGCGGCAACTGGTGGCGCGGCTCGCGGGCGGCGCCGTCGGCAAAGCCCGCGGCTTCGACGTGGAAGTCTACGCGGCGGCCCGCAAAGATGCGTTGCTGCTGTTGCAGGCGGGCATCACTGCTGACGACCACTCTGCGCTCTTCCGCATGACGGAGACCTACCGCGCCGGAGCGGAGGGTAAAGACAAGACCGAGCAACTCATCCGTGCCAGTTATTCCATCCTGGAAGATCTGTTGTTCTTAAAAGGGGAGACGCCGGAGTTGGTGCGCAATACCGATATCCAGGGCGAACTAGCGAAAATGGCCGGGCAGGTTAGCTTTGATTGGATCACGCAAGCCTCCTATGAATTGGGTCGGGTGGAATCCGGCATGCGCCGCAATCTGCTGCGCTCACTCTCCCTCGACGCCTTGGCGACGACCATGGAGAAGTAGCGGGCGCGATTATTTTCTATCTTTGGTTTCTGCGGTTTCCGCAACTCCATCCGGAATGAGAGCGCCGCCCCGTCTTCCGTAAAGCCCGCTAACCTGCCGCTGATTGCCTCCCCCAGTCCCATGTGGTAGCGTAGGGTTAACATTACCTTTTACGCTTTTTCCCCAATCTTTCGATATCCCTCCGGGCCGCTTTTTTTGGGGGGCGCCGGGAGGTGAAATGGGCTCATCTGCTATGAAACTCGGACCAGATTCCGCCGCTGTAGGCCGCGCTCCGGCCAAAGAAAAGGACGAATTCGTCAGCCGAAAGCTGATTCGTCCAACCTTGCGCAAGGTGGAGGCGGGTAGCGAATCCATGGAAGCGGAACTGCGGGAGCGTCCGGCGCGCCGGACTTTAGAGCGTACTCTGGAACGCAAGCTGGAACGCACGAATGGCAGGAATGGCGGGGCCACCGGCGAACAGACCCACGCGGAAGATTTTTATTATCAGAAGCAGATGGCGGCCAAGACGGTGATGACCGTGGTGATGAAGAACGGCGAAGTGGTGCAGGGCGTGATCGAGTGGTATGACCGCAACAGCATCAAGTTGAATCGAACGGGCAAGCCCAACTTGCTCATTTACAAGCCGAGCATCCGCTATATGCACAAGAGCGACGAGAGTCGCTAGCAAACCCGTTACCTCAACGGCTAAAGCCGGATTCCTTCTTCCGGCTGGCGGCACGGCTCAAGCCGTGCCCTTCCCAGCAACATAACGCGGAGATCTACGCTAGAGTTTTGGCAAGACGATGCCGCGCTGTCCCTGATACTTCCCCTTTTTGTCCGCGTAGCTGACCTCGCAGGGTTCATCACCCTGGAAGAAGAGGATCTGGCAGAGTCCTTCATTGGCGTAGATCTTGGCGGGCAGGGGCGTGGTGTTCGAGATCTCAAGCGTGACAAAACCTTCCCACTCCGGCTCGAAGGGCGTGACGTTCACGATGATGCCGCAACGGGCATAGGTAGATTTCCCCACGCAGATGGTGAGAACGTCGCGCGGGATCTTGAAATACTCCACCGAGCGGGCGAGGGCGAAGGAGTTGGGCGGGACCATGCAAGTGTCTGACTGGATGGTAACGAAAGATTTTTCGTCAAAATGTTTCGGGTCGACGATGGTGGAGTTCACGTTGGTGAAGATCTTGAATTCATCCGCGACGCGCAGGTCGTAGCCGTAGGAAGACAGTCCGTAAGAGATGACGCCCTCACGCATCTGCTTCTCATTGAAAGGGCTGATCATGTCATGCTCCAGCGCCATCTTGCGAATCCAGCGATCACTCTTGATTGCCATTGCGTCCTTTCAGGGACCAGGGTCTGGGGGTAGCGGTAGGCGGAACAGCCATCTTAAAAGACGATTGGCACATTGACAATGGCACGGGCTAAGTCTTTAATATGCGTCAGTTACAGGCTATGCGGCGCGGGCCAGGCCTGCTACTATGGGGAGCCGAATTTTTCAAACTGAAGCGGGAGCGCACTCGTGATCAAACTGGATATCATCAACGAAGTGGTGGCCAAAACGGGCATCACCAAGTCGAAGGCAGAGGCCGCCGTCGAGACCGTTTTCGAGTTCATGAAGAAGGCGCTGGCCAATGGCGACCGCATCGAATTGCGCGGTTTTGGCGTGTTCAACGTGCGCCCGCGAAAGACGGGCATTGGCCGCAATCCCCGCACCGGCGCAGAAGTAAACATCCCGCCGGGTAAAGCCGTACGCTTCAAGCCGGGCAAAGAGCTGCAGTCGATCGATTAACGGGCGGCTTTTCTTCCTGCATCAAAACAAACTGAATGCCTGATCCCCCCCTGCCGCCGGAGTTCGCCCCGCAGGAAGAATACCGCGAAGTCGTGTTCCAGCCGCCGCAGCGTCCGTACGCTGTCCATCTGGGACTATTCCTGCTGACGCTGTTTTTTGCGCTGATCGTGGGTGCGCGGCTTCAATATAATTTTCTTCACACCCAACCACTCTTCATCAACGACGAAAGATTTTTTGCGGTGCGATGGATCTGGCAGCAGCCTTCGCGCTTGTGGGATGGCGTGCCCTTCGCGGCGAGTCTGCTGAGCATCCTGCTGGCGCACGAGATGGGACACTTCCTCTATGCGCTGAAGCATCGCGTGTATGCCACGCTGCCATTTTTTATTCCCGCGCCCACGCAGATCGGCACCTTTGGCGCGTTCATCCAGATCCGCTCACGCTTTCGCTCGGTGGCGGCGCTATTTGATATCGGCATTGCGGGCCCCATCGCGGGGTTCGCTGTAGCGGTACCGCTGGGGTTGGTCGGCCTCTGGCTGTCGAAGCCATTGCCCGCAGGGTCACCGGCGCTGATGAATCTGGGACATCCCCTCATCTTTCACGGATTGTTCACGCTGCTGGGCGGCTTTGAAGTGCCGCTGGCGCAGGTGTTGCTGCATCCGGTGGCGATCGCGGCGTGGATCGGGATGCTGGCGACGGCATTCAACCTCATCCCGGGCGGCCAGTTGGACGGCGGACACATGGTCTATGCGTTAAGGCCGGAAGCACATAGGCGGATCACGGTTGCTACCATCGTTTTCCTCGTCCCACTGGTGCTCTTCTTCTGGCTGGGGTGGATGGTGTGGATCCTCGCGCTGTGGCTGACGCGACGGCATCCTTATGTGGAGGAGTATCCGCCGCTCGACCCGCAGCGCCGGGCGATGGCCCTAGCGGCGCTCGCCCTCTTCCTACTGACGTTCACTCCCGAGCCTTTCCAGACGGGCAGTCTTTGGGCGCTGCTGCACCATCTCTTGTACGGACAATAAACCGGATTCACAGCAGCGAGAGCGCGTCAACGTCGACAATGAGGTTCGTGCGTGGGATCTTTTGCGATTCGGCGAACTTCACCATGGCGCGCAACAGCCCATTCAACTTTTCGCGACTCTGCGCCTTCAGCACAAAGTGATAGCGGTAATCGCGCTTGAGTCGTGCGATGGGCGCGGCAGAAGGGCCCATCACGCGGACGTTCTCCACGCGGGTCCGCTCGAACCACTTGCCGATCTCGCCGGAGTAGCGCAACGCGTGGTCGAGTTTGTCGCTGCGAATGAGTACGTTGGCCACTGAGCTGAACGGCGGGTAATGCATCCAGCGGCGGTATTGCAATTCTTTGGCGGCAAAGCCGTTGAAGTCGTGCTGCTGCGCGAACTGGATGGCGTAATGCTCGGGATAGTACGTCTGCAGGATGACTTTGCCGGGAATATTTCCGCGGCCTGCGCGGCCCGCGACCTGCGTGAGCAATTGGAAGGTACGCTCGGCGGCGCGAAAGTCCGGGAAGCCGAGCGCGAAGTCCGCGCCCACCACGCCGACGAGGGTGACGCCGTGGATATCGTGTCCCTTGGCGATCATCTGGGTGCCGACGAGCAAGTCGATGTCGCCAGCGTTGAGCTGATTGAGCACGCGTTCGAAATCGTGGCGTCCGCGGACGGTGTCGCGATCGAGGCGGCCGATGCGCGCCTGGGGAAACGCCCGGTGCAACTCTTCTTCCACTTTCTCTGAACCGGTGCCGAGAAAATAAATGTGCTCGCTCTGGCATTTAGGGCAGACGTGGGGCACGGGAATGCGGTATCCGCAGTAGTGGCATTCGAGGCGCGGCGAGCCCTTGTGGTGCGTCATGGCGATGGCGCAGTTCTTGCACTGGATGGTCTCGCCGCAGGTGCGGCAGAGGACGACGGCGGAATATCCGCGGCGATTGAGGAGAATAATCGCCTGCTCTTTGCGCGCGAGGCGGTCGCTGACCTCTTCCAGCAGGCGTCGGGAAAAAATGTGCTCCTCGCCGGCCTGCTGATACTCGAGTCGAAGGTCGACCAGTTCGACCTCGGGCAGCGGACGATCTTCCACCCGCTCGCGCAATTCGATGAGCGAATATTTCCCCTTCTGCGTGTTGTGAAAACTTTCCAGCGACGGCGTGGCGGACCCGAGGACGACGGCCGCGTTTGAAAGTTTGCCGCGCATCACGGCAACGTCGCGCGCATGGTAGCGAGGCGTCTCCTCCTGCTTGTAGGAGCTGTCATGCTCCTCATCCACGATGAGCAGCGCCAGGTCCTTGACCGGCGCGAAGACCGCGGAGCGCGTGCCCACGACGATCTTGGCTTCGCTATTGTGGATGCGGTGCCACTGCTCCGCGCGCTCGTCGTTGGAGAGCGCGGAATGAAGGATGGCCACCTCTTCGCCAAAGATGCGATGCAGATTCGCCGCCATCGCGGGCGTGAGACCGATCTCCGGGACGAGGAGAACGGCGGAACGTCCGGCAGCGAGGACTTGCTGCATCGCTGAGAGATAGACCGCAGTCTTGCCCGAACCGGTGACCCCGTGCAGCAGTGAGACGGAGAACTTCTTGGCTTCGACGGCCGCATTCACGGCCGCGAGCGCTTGCTGCTGCGCGCTGTTCAGGGTGAAGTCCAGCGGCGAGCGCACTTCTGACCGGGAGATACGGAACTCCGCCGCCTCTTCGATGATCTCAACCAATCCGCGCTTCACCAGCGTCTGCAGCGTGCTGCGGGGCACGGCGAGCTTGTTCAGTTCGTCCACGGGTGAGCGCCCACCGGCGACGGTCAGCGCAACGAGCAGCACCTGCTGGTTGTCATTTAATTTTCGGCCAGATACTTCCGCACCGTCGGGAGTCTTGGTGCACAGCACGGCGATGCGCACGGTGCGCGAAGCGTCGCGCAGCGCGGAGACGTCTTCCCGCGCGATCCATTTCTTTTTCACCAGACCGGCGAGGATGTCTTTGGTGGCGCCCGTGGCCGAGCGGATGCTGCCTTCGCGGGCGGCGCCGTCCTCCGCATTCGCCAGGTAGTTCAGGACTTCATATTCGAGCATCTGGTCATCGGCGGACTTCTTCGAGCGTTTGGAGGAGCCGACGGTGGCGCCTTCGTAGAGCGCAGTGTGCCCGTTTTCTGTGATGGAGTACGCCCATGCCTTCTTAACTTCTGCCATCAGCGGCAACATGGTGCGATAGACCTCGCCGATGGGCGCAAGGTAATACTGCGCGACCCACTCGCCCAGCCTGAGGTGCACGGCGTCGAATACCGGAGATTGGTCAATGACGGTGAGCACGGTCTTTGCCTTCATCGAGGGCGCGTTGTCATGGAGGGCGGTGACGACGCCCGATTCGCGCCCGGTGCGGAAGGGTACGAGGACGCGTCCGCCGACGACGGGCTGCTGGTCCCCCACCCGATAGGTGAAGGTCATCTCCAACGGCATGGGCAGGGCGACGTCGCAGAATTCAGGCATGGAAGCGGAAGGGGTGCGAACTTAGTCTAGCTTACGGGGAGCGCTGAGCAGGAGCAGCATGATCCCCGCGGCGTAAAACGGAATGCAGTACGACAGCGGCGTTCCGAGGAATCGCAACATGAAGCCGAAGAGCACGATCGATTCGCTGATCGCGAATAGAAAGATATGCAACCTATGGCGAGACATCAGTGCTGTCATGTCTCCGGGATTCAGCCGGAGCGCGTCATGAACCGGGTCGAGTTTATTGCGCAGGACGAGCGCAACAACAACCTCCACCGCAACTACCGCGCAGAACGAATAGTAGAAAACATCGATCGGGCGAACCACACCTTTAGATAGATACTCTCCCATAAAAGGGACTAGTCCCATGTGAATGAGAAAGCCAGCCCAGATGATCTGCAAAAGCCGAGACGAGCTCCCCATCGTCATTGTTGGAGGGTTCATTTCTTGTCCACTTTCGGCGGCGTCATGCCCAGATGTTTCATCACCATCTGGAGATCTTTCCACGCTTCACCCTTTTGGCGCGGGTCGCGCAGCAGATAGGCGGGGTGATAAGTGACCACAAGTTGCGTATTACGGAAGTCGTAGATGCGGCCGCGCAGGTTAGCCATGGTGTCATTCATCTGCAGGAGATTCTTAGCGGCGACCGCGCCCAGGGCCACAATGATCTTCGGCTTCACCACCTCGATCTGCTTCATCAGGAAGGGCGAGCAGGTATCACATTCGTCGCGCTCTGGCGTGCGGTTTCCCGGAGGACGACACTTCACCACATTGGCGATGTAGACTTCTTCGCGCTTCAGCCCCATGGCGTTGATCATGTTGTTGAGGAGTTGGCCGGCGCGGCCCACGAAGGGTTCGCCCTGGGCGTCTTCGTCAGCGCCGGGACCTTCGCCGACAAACATGATGTCGGCATCCATATTTCCCACGCCAAAAACGATGTTCGTGCGCTGTTCATGGAGGCGGCAGCGGGTGCAGTCGCCGATCTCATTGCGGATGATCTGCAGTGCGGCGGGCTTGTCGGCGGGGAGAGCGTGGGCGGTGTAGTTCTCCGGGGCTTCTACGATTTCCGTCGCAGCGCAGGCGGGCGCCGTACCGCGGCGATAGAAGCTGTCGATGCCCATTTCGCGGTAATACTGCACACGAGTGGCGAGGGCGCGCTTGGAATCTGCGTCGAGGGGCATGGTTGAGATTATCGCATTGGGTTCGGCGGGTGGCTAGGAGAACAAAACCCACCACGAAGGCACGAAGGACACAAAGAAAACCAAAAGCTAAGGAGGGTAAGAGCAAAGGCTTTGTCCCTCGTCGGTGCTCCCGCTGGTCGCGCCTCGCTCGGGATGACAAGATGAACTGATGGCGGAATGCTGCTGATGGCTGTCGGCTATCTGCTGACGGGCGAAGGCTTCTTCTTAGATGCCACAACAAACTCCAAGATCCGGCGGGCGATTTCCGTCTTCGGCGCCTCAGGCACATCGATTTCCTGGTCGCGAGTGAAGATCTTCACTGCGTTGCGATCGGAATCAAAGCCGATGCCGGGCTGGGAGACGTCGTTGACCACGATGGCGTCGAGTTTCTTGGAGTCGAGCTTCTTACGGGCATTTTCGAGGATGTTTTCTGTCTCGGCGGCAAAGCCAATAACCATTTGTGAAGTCTTTTTCGCCGCAATCTCTTTGAGGATGTCGGCGGTAGCCTGGAGTTCGACGGCCATATCGCCTTTGCGCTTGATCTTCTGGCCGGCGACCTGCTTGGGTTTGTAATCCGCGACGGCGGCGGTCTTGATCACGATGCTGGCTTCGCCCAGGCGAGCCATCACGGCATCGCGCATCTGTTCGGTGGTTTCCACGCGGACCACTTCAGCGCCGTCGGGTGGTTCGAGCGCGGTAGGCCCGCTGACCAGGATAACTCTTGCGCCCATGCGCATGGCTTCTTCCGCCAGCGCGTACCCCATCTTCCCGCTGGAGCGGTTGCCGATAAAGCGTACTGGGTCGATAGGCTCACGCGTGGGTCCGGCGGTGATCAGGATGGTCTCGCCGCGCAACGCCTGATTAGCGTGCAACATGTCCATGACGGCGGAGACGATGGTCTCATTGGCCGCGAGCCGCCCGGCGCCGACCATGCCACAGGCGAGGTATCCGCTGTCCGGTTCGACGATGCGCACGCCACGCTTACGCAACTCGGCCAGATTCGCCTGCGTGGCGGGATGGTTCCACATGTTCACATTCATCGCCGGCGCCACGAGCACGGGCGCGGTGGTCGCGAGATAGAAGGTGGTGAGAAAGTCGTCGGCAATGCCTTGAACGAATTTGGCGAGAGTGTCAGCCGTAGCCGGCGCCACTACCAGCGCGTCAATCTCCTGCGCCACGGAGATATGTTCGATCGCGGAATCGATGTTAGGAACAGATTCAGCGCCCTCCTGCCCGAAGAGTCCGGTGATCACCTTCTGGCCGGTGAGGGCGGCGAACGTGAGCGGGCGGACGAACTCCTGCGCCCCCCGGGTCATCACCACCTGCACGCGGACGTTGCAGTCCTGCAGCAGGCGGACAATCTCCGCAGCCTTATAAGCGGCAATGCCGCCGGTTACGCCTAGTGCGACTCTCATGAGAATTGCTCCCCCGCTTCATTAGATTACAGGCAGCGGGGCTGGGATACAGCGCCGGGACACGACCTAGCGGCTGCCACCGTCAAAGAAGTCGGCAGCGGTGGTCAGGGCTGTCTTGGGGGCTTCGGTCACCACGTGCTTGACCAGGCCAGCCTGGATCTCGTCCTGGGCCACTTTGCTGGCCTTGCGGGACTGAGTTTTCACCAGGGAGGGAGCCCCGGATTGGAGCTGACGCGCCCGGCGGGCGGCCACCAGGATATAGCGATATTTGCTGTCAAACCCTTCTATTTCCATAGACTTACCTCGTTATCCGGACTTGGCCGGAGCGAATGAGTTCAGGATATCCTGCAGCTTGCCACTGCTGGCTTGGGCTGCATGGAGGCACTCCCGGGCGGCGGTAAGCAGATGCTGGTCGGCCTCAGTCAGATCGGATCCAGAGCGCTGTTTTCGCTCCGAAAGCACTATGGCCTTCAGCAATTCCACCGAGTGTTCCAAGCTGTCGTTGACGAGAATATAGTCGTATTTTGAGTATTTCTCAATCTCTTTTCCCGCCTCTAAAAGCCGCCTTTGGATGACCTCATCGGACATGCCACCCCCCTTGGAGGTGGCCGCCTCGCTCTGGCTGCGGTTGCGGAGTCGCCTCTCCAGAACATCGCGGGAGGGGGGCAGCACGAAGATACTGACCGAATCCTTTTCCTTTTCTTTGACTTGGGAGGCGCCCTGGACGTCGATGTCGAGCAGCAAGTCATTGCCCCGGGCCGCAGCCTCCCGCAGGAAGCGTTTGGCCGTGCCGTAGTAATTGCCGAAGACCTCGGCATGTTCCAGGAACTCTCCCCGGCGGATCATCTCCTCAAACTCACGGCGGCTCACAAAGTAGTACTCGCGGCCGTTCTGCTCACTGCCGCGGGGCGCACGGGTGGTGTAGGAGATGGAAAACTCCAGGTGCGGAACGATGCTGCGCAGCTCGTTCACCAGGGTCGACTTCCCTGATCCGGACGGCGCGGAGATGATGTAGAGAATGCCTGGCATGTTTGGGCGATGCGTGGTGCGGTGGTTCTTGGCGCTTTTAGCTTTTGGCTTTCAGCTTTTGGCTCTTAGCTCTTGGCTTTTAGCTTGAAGCCATCAGCCGTCAGAAGAACGATCCCACCCTTCTTCGAACCTTCCGTGTTTCCTTAAATCCCCTTGAATCCGCCTTTATCCGCGGTCAATTCTTTGGTCTTCAATTACCAAGATACCCGAACTCAATTCCCAATTTCTTCAACTCAATCCGCTCTGATCCGCGGTCAGTCCGGTTTTCCAATTACCAAATTACCCGATCACCAGATTACCAATTTCTCATCACTCGATGTTCTGGATCTGCTCCCGCGTTTTTTCAATCTCGCTCTTCATGGCCAGGCCCAGCTCGGTGATGCGCAGACCCTCGCCGCTTACGCCCGCGGTCTTTGACAGCAAAGTATTAGCCTCGCGGTTCATTTCCTGCAAGAGGAAGTCCAGCTTCTTACCGATCTCTCCGCCCTTTTCCAGCATGCCCACGAAGTGCTGAATGTGCATCTTCATGCGCACCAGCTCTTCCTGAATGTCACTGCGCTCTGCGAGCATGGCCGCCTCCTGCAGAATACGGTCCGGGTCGGCTTTGCCGGCGATCAACTCGGTCATCCGGGCTTGCACTTTCTCGAGGTAGGCCTTCGTGACGGCGCCGCGCATCTCTTCCAACTGGCTGGTGGCGCTGTGCAACTCGCGCATGCGGCGACGCAATTCCTGTTCCAGTCCGCGCCCTTCTTCTTCGCGCATCTCATTCAGCTTGACCACGGCCTGCTCCGTGGATTCGAGCACGCTCTTTTCGAAATCTTCATCTACCTCCACACCACCGGCGAGCGCGCCCGGCATCCGGAGGATAGCGTTGAGGTCAGGATCACCACTCAGGCCGAACGTTTTCGCGGCGGCGCGAAAAGCTTCTACGTAGCCGCCCACGATCTCCTTGTTCAACTGCACGGCCCCGGCGGCGCCTCTCTCCACACTGAGCGTGAGGTCCACGTGGCCGCGGGCCATCTTCTCTTTCAGCAGGCGGCGTAGTTTCATCTCCAGGGCATCGCAATCGGAGGGCAACCGCATGGAGAGGTCCAGATAGCGATGGTTCACCGCTTTCAGTGACACCGCATAGGCCAGCTCTTGCTTGCCTGGCTTGCCCTTGCTGGCGGAGCGGACCTGGGCGTAGCCGGTCATCGAACGAATCGCCATCAATCACTCTCCTTGAGGACGGGATTAGCCACGTCCACGAATTGCATGTCATGCAGACGTTTGTAGGTGCCCAGACGGTTGATGAGGTCGTCGTGGGTACCGATATCGGCAATGGTGCCGTTTTCGATGACGACGATGCGGTCAGCGCGGCGCACGGTGGAGAGGCGGTGGGCGATGACGAAGACGGTGCGTCCGGACATCAGGTTCTGCAGCGCGGTCTGCACCAGCGCCTCGGATTCGGTGTCGAGCGCGGAGGTGGCTTCGTCGAGGATCAGGATGGGGGCGTTTTTGAGCAGCGCGCGCGCGATGGCCACCCGCTGGCGCTCGCCGCCACTCAGACGCACGCCTTTTTCGCCGATGACGGTGTCATAACCCTGCGGCATTTCCTCGATGAAGGTATGCGCGCGCGCCGTTTTGGCCGCGGCCATCACGAGCTCCGCGGGCATGTTGGGCTGTCCATACGCGATGTTGTTGCGCACGGTGTCATTGAACAGGATGGTCTCCTGGGTGACGATGCCGATGTGCGAGCGCAACGTGGCGATGTTGAGGTCGCGGACATCGTGACCGTCGATAAGCAGGCGGCCCTCGGTCACATCAAAGAAGCGTGGAATGAGGTTGACCAGGGTAGTTTTTCCCGCGCCGCTGGAGCCGACGAAGGCGACCACCTCGCCGGCCTTGACGCCGAGATTGATATTGCGCAGCACGGGACGGGGGCTGCCGTCTTCTTCCACGTAGGCAAAACCAACATCGTCAAACTGCACGCTCTTGTGGAAGCCGCGCAGGATGACGGCGTCGGGCTTTTGTTGGACGTCGTCATCGGCGTCCATGAAGGTGAAGATCTCCGTGGAGGCTCCGAGGGCCTGCTGGAAGCTGTTATTGAATTGCGCGAACTTGCGGACGGGGTCGTAAAGCTTGAAGACGGCAATGATGAAGGTGAGGAAGGTGCCCGCGGTGAATATTCCGGACTTGATCTGCTCACGGCCCAACATAAGCAACAGCGCGATGGCGACCGCGCCGATTACGTCCATGAGGGGTGAGCTGAGGGCCTGGGCGCGGACCGAACGCAGATTCGCGCGAAAGAGCTTGCTGGCAGCCCCGCGGAAGCGCGCGATCTCCCAGGTCTCCATGCCGAAGGCCTTGACCACGCGGTTGCCGGTGATGGTCTCCTGCAAAATATTTTGGATGTCGGCGAGCTTGTCTTGACCTTTACGGGTGGTGGAGCTGACACGACGCCCGATCTTGCCCGCGGAGAAGACGACGAACGGGATAAAAAGCACCAGCACCCAGGCCAGTTTGCCGCCCAGCACGATGACCACGCCCGCCGTAAAGATCAGAGTGAAGAACTGTTGCAGGAATTCGCCGAGCACGTTCGACATCGCAAATTGCACGCGCTCAATGTCATTGATGATGGTGGAAAGCAAGGTGCCGGTGGAGTGGCGATGGAAGAAGGCGACGGAGCGCCGCAAGATGGCGTTGTAAAGCTGATTGCGCAGGTCGGTGATCATGCCAAAGCCGGCGTAATTCACCAGATAGGTGCCCACGTAGTCGCAAATGCCCTTGAGCACGGTGGCGACGACCAGCGCGAAGGCGACCATGGTCCAGTCATTCTGGATGTGCGACGGTACGAATTGTTGGAGGTTGAAGCTGTAATCGAGGCCGGGGATGCGGAAGAGGGTGATGCCGCGTCCGTGGGGGACAGGGTTGAGCACGCGGTCAAAGATGGGCCCGATGAGTAGTACGCGGAAGGCGTCGAGCA
>JBKKBM010000129.1:0-4923 GCA_046714215.1 Terriglobales bacterium | reverse complement strand
GAATGGTCATGGCCACGCCAAACCGCATGATGGACGCGGCCGGGCGCGCTACGCGACCACGCACAACTAAGTGGAGACTCTGATGGCTAAGGATCTACATCTCGTAGGCTTCCGCATCGGGCGGGAGACGTTCGGAGTGCCCATCGATATGGTGCATGAGATCGTGCGCGTGCCCGACATCACCGCAGTGCCCGATTCGCCTGAATACATCGAGGGCGTGATCAATCTGCGCGGCAAGATCGTCTCCATCGTCGACCTGCGCAAGCGGTTCGGAGAGAAACAAATCACGCGCAACAAGAAGAACCGCATCCTGGTGGTCGAAGTCGAGCACAAGATGGTGGGACTCATCGTAGACGCGGCTTCCGAAGTCCTGAAGATGGCGGCGACCAATGTTGACGCTCCGCCCAACGTCTTCGAAGAGGGTGAATTGAATTATGTGACCGGTGTCGGCAAGCTGAATGACCGGCTCATCATTCTCATCGACCTGAACAAGATCTTGCAGAAGGGCGAGTTGCGCCGCTTGAGTGAGATGGCAGAGACCCAGGCGATGGGCGCGGCGGTCTAGGACGCATTAAGAGCACCAGGGCGCTTGCGCCTGATTCGAAGCGAAGAATTTTGCGCGCCGTCCTGTGGTAGGGTCGCGCGCCGGGGACATAATGGCCACACCTGGCTTGAACCTGCAGATCACCGAACCCGAACTGAAGTTGTTGCAGACCCTGGTCTACCAGGAGTGCGGCATGTTCTTCGATGAACGCCGCATCCACTTCCTCACTGACCGGCTGCATCGGCGGCTTAAGACTACCGGCATCGACTCGTTCTACAGCTACTATCGCCTGCTCACCAGCCGCGAAGGTAAAGCCGAACTTTCCGCCCTGGTGGAAAACCTCACTGTCAACGAGACTAGTTTCTTCCGCAACAAGCCGCAGCTGGAGCTCTTCCACAAGGGCACGCTCGAAGAGGTCCTGCATCGCAAGCAGTCGCGCCGCGATTTTTCCCTGCGGGTGTGGAGCGCCGGCTGTTCCACCGGCCAGGAACCCTACACGCTGGCCATGATCATCTGCGACGCCCTCGCCTACTACTACCTGCGCAATCCGCTGCCCTTCGAGATGCCTTCGCCTAAGCCGCTGATCCCGCCGCCGTGGAAGGTTGAGATCCTCGCTTCTGACATCAACTATTCCGTGCTGCGCTCCGCCCAGGAAGGCATGTACTCAGATACCCACATGGAACCGGTCGATTACGCCTTCCGGCTCCGCTACTTCGACAAGGTCGGCGACCGTTACGCCATCAAGAAACAGGTCAAGGACCTCGTCCACTTTGATTTTCACAACCTGAAGACGGAATTCCTGCCCCAGCGCAATGACATCATCTTCTGCCGCAACGTAATGATCTATTTCGACGAAGCTGAGCAGAAGCGCTTGATCGAAAAGTTTTATCGCTGCTTGAACTCCGAGGGCTACCTTTTTATCGGCCACGCGGAAAGTCTCTTCGGCCTTAGCGACAAGTTCAAGATGATCCACCAGAACAACGGCACGGCGTATCAACGGCTTGAGGTGCACGGGTGAGTTTCTTTTCTGAAGAGCGGTCTTCTGAGCTGCGAGATCTCTTCTTTGAAAGCGCTGCGGAGCTGTTGCAGTCGCTCAATGAAGAAGGTCTGCTGCTGGAGCAGCGTCCCGGCGATGCGGAGGTGGTGCGCCAGGTGCGCCGCACCGTCCACACGCTCAAGGGCGACTCCGCCGCTTGTGGTTACCAGGAACTCACTTCGCTCGCGCATGAACTGGAAGACGCGCTCACGCCCGAACTGGCTCAGCGCCGTCAGGCACGCATCGCCGAAGTGGTCCTCAGCGCCGCCGACGCCTTTCAGATGATGCTCAACGCGTATCGCGCGAATACCACCGCGCCCAGCGGCGATGAGGTGCGCAAGAGCATCCACGAACTATTGCGCGCACCTGCGGTTGAAAAAGACGACAAGACTTCCGTCGCGCCCGCCCGGCCTACCAGATTCCAGTGGTCAGAGTATGAGCAGATGGTGCTGGCAGACGCCATCCATCGGGGCCTCAAGGTGCTGCAAGTCTCGCTCACCCTCGACGCCGGCTGTATGGTCCGCGCCGCCGCATTGCAGATGGCCAAAAGCGCGCTCCAGGACCTGGGCAACCTGCTCGTCATCGTTCCCGATGAGAGCATGGGCATGCAGGATTTCGATGTCATCCAGGCGGGCTTGGCCAGCAGCTTTGATCATGAATACATCGCCAAGAAGTGCAAGATTCCCGCGGTGATCGCCAGCGTGATCGTGGAAGCGTACGCTCCCCAAGGCGATGCGATCACTCCTGCGCAATCCGTCGTTAAGGTCGCCGACCAGCCCGCGGCAAAAACATCGGTGGCAGAGGTTGTACCCGAGTCCACGCCCGTCCAACGCCTGGCGGCTGAACCCGGCGATCCCGCTGACGCAGCTTCCTCCGCCACCACTGACGCGGCCAAGTTACGCGTGGACGCGGACAAGATCGACGCCGTCCTCAATCTCGTCGGCGAACTCATCATTGGCAAGTCGATGCTCACCCAGACCATCAATGAGTTTGACAAACGCTTTGCCAAAGATCCTCTGAAGGCCAAGTTCGCGGATGCGCTTGCCTTCCAGGCCCGCGTGCTCAATGACCTGCAGAAGTCGGTGATGAAAGTGCGCATGGTACCGGTGGAGCAACTCTTCCGCCGCTTCCCGCGCATCGTTCGCGATGTCTCCAAGGCTTGCGGCAAAGATGTAAGCCTCGAAGTCAGCGGCCAGAACACTGACCTCGATAAGAGCATCCTCGACATCCTGGCCGAGCCCCTTGCCCATCTGGTGCGCAACGCCATCAGCCACGGTATTGAATCGCCGGCCGAGCGCGAAGCCGCGGGCAAGCCTGCGCAAGGCACGCTGAAACTCGACGCCTATCACCAGGGTAATCACATCGTCATCGAAGTCCGCGATGACGGCCGCGGCATCGACCGCCAGCGCGTCGTGGCTAAAGCCATTGAGACCGGCGTGATCACCGCTGATGACGCCAACCGCCTCACCGATGGCGAAGCGCTCAACCTCATCTTCCATCCCGGCCTCAGCACCGCCGAAGAAGTCACCTCGGTCTCCGGCCGCGGCGTCGGCATGGACGTGGTCAAGAGCGTGGTCGAGCGCCTCAAGGGCACCGTCTCCATCGAGACCAGGGTCGGCGAAGGTACGCGCTTCTTCCTTAAAGTGCCGCTCACGCTGGCCATCATCAAGGCGCTGCTCTTCCGCGTGCACCAGCGCATGTATGCGGTGCCGCTGGGCTCGGTGGTCGAGATCACCCGCGCGCAGCAGTCTGAGATCCACCGCGTTGACCAGCATGAAGTGCTCCGGCTCCGCGATGAAGTGCTCACGCTCGTCCGCCTGCATAAGCTCAATCGCGAGACGGGTACGTCCGGGAAAAAGATTTTTGTAGTGGTCATCGCCATCGGCGATCGCAAGTTCGGCCTCGTGGTCGACAAACTGGTGGGCGAAGAAGAGCTGGTCATCAAAGCCCTCGACGATCATCTGGTCGCCACCGACTTCGTCAGCGGCGCCTCCATCCTCGGCGACGGCACCGTAGTCCTGATCCTCAACATTAATGCTGTCGTGGCCAAGCTCGGCCGCGCCGACAAAGACCGCGCAGAAAAAGACCACGCGACAGGAGCCTCCGCATGAGCGAGCCCGTACGCGTTCTTGTGATCGACGATTCTGCGCTCATGCGCAAGCTGATCCCGCAGATCATCGAGCGCGATCCCTCCATCCAGGTGGTGGGAACGGCCATGGACGGAGAGTTTGGCCTCAAGAAGATTGAGGAGCTCCATCCCCACGTCGTCACCCTCGACCTCGAGATGCCCCGCATGGACGGCATGGAGACCCTGCGCCACATCATGCGCAAGCACAAGCTGCCCGTCATCATGGTCAGTGCGCAGACTACGGAAGGCGCATCCTCCACCTTCAAGGCGCTGGCATTGGGTGCTTTCGACTTCGTCTCCAAGCCGCGTGACTCTGCCGCCGCCCGGATGGATGAGATTGGCAACGAACTCATCGCCAAGATCAAGGCTGCGGCTAAAGCGGAACCGCGGGTGAAAGCGCTCATCGCTTCCGAGCCCGGCAAGGTGAAGAAGCCGGCCAATCGCCCCCAGCAACCGCCCACCAAGCTGGTCGCCATCGGCATCTCCACCGGCGGACCCAACGCGCTGCAATACATGCTCTCGCAACTTCCCGGCGACTTCCCCGGCACTATCGTAGTGGTCCAACATATGCCGGAAGGCTTCACCGAGATGTTTGCCCGGCGCCTCAACGAATGCTGCGCCATCGACGTGAAGGAGGCCAAGTCCGGCGACTTGCTGCTCGCCGGACGCGCGTTGATCTGTCCCGGCAACCGTCACATCCGCGTGCGCCGGATGTCGATGGGCGACGTTGTGGTCCTCGCCGACGACGACCGCGTCAACGGCCATCGTCCGTCGGCGGACGTGCTCTTCAAGTCCGCGGCCATGGAATTCAGCAATCAGACGGTCGGCGTCATCATGACCGGCATGGGTGAAGACGGCGCTGATGGTCTGGGCGCCATCAAAGGCCAGGGCGGTATCACCATCGCGCAGGACGAAGCGTCGTGCGTGGTGTATGGCATGCCCAAAGCGGCCATCGAACGGGGTTATGCGCAACGCGTGGTCTCGCTGGAGCTGATGTCCAGCACCATCACGGCGCAGTGTGTACAGCGGTTAAAGGCAATGGTGTAACTAGAAACTAGCAGTCAGTAGTTCAGAAGTCAGGAGAAACGTTATGGAGCAATTTGCGGCTCTGCTTCGCACGCAAGACCGGCAACCAGTGCGCTACCTGGTGGTAGATGACTCGGTGTTTGCCCGGAAGAACGTGACCAAGATGGTCGAATCGTTTGGCGGCGCGGT
>JBKKBM010000128.1:0-26434 GCA_046714215.1 Terriglobales bacterium | reverse complement strand
CGGGGACACCGGTTCGGCGGCCAAGGATTCACGCCCCGTAAAAATAAACCAGGCACTTACGCCACCCGCCCGGTGTCTCTTCCAGTACGCACGGGAGGCAGGCACAAGCATGTTCGCAGAATCCTTGCTCGAGTCCGGAAATATCCACCCTAAGGGCCGCGGCTGGGCCACTACCTTTTCCATCGCTATCCAATCGCTGCTGGTGGCCGCGTTGGTGGCGCTGCCTATGTTCCGCCCGGACGCGCTGCCGCTCGCGTTCAAAAGCGTGAGTTCGCCAGTGGCCTTGGGACGGCCCAATCTTCCTCAAACGGCGGAGACTTCGCAGCAGTCTTCGCAGCGCCCGGTTGCGCCCCGGGAAGATGCGCGGATCATCTTTACCATGGCCCCGAAGCCATCGCTCACGTTCAACCAGGCCACTGAAGTCGCACCGCCGGGGCCGTACGTGCCTGGGGATAGAGTCATCGGCGCGCCGGATGGCGTGCCGCACCTGTTCAGCGCCTTGATCCCGAAGAACCCGCACATGGTGGCAGTGAAGCCGCCCACGCGAGTGGCCGTCTCTCGGGTCAATCCGGGAAGACTGACCTTCCAGGTGAAGCCGGTTTATCCTCTGCCCGCGAAACTAGCAAAAGTGGAAGGCACGGTGGTGCTGCACGCATTGATCGATCGCGAGGGACGCATCACCAGCCTGCAAGTGGTGAGCGGACCGCCGCTCCTACAAGAAGCCGCGCGCACGGCTGTCCAGCAATGGCGATATCAGCCATACATCCTCAACGGCGTGTCCGTCGCGGTGGAGACGCAAGTGATCGTGAAGTTCAAGCTGGAGCGGTAGGAGGATTCCTGGGTCCATGCTGACGGGCGCGCGCGGAGTCAACGCCGAGATGAATGTGACTCCGCTGGTGGACGTGCTGCTGGTGTTGCTGATCATCTTCATGATCACGCCCCGTACTTGTGAGCAATACGAGACATGAAATCTTTTCCTAGGGTTTGTGGAAAACTTTGTGGAAAGTCACCAAGTCCGCTGGTTTACCTACCTGATTTCAGTGATTTACGCGATTTGCCTTGAGTCTGAAGCACCTTTTAAGGTCAATGGAATCAGTGACAAGCGTTCAGATGTCCCGGCCCATCGTTCATCAGATGGACGCGGCGCTGCAGACCGGTACTTTTGCACATAGGCGGGCGATTTAGCACTGTGCCCGCGTAAGTGATTGAGTTGGCTTGCGCTTTTGCAGACTTGCGGGATGGTTGCTGCCCACCAATAAAGAGACCCAAGGTTCCACTTAGCAATTACTCGCCCACTTTTAAAACGGCGAGGAACGCTTCTTGCGGGATGTCCACCCGTCCGATGCGCTTCATCCGCTTTTTGCCTTCCTTCTGCTTCTCGAGGAGTTTGCGTTTACGGGAGATATCGCCACCGTAGCATTTCGCGATCACGTTTTTACGGATGGCGGTGACGGTCTCGCGGGCGATGATCTTGGCGCCGATGGACGCCTGAATGGCCACCTCAAACATCTGCCGGGGGATCAACTCCCGCATCTTGGACACCAGCGCGCGGCCGCGCTCGTAGGCAAAGTCCTGGTGCACGATGATGGAGAGCGCATCCACTGGCTCGCCCGCCACCAGGATGTCGAGCTTCACCATGGGCGACTCCCACATGCCGCTCAGGTGATAGTCGAGCGAGGCGTAGCCGCGCGATACCGACTTGAGCCGGTCGTAGAAGTCCATCACGATCTCATTCAACGGCAATTCATACGTCAGCATCACGCGATTGGAGGTAACGTACTCGAAATTCTTCTGCTTTCCGCGCTTGTCTTCCACCAATTTCAGGATGCCGCCTACATACTCTTCGTTAGTCAGGATGGTGGCGGTGATGATGGGCTCTTCGATCTTTTCGATCTCGGTGGTGTGCACCCACTTCGATGGGTTCTCCACCTCCACCACTTCGCCGCTGGTCTTGGTGATGCGGTAGCGCACACTGGGCGCGGTGGTGATCAGTTCGAGGTTGTACTCGCGCTCCAGGCGCTCCTGAATGATCTCCATGTGGAGCAGTCCGAGGAAGCCGCAGCGGAAGCCGAAGCCCAGGGCGACCGAACTCTCGGGCTCGAAGAAGAAAGAAGAGTCGTTTAACCGCAGCTTTTCCAGGGCGTCGCGGAGCAGCGTGTGCTCGTGCGCATCTACCGTGTAAATCCCGGCGAAGACCATAGGCTTGAGTTCTTCGAATCCGGGCAAAGCTTCCAGGGCTGGATGTGTGTCGTCGGTGATGGTGTCACCGATCTTAGTATCGGCCACGTTCTTAATGTTGCAGATGAGGAAGCCGACCTCGCCCGCGAAAAGCTCGCCTATCTCGATCGGCTTGGGGGTGAGCACGCCCAGCGATTCCACATCAAAGGTGCGGCCGTTAGACCACAGGCGCACGCGCATGCCTTTACGGATGGATCCATTGATGATCCTGGCCAGCACGATCACACCGCGGTAAGGATCGAACCAGGAATCAAAGATGAGCGCCTGCAGCGGCGCTTCGGTGGTGCCGCGCGGTGGGGGCAATCGTTTGACGATCGCCTCGAGCACATCCTCCACACCGAGCCCGGTCTTGGCGCTGACCAGCATCGCATCTTTGCAGTCAATGCCCACGGCGTGTTCGACCATCTCTTTCACGCGGGGGATATCAGCGCTGGGCAAGTCGATCTTGTTGATCACGGGAATGATGTCGAGCCCGTTGTTGATGGCCAGATAGGCGTTCGCCAGCGTCTGCGCTTCCACGCCCTGCGAGGCATCCACCACCAGCAGCGCGCCTTCGCACGAGGCCAGCGAGCGCGAGACTTCATAGGAAAAGTCGACGTGTCCCGGGGTGTCAATGAGATTGAGCTGGTATTCTTCGCCGTCCTTGGCGATGTACTTCATCCGCACCGAATGGGCTTTGATGGTGATGCCGCGCTCGCGCTCGAGGTCCATCGCGTCCAAGACCTGGGCCTGCATCTCGCGGGAGCTCAGTGAGCCGGTCAACTCCAGGAGACGGTCAGAGAGCGTCGACTTCCCATGGTCGATGTGGGCGATGATCGCGAAATTGCGGATGTGTGCGCGGTCCATGCGGGGTGATCTTTTCGGGGTCCTCAGCGGTTACGCCGACGGGGTAGATGCAGCCCCAGACGCGTCAGCCGAAAACAGCGGGGGCAGGCGCAAATACTGATTGTAACATTCAGAGGGCGCGGTATACGGCGACGGCGCAGCCTTCATCCGCGGCGAAAAGTGCCCTTTGAAAACCCGGCGGAGAGGCGGGGAGATCTTTCCCGCGAAAATTCACATCCACCTGGACTGCCGGTTGCTCGCGCGGGACTTCCATCGTGAGCACGCTCCCCGCAACGCTCGCGCGGCAAGTGCGGTCCCCGCCGATGATGAACTTTTTGCGGAGCGCGATCAGCTCCTGATACCAGTTCACCATCTCGTTCTCATTGCTCAGCTGCTCCCAAGGCAGCTTGCTGGCCGTGAAAGTTGCGGGATCTTCAGGATCGGGGATCTCGTCCCAGGCAAAGTCGCTGAATTCTCGGCAGCGGCCGTTGCGCACCGCTTCTTTCAGTGCCGGGTCGCCATAGCTGGTGAAGAAGCGGAAGGGCGGCGCGTTGTCGAACTCTTCTCCCATGAAGAGCAACGGCGTGTGCGGGGCCAGCAGCAAAAGGGCCGCAGCGGCGCGACGTTGCGCCCACGTTGCGAGCTGACTTAGGCGTTCCCCCTTCGCCCGGTTTCCTACCTGGTCATGATTCTGGATGCAGATGATGTTCTTCGGCAGGGAAACGCCGGCGGCTGAAGTTCCGCGCGGCCGCTCCCAGAACTTGAAGTGTTCGCCCTGAAAGACGTAGCCCTCTTCCAGCGCTTTGGCGATCTGCTCGACCGCGCCAAAGTCCTGGTAGTAGCCCTGGTCTTCGCCGGTGAGGACGGTGTGGATGGCATGGTGAAAGTCGTCGCTCCAGAAGGCGTCGAGTCCGTAGCCGCCGGCGGCGCGAGGGGAGATCAATCGGCGGTCATTCTCATCGCTTTCAGCAATCACCCAGATGGTTCGCCCTGATTCCTTAGCGTAGCTGCGGACCGCCTCGGCAACCTCTTGCAGAATGTGCGTGGGCGAGTCGTCATGAATGGTCTGCACTGCGTCTAGCCGCAAGCCGTCGAAGTGATATTCGCGCACCCAGAAGAGTGCATTCTCGACAAAGTAACGCCGAACTTCAGGATTCGCGAAGTCAATCGCGTTGCCCCACGGGGTGTGGTGCCGGTCAGTGAAATATGGGGCAAACATTCCCAGGTAATTTCCCTCGTTCCCGAGGTGGTTATAGACCACGTCGTGGACCACCGCCAAACCGGTATTGTGCGCGGCATTGACGAGTTTCTTCAGCGCCTCGGGGCCACCATAGGAGGCCTCCACCGAATAGGGCGAGACGCCGTCATATCCCCAGTTGCGGACTTTCCCGTTCTCATCGCGGGGCACGGCGGCGACCGGCATCAACTCGATGGCGGTGATGCCCAATTCCGCCTTGAGGTAATGCAGCTTGCCGATGATGGCGTCGAAGTCACCCTCGCGGGTGAAAGTGCCGGCGTGCAGTTCGTAGAGGACCGCCTTTTCGAAATCGAGTCCACACCAGTGGTCATCGCCCCAGGCGAAGGCGTTGGGATCAACGATCTCCGTGGGACCGTGCACACCTTCTGGGAGCAGGCGTGAGACTGGATCGGGCACTGGGGTCCCGCCATTCACGGTGTAGAAGTAGCGGTCGCCGGCGCTCGCCGGGGCACCGAGCGCGAAGTAGCCATGTTCTTCGCAATCCATCTCCAGTTGCCGCAGAACTCCGTTGCGGATCAAACCTAAAGTAACGCGCTGCGCCTGGGGCGCCCACACGCGGAAATGGCACGCATCGCCGTTCAGGCTGGCGCCACCAGTAAGACTCATTTCAGTTGTCTGCACACAGGGTGAGAGGGGTCAGCCGTCACCTGGGGTTGTGTCTCGTTTAGACGTTGTGACTCGTTTAGACTGGGAACGAGACACCATGCTGATCCTCGCCTCTACTTCGCCGCGTCGCAGAGAATTGCTGAAGAACGCGGGCATCGACTTCACCGTCAACGCCGCTGATATCGCTGAAGTCGCCAAGCCCGGCGAAGCGCCCGAGGCTTTGGCCCGCCGACTCGCCCGGGAAAAGGCGGCCGCCGTCTGGCAGAATGCGCCGCACGGCTTCGTGCTGGCCGCGGACACCATCGTCATCACCGGCGACGAAGTCTTGGGCAAGCCGAAGGACCCGGCCGATGCTGCCCGCATGTTGCGCAAACTCTCCGGAGAGATTCATGAAGTCCTGACCGGCGTCTGCCTTATGCTGCCCTCGGGCAAGCAGGACGTCCGTCATGAGGTCACGCGCGTTCATATGCTCACCATCAGCCCCGAGGACATCGATTTCTACGTTGCCCATGGCGAACCCATGGACAAGGCGGGTGCGTATGCGATCCAGGGCATCGCCTCGCGTTGGGTCGACCGCATCGAAGGTGACTATTGCAATGTGATGGGATTGCCCGTAGCGCTGGTCTACGCGATGCTGCGCGAGCATAAAGCGATATAAAAGCAAAAGGCACAGGCTCGCGGCCTGTGCCCAAAAACTCTGCGCTGGACTTACTGCTTCTTTTCTACGGTCTCATCCGCCGGCGGCTCCTTCATCGACGACTTGAAGCCCCGGATGCCTTCACCCAGCCCCTTGCCCAACTCACCCAATTTCTTCGGGCCAAAGATCAGCAAGGCAATCGCGAAGATGATAATGAGCTCCATCCAACCGATCCTGCCACCAAACATGATGCCTCCAAGATATTGACGATATTCTACACCCTAGCCGCGCTCGGCATGGTCCAAAAGCCCGGCCAGCAGGGCCGTTCGCCGCGGCAGTTCCCGCAGGATCACCGACTCATGGAGGGCGTGGGCGCCTTCACCAACTCCACCCAAGCCGTCCAGCGTAGGCACGCCCAGCGCTGCGGTAAAGTTGCCATCTGAGCCCCCGCCGGTGCTCTTTTCTTTGACCTTGAAGCCCATACCCTTGGCCAGGTCTTCGGCTAGGTGAAAGAGCCGAATAACCCCCTCGCTCCGCTCCATGGGAGGACGATTCACCCCACCACTCACCCGCAGCTTGCACTTCCGGTTTACCAGTTTCAGCCCGCGAAACTTCTTTTCCAGGACGCTCGCGTCGCTCATCCGGCTGACCCGCACATCCACTTCCGCCGACGCCTCCGCCGCGATCACATTCACCCGCGTGCCGCCCTTGATGAGTCCCGGATTCACCGTAAGCCCCTTCTTCAGGTCAGTGAACTTCTGGATGCGCGTGATCTGGTGCGCCAACTCCACGATCGCGCTCTGCCCTTTTTCAAAGTCGACTCCGGAATGCGAAGCCCGGCCCGTGACAGCTACTTCATAACTGCCCACGCCTTTGCGCGCCGTCTTGAGGGCCCCCTTGATGCCCTGCGAAGGCTCGATGACGAAGACCGCCGCCATCTTCTTCGCCAACGCTTCCGTCATGGGTCGCGATGATTCGCTGCCGACTTCTTCGTCCGCCACCAGCCAGATGGTCACCGGCCTCGGCAAGGTGCCTCCATGGGCCTCGCGGAGCGCGTCCACCGCGTGCATTATCATCACGATGCCCACCTTCATGTCATAAACGCCCGGCCCCCAGGCGCGCCCCTTTTCAATCTTGAAAGGCATCTGCCCCAGCGTGCCAATGTCCCACACCGTATCGAAATGCCCCAGCAGCATCGCGGGGGGGCCGGCAGCACCGGGGAAATCGATCTGCAGATGATCGCCGTAAAGCGGCTGGGCGTGGACCGTCACCTTGCCGCCCATGCGGGCAAATTGCACTGCCAGTTCCGCGCCGAGCAGATCAACCGCGGCTTTATCGGAGCTGGGAGATTCCATCTCTACCAGCTTCTGCAAGGTAGCCACCATCTCGCTCTCCCGGCCCTCAATTGCCCGGAGGCAGCGTTGCAACCGAACTTTTTCCGCTTTGGATATCATCGCTCCGGCATTATAACCACCCTGCGAGCGGACCCGCGCCCGTGCGCTATAATCGCCTTTTTGTAGCCGATATGACAGAAGCCACCAAGACGCCCATCGCCGCTCCGGTCGACGACGGCCCCTCGCCCTTCGCGGGCAAGACTTCGCTCAGCATCACGGAGATCGAAGCCATCCTGCCGCATCGCTATCCTTTTTTGCTGATTGACCGCGTGCTCGAGATCGAACGCAAGAAGCGCATTGTCGCCATCAAGAACGTCTCCGCCAATGAGCCCCACTTCGCCGGACACTTTCCCGGCTTCCCCATCATGCCGGGCGTGCTCATCGTGGAAGCGATGGCGCAAGCCGGCGGCGCGCTCCTGCTGCCCGAGATCCCGGACCGCGAGCATCGGCTGATGGTCTTTGGCGGCATCGAACGCGCCAAGTTCCGCAGGCCCGTGGTCCCGGGCGACCAGCTTCGCATTGAAGTGGAAGTCATCGTCTGGCGCAGCAACGCAGTGAAGCTGCAGGGCACCGCCACGGTAGACGGCAAGCTCGCCTGCGAAGCCACCATCAGTTGCGCGCTGGTCAATCGCTGATGTCCGTCCACCCTTCCGCCGTCATCGACCCTCAAGCCAAGATTCATCCCTCCTGCACGATCGGCCCCTATTGCGTCATCGGGGCGGATGTCGAGATCGGTGAAGGCTGCGAGCTGCTCTCGCACGTGGTCATCCACGGCCCTACCAAGATCGGTAAGCGCAACCGCATCTTCCCTTTTTCAGCCATCGGGCTGGAGCCCCAAGACTCCACCTTCAAGGGCCAGGTGGTTCGCCTGGAGATGGGCGACGACAATCTCATCCGCGAGAGCGTCACCATCAGCCGCGGCACCGAGAAAGGCGGCGGCGTTACCAGCATTGGCAGCCACTGCTTCATCATGGCTTACGCGCACGTCGGCCACGATTGCCAGATCGCTGACCACGTGATGCTGGTGAACGGCGCCACCCTCGCCGGACACGTCGTCATCGCCGAACAGGCCGTTATCGGCGCGCTGAGCCCGGTGCACCAGTTCGTAACGATCGGGGCGCATGCTTACATCGGCGGCGGCACCGTCATCACCCAGGATGTGCTGCCTTTCACCAAGACGGTGGCCCGGCGCGAAGTAGCTACCTTCGGCATCAACGCCATCGGCCTCGAGCGCCGCGGCTTCAGCCAGGAGCGTATTGAAAAGATCCAGCGCGCCTACAAGATCTTCCGCCGCAAGAACAACTCGCAGGCGCTGGAAGAATTGCGTAAAGACCCCTCACCCGGCGAAGACGTAAAGATGCTGATCGAATTCATGGAGAAGAGCGAGCGCGGGGTCATAAGGTAGCTGCCAGCAACCCACTACGGCCCCGCCTGCAAGTTCCTTTGTGTCCTTCGTGGTTCGCTTTGCTTCTCTGTGGTTTAATCGCAGCAATGTCCCCGCAAGACAAACTCGGCCTCATCGCCGGCAACGGCAGCTTTCCCTTGCTGCTGCTGGACGCTGCGCGCGCCCGCGGCGCCGAGGTCTTTGTCGCCGCGATTAAAGAGGAGACTTCCCCTGAGATCGAGCACCACGGCGCCAAAGCGGTTCACTGGATGTCACTCGGTGAGCTCAGCAAGTTGATCGACACCTTCAAGCGTGAGGGCGTGACCCAGGCCATCATGGCCGGGCAGGTCAAGCACAAGCAGATCTTTTCCTCCATCCGCCCGGATTGGAAGCTGGCCAAGGTGCTGATGTCGTTAGGTACACGCAATACTGATTCGCTGCTCGGCGCCGTGGCCAAAGTGCTGGCTGAGGAAGGCATCACGCTGCTCGATTCCACCTCTTACCTCGAGCCGCTGCTGGCTAAGGCAGGCGTCCTGACCAAACGCTCGCCCACCGACGACGAACGCGCCAACATCGCCTACGGACGCTCGGTAGGACGGCATCTCGCCCAATATGACATCGGCCAGACGGTAGTGATCGCCGGCGCAGCCTGCGTCGCTGTGGAAGCCATGGAGGGCACCGACGCCACCATCCTCCGCGCCGGCGAACTGATGCGTGGACTGGGAGATGCTGCGTCCACGCTCGCGCGCGCGCTGACTGTGGTGAAGGTGGCCAAGCCCAATCAGGACATGCGCTTCGATGTCCCTATCGTTGGTATCAAGACTATCGAAACCATGAAGCAAACGGGCGCTACCTGCCTCGCGCTCGACGCGGGGAAATGCCTGCTGCTCGACCGCGACCCTATCGGCTCTATCATTCTGGCCGCCGACGCCGCGGGCATCGCGATCGTCGCGGACTAACGCCTTCCTTGCCCTTATTCTTGCCCGAGCGCGTCGCGTGCAACCCGCGAGGGCGCATTCGACTACCCCACAGAGCCGTTTCTCCTGTGCCCTTCGTGCGCACTTCGTGTCCTGCGTGTGAACCTGCCCCAAAGACACCCACTTCCCGTCCAAACGCGCTAAAATAGCTTTCCCTAAAGAGCTATGGAGAATATGAGTCCAGAAAATAATCGCTCGCGCACCTGGCTGTGGGTCGTCATCGGCGGCGGCGCCTTCTTTCTCTTTGTGATGGCTGTCTTCACGCTCGTCTATGTAGCCGTGAAGAACGACAACAAGTCCGAATTTGGTGGCGGCTTCGGCGACAAGATCGGCGTGGTCGAACTCGAAGGCGTGATCATCGATTCCAAACAGCTCCTCAAAGACCTGAAGCGCTACCGTGACGACAGCTCCATCAAAGCGATCATCGTGCATATCAACTCGCCGGGTGGCGGCGCCGCCGCCTCGCAGGAGATGTACCAGGCGGTCAAGCGCATCGCCGACCAATACGACAAAGACAAGAAAAAGCCTATCGTCTCCGTCATCGGCACCGTGGGAGCGAGCGGCGGTTACTATGTCGCCGCCGGCACTAACAAAATCTTCGCCAACCATGCCAGCATCGTGGGCAGCGTGGGTGTGATCGCTCAGTGGTACAACTATGGCGACCTCATGCGCTGGGCCAAGCTCAAGGACGTGACTCTTAAGGCCGGTGAACTTAAGGACGCGGGTAATCCCAATCGCGATATGACGCCCACCGAGCGCGCCTACCTGCAGGGCATCATCGACAATCTGCACGCGCAATTCATCCATGACGTAGCCGTAGGCCGCAAGATGAAAGATGAAGAGTTGAAGCCGTTCGCCACCGGCGAGGTGTGGACCGGCCAGCAGGCGGAGCCGCTGAAGCTCATCGACAAGCTCACCGACTTCCAAGGCGCGGTGGACGAAACCGCCAAGATGGTGGGCATCAAGGGTGAGCCGACCTTGGTTCGCCCGACGCGTGAGAAGCGGACCCTGCTCGACATCCTCTTCAACGATGCGTCAGACCTGATTCCCGATAAAGCGAAGCTGATGCAGACGCACGTGGGCTTTTACTACTTGTGGAGATAAAGCTTTCTAATGTAAGGACTTGACGGAACGCGCGACTTCTAGTGGAATAGCCTGCGTATGACCAAAGCCGACCTCATCGAAGAAGTGTCCACCTTGGCGGAAGTGACTCGCAAAGATGGCGAAGTGATCGTGGAGACCATCTTTGACAGCATCGTCAAGTCCTTGCGCGCCGGCGACAAGATTGAGATCCGCGGTTTTGGCAGCTTCCGTACCCGCCAGCGCAAGGCCCGCGTGGGACGCAATCCCAAGACCGGCGCCCGCGTGGAGGTCCCCGCCAAGAAGATTCCCTTCTTCAAGCCCAGCAAAGAGTTGAAGGACCTGGTCAACGGCGGCGAAGTTACCGCGGCCAAGCGCTAGCGCTTCACTTCACCCGCACCCCCACCACCGCCATCATCCGTCCCGTAAATCCATCTTCTTTTCGGTGAGAGAAGAGCCTGTCGGTGTTGCATCCCGTACATAGTCCTGATGCCCAGATGTTCGCCGCTGACACTCCCGCATCCACCAACTGACGCCGGTTCGCTTCCGTCAGGTCGAGGTGCGGCTGCTTTCCCACCGGCCCATGCCCCGGTGCGCGCGCGGTCATGAACAGCAGCGGATATTTCGTCTTCACCGGGTCGTCGTCAAAAATGTCTTTGAATAACTCCGCCGCATACGCGAACTGCGAATGGAATTCATCCACTACCTCTGGCCCCACCCCATAACAGCACTGCTGGATGCACGGCCCAGTGGCCGCGCGAATGTTGGCCGGGTCAGAGCCGTACGTCATCTGCATCATGCCGATGCCCTTCTCCACGATGCGCTTCGCCGTTCCGCGCCAACCGGCATGAATTGCGCCGACAGCTTTCGTTTTCGTGTCCACCAGTAAAACCGGGACACAATCCGCCGTCTGGATCGACAGCAGCAGCCCGGCACGGTCGGTGATCACGCCATCGCCGACGAGTAACCCTTGCGGCGCCTTCTCCGCTCTCTGCAGCACATGGATCTTGCTGGAGTGGATCTGCTTCAGCGTGATCAGTTTGAATCCGCGACCCGCGCCCGCGTCCGCATTCACCGCAGCGAAGAATGCCTTGCGGTTCCTCTCCACCGTCGCGCGCGCGTCATGCTTCTGCATACCCAGATTGAGGTCGTGGCCACCGAAGACAGTGGAATACCCTGCGCCGCGGGTACTGAAGCCGTGCACGAGCCAAGGGGCTTCCCAATCTGGTACGCGCACCACTTCCAGCGGCTTGCGTGCGGCCCTGGCCGCGGTTTTCGGTCGCTTGCGCGCGTCGCGCTTGTCCCGCTCCCTTACCAGTGCGCCTTTTGGTTTGTGTGCGTGGCGAAAGCCCCCGGCTGCCAGGAACTGGTCTATTTCCGCGATGCTGGCATCTTCGGTCGTCGTGCCCGTCGTCTTGGCAGAGGTTCGCTTCACCGCACCATTGTAAATCCGACATTGCGAATGACCCGTAACTCTATAGGAATCAATCTGATGGCTGACCGCTGACGGCTGAGGGCTGGGGTTTCTGGTATCATTCTTAAGTCCCTGGTCTTCCCGGGGAAGCCAGTCCTGGACACCCCTTTATGTACGACGACTTTAACGCTAGTGACCGCTGGACCAAGCAGCCCATCCATTGCATCTACCAGGCACTGGTGGCGGCCATTGCCACCCGTCATGCAGACGCCATCGATGTGAAATTCATGGCTGGCGGGCGCCCCGTTTGGATCGCTCTGCCCCACAGTGCGTGGGCAAAATACCACCAGCTGACGGGCAAGGTCATCACCGACCCATTGGCCGTGCAGACGGCGGGCCATTACTTGAAGTCAGCCATTGAGACCGGGTTGGACAACGGACGCGAGATGTATGCGCTCTCGGAAGATGAGACTTTGCAGCACCTGAGCGCGGTGCTCCGTGAATTCAATGCGCCCCAGGATGCCATCCCGCAGTTAGAGCCGGCACCCGGGTAAGGATTTTGCTCTTCGTTTTTGGTTTTGCTTTTTTCAAGTAACGAGAAACTAACAACTAGAAACTGCTCTCCAGCCGTTAATCCGCCTCTGGCCGGCTGGCACGATGGAACCTCACGACAGGCGCTGCGGTAGCGATTGCGCGGCCCTCCTTAAGTAGTGACGCACCCGCGGTGAATGCTGTAAGGGTTTCCGCGCGTGCTCTGGATCTTGCTTTTGCTGCGACTGCTTCTGACAACGGGCAACTGCCCTGGGAGATTTCATGAGTTCCAATAACGACCTGGCTTCGATCCTTTCCCTCCCGACCGTGCACCGCAATCTTTCCCCGGGAGCGCTGGTGGAGACGTCGATCCGCCGGGGTGAGACTCGCATGGCCAGCAACGGGGCTATCGTTGGCGAAACGGGCAAGCGCACCGGCCGCTCCCCCAAAGATAAGTTCATCGTGAAGGACGCAGCCACGGAAAAAAGCGTCCACTGGGGCAATGTGAATCAGCCCTTCACCTCCGAACAATTTGACGCGCTCTATAAGCGGGTGATCGAGTACCTCAAGTCCAAAGACGCCCTCTTCACCCAGCAGCTTTTCGCCGGCGCGGACCCCCGGTATCGTCTGCCCATCCAGGTGATCAACGAATACGCGTGGCACAATCTCTTCGTCCGCCAGCTTTTTGTGCGCCCTACGGTGGAAGAACTCAAGACTCACCAACCAGAGTTCACGGTGATCGGCGCGCCTGAATTCCAAGCGGACCCCAAGCGCGACGGCACCAACTCTGAGACCTTCATCATCACTGACTTCACCCGCAAGATCATCCTGGTAGGCGGAACCAAGTATGCCGGCGAACTGAAGAAATCAATCTTCGGCGTCATGAATTTCATGCTGCCCCAGAAGAACGTCTTCCCCATGCACTGCTCGGCCAATGTGGGCAAAGACGGGGTAAGCGCACTATTTTTTGGCCTCTCCGGCACCGGTAAGACGACGCTTTCGGCCGACGCTACCCGCGGCCTCATCGGCGACGACGAACATGGCTGGTCAGAGAGCGGCATCTTCAACTTTGAGGGCGGCTGCTACGCCAAGTGCATCAAGCTGTCGAAGGAGAACGAGCCACAGATCTGGAATGCCATCCGCTTCGGTGCGGTGCTGGAGAATGTGACCCTCGATCCTGAGACCCGCGTCCCCGATTACGACGACCAGTCCAAGACCGAAAACACCCGCGCCGCTTATCCCGTGGATTTCATCGACAATGCGGTCATCCCCGGCATCGGCCTGCATCCGCGTAATGTTGTCTTTCTCACTGCCGACGCCTTCGGTGTCCTCCCGCCCATCGCCAAACTCTCACCTGAGCAGGCCATGTACCACTTCCTCTCGGGGTACACTGCCAAGCTTGCAGGCACGGAACTGGGTGTGACGGAGCCGCAACCGAATTTCTCCACGTGTTTCGGATCGCCTTTCATGCCCCTCCCGCCCAAGGTCTACGCGGAGATGCTGGGTAAGCGTTTGCAGGAACACAACGCGCAGTGCTGGCTGGTAAACACCGGATGGTCAGGCGGCGGATACGGCGTGGGCAAGCGCATGAGCCTGCCTTACACCCGTGCCATGATCCACGCCGCTCTCGATGGAAACCTGAAGGATTCGCAGTTTGAGGTGGAATCCGCGTTTGGACTCTCGATCCCCAAAGCGATTCCCGGGGTGCCCAGCGAGGTGCTGAATCCCCGGAACACGTGGGCTGATAAGAAGGCGTACGACAAACAGGCCGCCGACCTCGCGGAAAAATTCGCCAAGAACATCGAGAAGTTCGACGTTCCCGAATCGGTTAAAGCTGCGGGCCCGAGCCCGGTCGCGAAATAGTATCCTCTTCATCCACGAGGCCGACCATCTGGGTGGATGGCCTCAGCGGCACCGCTCCCCGCCTCTTCCAGAAATATAAGGACGAGGTTGAGCAACTGGCGAAGAAACTGGGCTCTGAGACTCAAGCCAAGAAGCCACAGCACTCTGTTCTGTGGTTCAATGGGCTTGCTTTTGTCTTTTCGGGAAACGAGAAACTGCTTTTCATGTTCGCGCGCAAAGTCCGCATCACCCATAACGGCCAACCGTGCCCGCTCCAGTGGCTCGACAACTTTTCCATGCGCAACTTCACCAACGACGCCGTCTTTGACGACACCCTACCCGCTGCCGATGGACTCCTCGAGATCGGCGCGCGCGTGCCGCTCGGCGCACTCAAGACGTCCATGGAAGATTGGTTTCGCAAGAAGGGCTACATCGGCAAGGACCAGACGATTCACGTCAGCGAAGCGTAGGATCGACTATTCCGCGCGAAATCCTTCCCCGCATAACGGTTGAGATTTTGTTGGATCGTTGTGCAAACCACCGACTTCCAGGGACGTGGGTCTGGCCGCGAGCGCGACCGTGATCAACCCGGCCTTAAATAATGATGCCTCTCCACGTCGTTAAGCGTGGAGAGGCACAGTAGCAGGCGAACCTGTAAGCCGAATTCTGTCCTCTGCCTTGCGGCCGAGGGACGATCATTCCTCTAGGCGACGCATTACTACGCCGCTCCAGCGACCTACCCGGAGTTTTGGCGCGTCGAGCAGACACGCACAGGCGTGAGCCTGTTCACTCCCTATTTGGTCTTGCTCCATGTGGGGTTTGCCCTGCCCTCGACATTACTGCTGAGGCGGTGCGCTCTTACCGCACCTTTTCACCCTTACTGGAGACTTGCATCCCCAGCGGTATATTCTCTGTGGCACTTTCCGTCGAGCGGCCTTGACGCCGCCCTCCCGGACGTTATCCGGCACACTGCTCTCAGGAGTTCGGACTTTCCTCTCCCGCTACGTGCGGCCCGGCCAAAGCCGGCGTACACGCGCGGCAGCGACCGTCCGGTCCGCCTGCCAACCCTTTTATTATAACGTGGTTTTTGGGCGGGCTGCGAAAGGCAAAACCCACCACGAAGTCACAAAGGTTCACAAAGAAAACAAAAGAAGGGAAAAGGTGCGTTAGGGGCGAGGGCGGGATCAGGGCCGTCCGCCGAAGCTCACCGAACTGGCTAGCCCCTGCTCGCTGCGGAGGACGCGGCGCTTGTTGGTGTCGGAGGGAGCAGAAGCGGCAGCGCGCCGGGAAATAGGTCCCGGACTAGCCGAGGTCGCAGCCGACGCCGAAATTTCCGCACGTTGGAGACGCACATGCTGCGAGTGCAAAGTGTAATCGCCGGCCAGGCGGATCTTGGCGGTCGCGGTGGAAGCCGTCTGTAACCAGACTCCGGCGACGTCGTTGTACTCCACTCTCAACGCGACGTCTTTCACCCACCATGAAGGATTTTTGGCGAGCTTGCCCTCGGCCCGGCGGACCATGAAGCGCTCAGCGTCGACCCAGACGTGGCCCTTGATGAGGTCTTTGCTATCGCGTTTCGGCAGCAACTTGAGGACATAGCAGAGCCGGTCGCCCAGCATGGTCTTGCCTATAAGTTCGAAGTCGTAATTATCGGGCGTAACGCTGCTCACGCCGGGATTCCGCGCCACCGTGGCTTCATGCTCCAAGGTCTTGCGCACCACGTTTTCCGCCATGCCCCCGGTGCTCTTCTTGATGGCGAAGCTTTTGTCTCCGGGCGGCAGAAAGCTGATCTCAGCCGTGATCTCGGACTTATTCTGCGTCTCTTTCTCATTCTTGGAGACGCGATACTGGCGTTCGGCCACATAGGCCTGGGCTTGCTGGCGGCTTTGCTGCTGCGCCTGGACCATGCGGGCGATGACCTCCGGGGCGGAAAGTTCTTGCGCGGAAGCTCCCAAGGTCATGAGGAAGAGCATCGGCGCGTAAAACTTGAGATTTAGACCCGGTAAGCGAAGCACGTGTGACCCCAGAAGCTACTTAGTTCTCGTACCTAGTTCTTCAAGATTAGAAGCAAGGCATGGCTGGGGAGATAGATGGTCTAAGGTAATTTTTTTCCCGAGGCCCGTTTTGGCTCAAATGGTCCCTTTGATTGAAATGCTCGCTTGGTTCAGACCGCCCGCTGAAACGGCCGGGCGGAGATGCGGTCATAAATGCTCAACATCTGGCGGACGGACGTCTCCCACGAAAACTGGGCGGCTTGCGCATAGCCGCGCTGTTTCAGAGTCTCCCGCAGGGGTTGGTCGAGCAGTGCGCGCTTGATGCCGTGCATGATCTCAAAAACATTCTCCGGATTCACCAACACAGCGGCATTGCCCACTACCTCCGGCATGGCCGAAGTGTTGGATGTGACCACCGGCGTGCCCTGCGCCATGGCTTCGAGCGGCGGCAATCCAAAGCCTTCATAGAGTGAGGGAAAGACGAAGACTTTGGCTACGTCGTAAAAAGCGCGGAGCACGTCGATAGGCACAAAGCCGAGAAAGCGGACGTCGTGCTGCACGCCGCTCTTGATCATCGTGCGGCGCAGGTCCGGATGCGACGAGATCTCATTGCCGATGATGATCAGCTTGAGGTCGGGATATTTATCTTCCTTCTTCAACTCGCCCTTGAGGGCGGAGAAGGCTTCGATCAACTTCACCACATTCTTATGGGGCTTGATGTCGCCGGTGTAGAGCAGGAAAGGGTAGGTCACCTGATAACGCTCGGCGATGAACTGTCGTTCGGCGGGGGTGGAGTGGCCGCCGGCAAGGCGTTCGTCGAGTGCGTTGTGGGCGACAAAGATCTTGCTGGCGGGGACGGCGGCGCTAAAGATGCGCACCAGATCGTTCTTGGTGGCATGGGAGACGGCCACCACCGCGGCCGCGCGAGCCAGGGCGTAGCGCGCCATCTCCAGCCGCATGCGGTTCTGCCACGCCGTCTGGTGCTGGCGCCGATAAATGAAATCGAGGACGTCATGCACCGTGATCACGTACGGACAAGGAGCCATGCGCGGCGTCTTGAAAAGATGCGGCACGTGCAGCAGGTTGCACTCGTGCGTTTGGAGGATCTTGCGAAACGCCAGCGACGTCTTCCAGGTGGAAGCCAGCGTGGGCGTGGGCTGGAGGACGAAATTATCCGGCAGACCACGAAATTCGCGAAGGCGGTCCGGCGAACCGATCAATACATAGGAGTGTCCGGGGCCGGTGCCGCCGGGCGGGTCCACGCGGCCCAGCGTGCGCATGACATTCCTAATATAGGTGCCCACGCCGAATCCGGTCTTACGCCGCAGGTCGAAGGCGATCTTCACGAATTCAGTCTACTAGGATTGCGCTTAGAAGCTCACGCGCACGCCGGGGCCGATGCTATGGCGGTTCCAGAATTTTGGTCGCCGCTCGAAGCTGTAATCCAGACGCAGGCCCAGGCGGCGATGCGGATTCCAGATGGCGCCGGTGGAGTATGCCTGAAAAAACGCGCGTGCCTGCGGCGGGATGTTCTCTTCGCCGCGGGAATAGCCCCCGTAGAGCATCACCTGTTCGTCCACTTGAACGTCGAGCTGGGTCTGCAATGCTCCGGTCACAGATTTGTCGATGTTGCGGCTCACGGTGTAACGCAATCCCGCCGCCAGCCAGGGCAGCGCCTGCCAGCGCAGCCCGGGGGTGAACATATTCACCGCGCCAAAGGGATACATCCAGCGACGATAGCCGGCGCTGAACGTGAGTTGCGGGTGCACAACATAGTCACCGCTGAGATGGAATTTTCTTTTCGGCTGGAACTCAGGGCGCGGTATGAAACTTAATTCTGTCGTGACGGCCAACGCCTTCGCCACGAGCACCGTCGCGCCGAAACCGACGCTGTTGTCGATCTGATTGAAATAATTGTATTGGTCATGGCGGACCCAGACCGAGGCACGCCGATGAGCTTTGTAGCCCAGCTGGGAAAAGAATGAATGTTCGCCTTGTCCGCGGCCCTGGTTGTAATCGTCGGCGGAGATGCCGGTGTCAAACCGCCAGCGCAGCGGGGCAGCGGCGTTGGCGAGCTTCTTAGCTAAGCCCGGAGCGTTGGCGTCCACCTCGTGTGCGCGCAGATAAAAGGTGCGGGCTTCGCCGGCCGATCCGGACGCCATCTGGATGTCACCCATCAGAATGAGGGCATCGGGATACTTAGGGGCGGTCTCGAGGACGCGCCGCAGGATGGCTTCCGCTTGGGCGTTGGCGCCTTTCCAATATTGCACGCGGGCAAAACCGATGCCGATGTCGGCATCCTGGGGGCGCAGTGCCCAGGCTTGCTCCCACCAGCGCAAAGACTCGTCGTAATTCTTCTGCCAGCCTTCGACGGTCGCCAATTGCACCATCGCGTCGACGTTCTGGGGCTCGTCGGCCAGGATGGAACGGAAGACGGTCGCGGCCGCGGCAAGCTTTTGTTCACGCTTCAGCTGGATGCCATCTTCGAGCGTTGGCTTGATGGCCTGCCAGGCGGAGCAGGATGCAGTCAGGAGAAGCAGGGAACAGAGCGTTTTTGTTTTTATGAAAGAGGGCATGCCGCGGTCAGCCACGCTGCGGCACCCATTGGGCGCGGCCGCGAAGGAACGCCACCCATCCAAGCAGGGCTCCGGTGTGGCGCAGGAGTTGGAAGACAAAGGGCTCGGTCAGGGTGGCGATCACTGACGTCGCCCACAGGCCCTTGCTCACGGAGGCGCCCTGCCAGCGCTGATAGGTCCAGATGGCGCGGCAATGAAAAACAAGATCGAATAACAGTTTGAGCGCGAGAACCCAGAGGATCGCGGGATCGATCGCGCCGCCCGCGATGACCAGCACCACGAGCACCGCCACCGCCATCACGGCGTACACGGGCAGCAGCGTGTCCACGGTTTTGATGGGCAGCATGAAGCGTCCAACGCGGCCAAAGCGTGCGTCGCCCACCATGTCACTGTTGCGCGAGAGCGTTTCGAGAAAGCCGGAGAACCACCGGGCGCGCTGATGGAGAAAGGCGCGGACGCTGGCGGGAGCGTCGGTAACGGCGCGGGCTTCGCTTACTACTTGCACCTGCATGCGTTCGCCGTGCTCCCCGGCGTAGCGATGCAGCCGATAGATGAGGTCGTAATCTTCGACGAGGCTGTGGGCGTCAAAACCGCCCAGCTTTTGCAAAACACTCTTCCGGTACGCGGCAAAGGCGCCGGAGACTAAGAGCAGGCTGTCTGAGGTGGTCCACGAAAGGCGCCAGAGGAACGCGCGATAATACTCGAAGCTCTGGAAGAACTCGAAGAAACTGCCCGCGAATACCTTGCGGCATTTGGGCGTGAGAACGCCGCAACCGGCGGCGAGTTCCTGATTGGCGCCGAAGGCTCGGCGCATGGCGGCGATGGCGCCGGGGTCGAGGACGGTATCGGCGTCGATAGTCACGATGAGGGGAAACTGCGCGAGCGGCCACGCCTGGTTCATGGAATCCGCCTTGCCGGAGTGGGCCTTGCGAAGGACTTTTAGGCGGGGTTCTAACAAGGAGACGCCGAGCGCGGGCGTGCCAGCTGAGACGTCCGGAAATTCCACCTGGAAATTGCGGGTGAGATGGGCGATGGAATCGTCGCTGGAGCCGTCGTCCACGATGATGATCTCGTCCGGCGGATCGGTTTGATTGCGCAGTGCCCCGATGCAGTCGGGCAACACCACATACTCATTGTAGGCCGCGACCAGCACGGAGATCTGCGGCAGCTCCGCCGCGGGGACCACTGTCTCTTCCAAAAGCTTCACCGACCGCCGGCTGGAGCGCACCATGTACCAGAGCAGCCAGGAGTCGTAGGCGATGTAGATCAGACCGATCGACCATGCGGCCACACCCTTCAATACGAAAGCAGACAGGATGACGAGGATCAGCAGCGACAGAACCAGACGAAATAAGAGGCTCTCCGCCAAGTAGGGCGCGTCCGGCCGCGGGGGCGCGGCGGCGGAAGGATCGAGCGCGGGTTGGAGTGCGGCTTTCCCCATGAAATAAAGACGAAACGGTATGACTGCCTAGTTGGGCCGATGTTACCGCGGGGGAGACCGTGCCTTCTAAGGATTAAACACCTATCCCGGCAAAAGTCGCAGGGGAACCGGCGTCGCCTCCGTCATTCTCCGTCCCCGAGGGAGGGCTTCCCTGCCTAGCGGGTGACCGCCAGCTTGGCGCGCCGGGTGGCATACAGCGGAAAGGCTTCGCAGAGTTCCGCCACCTGCTTGCGGATGGTCGCCAGCTTGGCTTCCTCGTTGCGATGGTCGAGGGCAGAGGCGATCCATTGGGCGATGGTCTTCATCTCGGCTTCCTTCATCCCGCGGGTGGTCAAAGCGGGCGAACCGATACGGATACCGCTGGGCTTCATCGGCGGATTCACGTCAAAGGGAATGGCGTTCTTATTCACGGTGATGCCGGCGAGTCCGAGCGCGTTCTCAGCTTCGCTACCCAGCATGCCTTTGGCGAAGACATCGACCAGCATGAGATGAGTGTCAGTGCCGCCGGAGACCACGCGGTAGCCGTGCTCCATCAGTGATGCCGCCAGCACCTTGGCATTGGCGACCACTTGCTTGGCATAATCTTTGAATTCCGGGCGTAGCGCTTCCCCGAAGCAGACCGCCTTCGCGGCCATGATGTGGACGAGCGGCCCACCCTGGGCGCCGGGAAAAACATTCTTATCGATCTCTTTGGCGAATTCCTGCTTGCTCAGGATCATGCCGGCGCGCGGTCCGCGCAGCGTCTTGTGCGTAGTAGTGGTCACGATGTGGGCGTGCGGCACCGGCGATGGATGCACTCCTCCTGCGACCAGCCCGGCAAAGTGGGCCATGTCGACGAGTAGGAGAGCACTGACTTTGTCGGCGATGGCTCGCATCCGGGGAAAATCGAAGATGCGGGCGTAGGCGCTGCCGCCCCCGATGATCATCTTGGGCCGTTCCCGCTCGGCGATGGCTTCGAGTTCGTCGTAATCAATGACTTCCGTGTCTTTGCGCACCCCGTACGCCGCCACCTTATATACCTTGCCGGAAAAGTTCAGGGGATGGCCGTGGGTGAGGTGGCCGCCATGGGCAAGGTTGAGTCCGAGGATGGTGTCGCCCGGTTTCAGCACGGAGGAATAGGCGGCCATGTTGGCAGAAGATCCGGAATGGGGCTGAACGTTGGCGTGTTCCGCGCCAAAGAGTTGCTTGGCGCGGTCGCGCGCCAGGTTCTCGATGAAATCGCTGAACTCGCAGCCGCCGTAGTAGCGCTTGCCCGGGTACCCTTCCGCATATTTGTTGGTGAAGACCGAGCCGGCAGCTTCCAGGACCGCCTCGCTGACGAAGTTCTCCGAGGCGATCATTTCCAAGCCGTCGTGCTGGCGGACCTCTTCGGCGTCCACCGCGGCGGCAACGTCAGGATCAGCCGCGGCAAGCGGCACCGACATACGGTTCTGGTCCGGCATAAACTCCTTCTGGGTTCTGGTCGACCTATTTCTTGCCCGCTGCTCGCGCTTCATCGCGTTCGATCATCTCGATCTTGGCGACGCGCTGTTCATGCCGGCCGTGCGCGAAGGATGACTTCAGAAAGCTGTCAACGATCTTCACTGCCTGGTCATCCTTCACCAGCCGCGCGCCGATGGCAAGCACGTTCGCGTCATTGTGCTCGCGGCTCAGTTGCGCCTCTTGCTCCGTGGTGGCGGTGGTGGCGCGGATGCCTGTCACCTTGTTCGCGGTGATGGCCATGCCGATACCGCTGCCGCAGACTAATACGCCATACGTCACTTTATGGGCGGCCACTTCGTGGGCAACCTTCACCGCGTAATCCGGATAATCCACGGACTCGCTGCTGTTGGTGCCCAGGTCGTCGACCTCGACCCCTTGTTTCAGCAGGTACTTTTTGACCTTTTCCTTCAGTTCAAAACCGGCGTGGTCGGCCCCGATGGCGATCTTCATGTATAGGATTGTATCGCGACGCGCTGGGCGCTAAAAACCCCGCCTCGAGACCGCTCTTGTATTGGGGGCCTAATTCATCGGATAATCACGTCCCCAGCCAGCTTTTTTGAATACGACTTTTGTGTACGCAGCGTCCCATGAGGTGAAATATGGCATCGGCCACCGACGGAACCACGACCGCCCCCGCAGGCTTTAAGTTCATCCAGTTCGACACCTCCACGTACATCGCGCGGCTCACGCTCCACCATCCGCCGTACAACGTGCTGACGGTTCCCATGATGGTCGAGATCGCCGAGGCCATCGAAGGGTTGAGCAGCCGCGCCGATATCAAGGCCATATTGGTGACATCGTCACAAAAGATGTTCTCCGCCGGCATCTCCCTGGAAGATTCCAAAGCTGACCGCGTATTCCAGACACTGGACGCCTTCAACCGCGTCTTCCGTGCTATTCGCGAGATCTCAAAGCCGCTGGTCGTGGTGGTGAACGGGCCGGCCGTAGGCGCGGGGTCGGAGCTGGTCGCCTTCGGGGACATGGTCATCGCCACGCCGAATGCGAAGTTTGCGCAGCCCGAAGTGAAGCTCGGAGTCTTTCCCCCATTCGCCTGCGTGATGCTGCCGCAGATGATCGGGCCGAAGAAGACGTATGAACTTATCCTCACCGGCGAAGCGCTCAGCGCGGAAGAAGCCCATCAACTCGGCTTCGTGAACAAGGTGGTGCCGGAAGCTCAATTGAATACGGTAGTGGAAGGCATCATCAACAAAATCGGTGAGTTCAGCGGCCCGGTGCTGGAAGTGACGAAGAAAGTAATCAGCAGTTCGCAGGGTGTCCCGCTCGATGAGGCGATGAAGAAATCGCAGGACATCTACCTGAATCAGCTGCAAGCGCTGGAAGATGTGCAGGAAGGCATCCGGGCGGTGCTGGAGAAGCGCAAGCCGGTGTGGAAGAACAAGTAGCGGCTTTTACTCTTTAACCACAGAGAACACAGAGTCCGCAGAGATGAGTTACAACTAAAACTGGACTTAATGCGCGAAGAGATTTTGAAGTAGTTCTCCTGAAACAGAGTTGCTACAAAAAGCGTGGGCTGCAATGAAAATCGAATAGGTTACCTAGCGAAAGACATCCAGAGTCACCTTTTGGGGCTTCTCTGTGAAACTCGTGCTCTCTGGGGTTAACGAACTTCCCTACAGCGCCGTCTTCAGGAATTTCCCGATCCACCATCCATCCATAAACTTGAAGGGCGTCTCGCCGGTCGAGTAGTGCCCGCAGGGCAGCACTTTCACCTGGTGATCGATGCGATGCGCGGCGAACTGCGCGATCACCTGCTTGGAATATTCAGGCAGGAAGGTCAGGTCGTAGGTCGCGTAGATGACCAGCATCTTTTTCTGCTTCTCCGCGAATTTGTGGAAGTAATTCATGGGACTGATGGCGCCCCAGACCTGGCGCAGGCGTTCGAGATCCATCACCGGCTCGATGCCGGCCCTGACGTGGCGGGTGGATTGGCCCGTCCAGACGACGTCGGCGAAGTAAGTGGAGGCATGGTTAAAGGCATTGACCTTGATGCGGTCATCGTGCGCGCTGGCGAGGAAGGCGTAGCACGAGCCTAGGCTGGTGCCGACGATGCCAAACTCTTCATAACCCATCGACTCCAGCCAATCGAGGGCGGCACGTGTATCGATGACGGCCTGGCGGGTGGCGTCGATGGTGCGTCCGATGTTCGCCGACACCGCATAGTCAGAGCGCTGCGTGTCCGCCGGCAGGCGACGGTCGTGATACGGCAAGCTCAGGCGCAGCGTGGAAAGACCCAACTTGGCGAGGATCTTGCACAGAGCGATGTAGCTGTGCGGCTTCGAATTCCAATGCGGCAGCAGCACGACGGCCTTCTTATTATGCTGCTTGGCCGGATACCACCGCGCGGAAGCGATGTTGTTGACGGGATGCGGCGTGATCACGGGAGATGTGAATTCCAGCAGATGCGTGGCCTCGCGCTCGCCCGGCAGCACTCGGGTAGAGAGTTGAAAGTCTGACGGCGGCACATAGGCGAAGAAGTCGTCGCTCTGCGCGACGATGCGCTGGTTCAGATCCAAGAAAAATCTCTCGTGCGCATCCGCTTCAGCATCCGGCGGCGGAACGGCTCCTTGCGCCGTCCTGTCCACCATGGGCCACTTCGAAGTCCATTCCTCACCCCAGGCGAAGGGACGGATCACGCGATTGTTGTCCCGCGTGGTGAGGCGCTCCTCCCAATCGAACATGTACTTGGAATAGAGTCTGCGGATGACGGCTCCCGTGCGCTGGTTCACTGAGGACTGAGATGAGGTGCTTCTCTTCAGTGTAGAAAAGCGCGCGGGAAGTGTCTAGTTTGGGCAGCGGCTGGCTTAGGCGACTACGCGATCTCGCCTTTCAGTTCACGGATGAACTGGAGCGCCATCTCTTCCGCTTCTTCCAAAGGTATAAGACTGGGCGCAGAACAGAACCTCAGCCGAATCCAGCGCCTGCACAACGCAGTGATAGACCGTGGGGACGGCGGTTGTGTCCGTATTCGGGGATTAAGATGCAGCGCTTAGTAACTCGGTTGTTAAGTAGCAATGTAGTTACTAGACCTAAATGGTCGTGCAGTATTTTTTTCTCGTCGTATTTAACTTTGGTTATCGCTCGTCCTTTCAGTCAATGTAGACGCGGGGTACGCGCGCGGAAATGTTGCAGAGGATCTCGTAAGGAATGGTCTGGGCGTGGCCGGCATGGTCCCATGCAGTGATGGAGCGCTTACCGGATTCGCCGATGAGGATGACCTCATCGCCCACATCCACGGGCAGGCCGGTGACATCGATGAGGGTGATGTCCATGGAGACGTTGCCGACGATGTTGGCGAAGTCGCCGCGGACGATGACGCGTCCACGATTGGAGAGCTGGCGGCTTAAGCCGTCGCCATAGCCGACGGGCAGTGCGGCGATCCGCGCCGGGGCTTGCGTGATGTAAGCCGCGTTGTAGCCCAGAGCCTGACGCGCGCCCACATCGCGCAACGAGATGATGCGGGTCTTCCACTCGAGCACGGGTTTTACCGGGAGGTCAGGCGTGTGGCCGGAATATCCGTCGATCACAGACATGAAGGGCAAGTAGTAACCGTAGAGCGAGATGCCCGGGCGGACCATGTTCTTCCACGAACCTTCGCGAGTCATGATGGCGGCGCTGTTAGCGAGATGGAAATAGAGGGGCGCGAGTCCGCTGGCGGTGACGGACTTCACGGCGTCGTCATAGCGGACCATCTGCGCCGGGCACTCGGGGCCGTCGACCACATCGGCTGAAGCCAGATGCGAGAACATGCCTTCCAGCATCACGAAGTTGGCCGCTTGCAGCGCCTGGATCATGGCGGGAAGATCAGCTATGGGGGTCCCGAGGCGGGCCATGCCGGTGTCCACTTTCAGATGGACGGCGACGGATTGCGGCGCCTTGTCCATCTTCTCCGCCGCATTCTCCAGCAACTCAATGTGGTTCCAATCCCAGATGGCCGGAGTGAGGCTATGCTCGATGACGGCTTCTTCCTGGCCGCGCCAGAATCCGCTGAGTAAGAGGATGCGTCCGCGGATGCCGGCTTGCCGGAGTTCGATCCCCTCTTCGACTGACGTGACGGCAAACCACTTGGCGCCTTCTGACTGCAAGGCCTTGGCGCAGGCGGGAGCGCCGTGTCCATAGGCGTTGGCCTTGACCACGGCACAGACCACGGCGTCCGGGGCCACGTAGTCGCGGATGGTGGAGTAGTTGTGGCGAAGCGTGGTGAGAGAGATCTCCGCCCATGTGGGACGACCGGTCATACGCCTTCCGAAGGCTTCCAGCAGGGATGGCGAGCGGGAGCGATTATACCGAGCATTTGGCGAGACCGTTTTCCGTTGTGCGTTGCCCGCTGCCCGATCCCGTTGCTCCGTTGCCCGGCCCGTTTCGTTTCCCCGGCCGTTTCTGGCTGGATCCGTTGATGCCCCAACACTCTTGGCTAAATCGCCCCCCACTTTTATTTTTGCAAGTTCTTTGGAATCAGCGAGTTGTCTCAAGTTCTAGATTCCAACGAGGTTAGAGGTCAAGTTCCTTAGAATCAAAGGTTTAGCGGCACAGTTCGCCGGCCTAATGGGTTAACTATTCTGTAACTGACTCCCCCTCCCCCTTTTGGCTGGTCCATTGGAATCAGTTGGTTACGAGGCAAAATTTTCTAAGTCCATGGTTCTAAACGCCGATCCATGATTCTAAAGGGTTTATGGTCAGGCTGATCCGTTCTGGACTAGCGAACTCGGCACGCGTCCAACCTTATCAGAGCGAGGA
>JBKKBM010000127.1:0-4537 GCA_046714215.1 Terriglobales bacterium | reverse complement strand
TCTGCGTGATCTTCAGCAGCGACCGTTGGCCGAGGAAGATGTAGGAATACAGGCCAGCGGCGAGTTGGCGGATGTATCCCGCGCGGAGAAGGAATTTATGGCTGGCGACTTCGGCGTCTGCAGGAGCTTCGCGCAGGGTGGGGACAAACAGTTGTGACCATCGTTGCATAGGTATGTCTCCCGAAGTGATGGGAATAGATGATTGTAAAGGATGGCGTCGGAGGAGCGTGCTACGACCGGTTCAGCGCCTGCAGGATATCCCGCGCCAGCTTCTGCGCGTCGCCGAAGTTTTTCTGATATTCCAGGAACTTGCGATTCAGTTCCAGCGAATGTTCCGGGTCGAGCTTGGCGCGCAGCAGCATATCGCGCAGGTGCACCGGATTCGGCAGCACGGCCTCATCGGTCAATTCTTCCAGCGCCGTTTTGGGATCGTAGTGATACATAGTTGAATTAAGTAATCTCGTAATCGGGTAATTGAGTAATTGAAACCCGAATCTATCTGCTATCTGTCTGTTTGCTTTGATCTGCGCCAATCTGCGTTCATCTGCGGCCAAGCGGTCTTGCTTTTTCAATTACTCAATTACAAATTACTCAATTACCAATTATATGGATTCCATCCCCCACAGGTCATGCAAATGCACGATGCCGTGGAGCTTGCCCGCTGCGTCTACCACGGCCAGCGAAGTGATCTTCTTTTCTTCCATGATGCTGAGCGCGGTCTGGGCGAATTCATCCGGGCCGATAGTCTTGGGCGAGCGCGTCATACATTCTTCGGCAGTCAATTCGAGAACATCTTTACTCCCCGACTTGCTACCCGAAGCCCGTCCATGTTTTTCCAGCTGCCGCCTCAGATCGCCGTCGCTGATGACACCAAGAAGTTTGTCACCGTCCACGACCGTCGTCAGCCCCAGCTTCTTGCGCGACATCTCGTAGATCACGTCCGTCATCTTTGTTTTAGCCGTGACTTTGGGCAGATCATCGCCGGAGTGCATAAGCTGATGGACGCGCGCCAGTTTTTTGCCCAGCTTGCCGCCAGGATGCAGGTCAGCAAAGTCTGATTCTTTGAATCCCTTTTTCTCCGCGAGTTCTACCGCCAGCGCATCGCCTAGCGCCAGCATCGTCGTGGTCGACGCGGTCGGCGCCAGCCCGAGCGCACACGCTTCCTGCGCGATGGAACAATCCAGCGCGACATCCGCCGCCGCGACCAAGGTTGACGGCGACTTAGCCCCCGCGGGGAATATCTCGTCGCCGGTCATCGAAATAAGCTTTACCTGCAACCTCTTGATAGTGGCGATCAGCCGCAAGATCTCTTCCGTCTCGCCGCTCGATGACAGCGCGATGACCACATCTCCTCGCACCAGCATACCCAAGTCGCCATGGATGGCTTCCGCCGGATGCAGAAACATGGCCGGAGTGCCGGTAGAGCTGAGCGTGGCCGAGATCTTGCGCGCAATGATCCCGCTCTTACCCATGCCGGTGACCACCACGCGCCCACTGCAATCATGCAGCAGGCTGAGGGCCTTCGCGAACGCCTGCGCCATCGGTCCCGCTATGCGGTCGGCCAGCGCGCGCAGCGCCTCCGCCTCAATGCGGACCACGTTCTCTCCCGTCGATCTCATAGTCGGCTTCACGGCAGGGATCTCGTCGCCTCAGTGCTCACAATGAAAGATGGTACCAGAACCATTTTGTTATCCTCTGGCCATGGTCAAGACAACGCCTTACCCCACATTGACCGGTCGCCACGTCGCCCTCATCCCTTTGCAGCCCGAGCACGCCGCTGGCCTCTGGGAAGCTGGTTCCTTTCCAGAGATATGGACCTACATGCGCTCAGGCGTCGTCAGCTTTGCGCAGATGGAAGATTGGGTACGCACCGCTCTTGAAGAGCGCGACAAGACGGGATCCATGCCCTACGCCATTCAAGAGCACGCCAGCGGCCAGCTGGTGGGCAGCACCCGCCTCTTCGACATCCAGCTCGCGCATCGCAATGGCGAGATCGGACACACCTGGTATGCGACCCGCGTGTGGCGCTCCGCCGTGAATACGGAATGTAAGTTGCTCTTCCTCGGATACTGCTTCGAGCAGCTTGATTTCTTGCGCGTGCAATTCAAGACTTGCTCGCGGAATCTGCGTTCCCAAAAAGCCATTGAGCGGCTGGGTGCGGTGAAAGAAGGCTTGTTGCGTGACAACATCATTAACGCCAACGGCTACATCCGGACGTCGGTCTACTACAGCGTATTGCAGAGGGAATGGCCCGCGGTAAAACAGCGGCTGGAAGGTTTCCTCGCGACGGCGGGATCCGCGACTGCTAATTAGGGCTGCTAATTAACGACTGCTGGTTGAAGATGAGGGCTTAGCCGCCGACTTGGTGGCAGGCTTGGGCACCGCGGGCTTCGCCGCCTTTACCGCCGACGGCTTCCATTCATTCAAGAACGCGACCACGTCGGCCATGGTCATGCGCCGCGCACCCTGAAACTCGCCAGCCTTATTGCTCACCAGCAACTTGCCGCGCGCATCCAGCACCGCCAGAGCGGGGATGCCTTTTTCCAGCGGCACTTGATAAAGCTTGGCTAGATCGAGATTCTTTTCATAACGGCCCACATCCACATGGACCACGACGTAATTCTCGTCCAGCAATTCTTTTGTGCCCGGCGTCTTGAAGGCGTGGTCGAGGACGTGGCAATCCAGGCACCAGAGTGCGCCGAATTCCACGACCACATGCTTCTTTTCCCGGGCGGCTTTCGCCAGCGCCGCGCGAATGTCCGCCTTGGCGTTCGCATTTGGAGGATAGAGGTTGCGATCCAGGGCGGGCGGCGGCTGCAGCTTTCCCGAATTGAGAACCTGGGCGCCGGCGGTCAGGCCCAACGCCAACCATAGGATAAGGACAGCTCGAGGCGTGGTTCGCATCGCCCAAAGTATACCGCTTCCCGTTTTCATTGCAGGATTCCCATCTAGGTAAATCCCCCGGTTAGCCCGCGGAATCGGGCTGTGATATTGTCGCAGTCCCCGCGAATCAGATAGAGAAACGTCGTCCCAGGGAGTTCCCCACATGGCCGCCTCGCTCGAAGCGTTATTGTCGGTACCGCCGTTGTCGTCCGCGATGCAAGTCGCGCTGCAGTCCGGAAAACCGGCCTTCATGTTGAACGCGCACAACCAGTATGAGGCGGTGGGCGCTCCTCTCCATGAAGGCGACGTCGAAGCCATGCTCATGCAAGTGCTTCCGGAAAAAGCCAAGGCCTCACTCCAGACCCAGGCCGCGGTGATGGTCCAGGTAAGTCTGGCCTCGGTGGGCGTGATCGAAGTGCGGGTCGCGCGCGACGCCGCTGGATTGCGCGCCCAGATCAAGCGTCTTTCTGCTCTCGCCGCCGCTACTGCCGGCGCCGATACTCCGGTCAAGCTGAAGAAAACGGCCATTGAGATGGACACCTTCTTCCGCAAGCAGTTGGAGATGGGTGCTTCTGACCTTCATCTTTCTACCGACGTATTGCCCATGATCCGCCATGATGGCGAGATGGCCGCCATCCCGGGTCACGACAAAGTCTTGACGCCGCAGGACACCGAGCGCATGTTGTGGGAGTTGATGCCGGAGAAGAACCGCGCGGAATTCACGCGCCGCCATGACACGGACTTCGCTTACGAACTGGGCACCGAAGCGCGCTTCCGCTGCAACATATTTATGGACCGCAAGGGTATGGGCGGCGTCTTTCGCCAGATCCCCAGCAAGATCCTCACGGCCGAGCAACTCAATCTCTCCAAAGATATCCTCAAGCTTTGCTACCTGACCAAAGGTCTGGTGCTGGTGACCGGCCCCACCGGCAGCGGTAAGTCGACTACCCTCTGCGCGATGATCGACTACATCAACAAGAACCGCCAAGCCCACATCATCACCATCGAAGATCCCATCGAGTTCGTGCACGACAACCAGAAATGTCTCATCAACCAGCGCGAAGTGCACAGTCACACCGACTCGTTCAAGGATGCGCTGCGCGCCGCCCTGCGCGAAGATCCCGACATTATCCTCGTGGGCGAGATGCGTGACCTCGAGACTATCGCCATTGCCATCGAGATGGCGGAGACAGGACACCTGGTCTTTGGCACACTGCACACTTCGACGGCGCCCAGCACGGTCGACCGCATCATCGATCAATTCCCGGCAGACAGGCAGTCGCAGATTCGCGTGATGTTGTCAGAATCGCTGAAAGGGGTGGTCGCCCAAACCCTATGTAAGAAGATTGGCGGCGGACGCATCGCCGCGCTCGAAGTGTTGCTGGCCGATTCGGCTATCGCTAACCTCATCCGTGAAGCCAAGACCACGCAGATCCCATCGTCCATGCAAACCGGTAAAGGCAAAGGCATGGTCACCCTCAACGACGCCTTGCTCACGCTGGTGAAAGGCAAGATCGTTGAGGCGAAGGAAGCTTACGTGAAGGCCGTCGATAAGGTGAACTTTGAGAGTTTACTGAAGCGCGAGAATCAGGACGTCAGCTTCATCACGCCTACCGTGATAGCCGGCGCAGCCGCGTCGCCCGCGAAGTAGGGT
>JBKKBM010000126.1:0-6339 GCA_046714215.1 Terriglobales bacterium | reverse complement strand
GTCGAAGGCGCAAAATGCCATTGGCAGTAATGACGCCGTCCGGGCCAAGCGCTATGCCGAGCTGGCGGCGCGAGATGTGGAAGCGCTGGAGAGGTTTTTGGGGCGTTGATGGCTGCCGGGGCTAAGGCCCCTGACCTTGTTAAGGGGTTGATGGTACGGCTGAAGCCGTGCCCCTTCGAGAGAGGGCCACTGATCAACCCGGATGAGGAGAAGTTTCACACGAAGGACGCGAAGTTCGCACGAAGGGTCTTTGCCAGAGATCGTGTCGTGTGCAGGAATCAGCTAAAGCCCAGAGCTAAAAGCCAAGAGCAAGAGCAAGAGCAAGAGCAAAAAGCTAAGATCTAAAGCATTTCGAGATCGCCGCTACCCACACTATGTCGGGTAACGAAGGCGTCACCAAAATACTGAACCTTACGGCCGAGCAGATGGATCGGGCGGCAGAGCTGGACAAACTGCGCCGCAATATCACCGTGCTGTTCACGGATTTGAAGGGTTCCACCAGTTACTTCGAGAAGTATGGTGACTCCGCCGGGTTGTTGATGGTGCATCGCTGCAATTCCATGTTGGGGGACGTGGTCGAGCGGCACGGCGGGCGGGTGATCAAGACTATCGGCGATGCGGTGATGGCCGCGTTTGAAGACACGGCGGAAGCAGTGCAGGCGTCGATCGAGATGCAAGAGGGGATCGCGGCGGACAACACGGGTAAGGGTGGCGCGGAAAAGATATCGATTCGCATCGGCATCAACTACGGTCTGGGCATCGTGAAATCGAATGACGTATTCGGCGACGTGGTGAATGTGGCGTCGCGCGTGGAAAGTGCGGCCGCGCCGGAGCAGATCCTGATCTCGCATGCGCTGTATGACGCGGTGGCGGCGAGCGGACGTTTTCGCATCCGTCCGTACGGGACGTTTACGCTGAAGGGCAAAGCCAAAGAATTCGATCTGTTCGAGGTGGAGTGGAAGCCGGGCGAGGCGCCGCCGCCGGTGGCGGCACACAGCATGATCATGAAGGTGCTGGACTTCAGTAAGCAGGTGAAGGTCCGGCTGATCCAGGTGCGCACCGACGGGCAAACGGGGCGCCAGTTCGAGGTGGCGCAGCAGAGCATCGTGGGCCGGACCGAGGGTGACATCACTTTTCCCAACGACGCGCAGATGCAATCACGGCATTGCCGGTTGAGTATCGAGGTGGGGCAGTTGTGGGCGGCGCCGATCGATCAGGCGCCGGTGTTCTTCAGCCTGGTGGGGTCGTACCGGCTGGAGCCGGGCGACATCATCCGCATCGGCAATCAGATGTTTGAGTTCAGGGTGAACCAGGCCGCGATGGAGATGGGGTCGGTGCTGGGCGCGGGCGTGGGTGAATTGAGTCTACTGTTGCAACATCCCATCGCGGAGTTCGTTTCGATGGGCGCGGACCAGAAACATTATTCTGTGCTCGAAGAACAAACCACCTGGGGTCGGACGAAGGCCACATATACATTTCCCACCGACAATGCCATGAGCCGCACCCACGCCAAGGTCTATCACCGCGGTGAAGACTTCTTCATCGAAGACATGGGCAGCACCAATGGGACGTTCATCATGGTGCGCGAGGAGACGCCGGTGCCGGAAGGGGCGATCTTGTCGCTCGGCGGGCAGCGGCTGAAAGTATCGCGGGAAGTCCAGTAGGGCCGCAGATGATGGAACAAGGTCCACCACGGAGGCACGGAGACACGGAGAAAAGCTTAGACGGGTTAGAGCAAAACCCAATGCAAGACCTTGGCCGCAGATGAACGCATACAAACGCAGATAAAACAAACCACAATCAGAAGCCTTAACCGCGGACAAGAGCGGATAATGCAAACGCGAGTTTTTGTTTCTTTTGTAATTTTCGCTTTTCTTTCATTCCTACCGAAAAACCAGAAAAGTAATGCGTGCCCGGCTCGACCGAAGTAGTCCAGCGTACATCGGGTATCAGTCAGCCGTTGCCTAGCGCAGGGCGCGTGGTGGCACTCGGATTCCTTGCGACTTGCTCTTTCTTCCTTCCTTTGCGAAGCTTGTGCCCCTATGTTCCAGCCGGAAAAAGAACTCTTGTGGCAGGCAACGGATCAGCACGAGCGTTTGGACGAGCTGATCAGCGCAGCGCCTGAACGCAAAGAGGCCCCGTTGCGTCGCGATGTGCGCTCGCTGGGCATGATACTGGGCGAGACGCTGGCGGAGCAGGTTAGTCCGGGCTTCCTGGAAGAAGTGGAGAAGCTCCGCACGGCGATGGTGGCGCGGCGGGAGCGGGCGACCGGGAATGGGGGCGGCGATAGCACTGCTGGGGTCGACGCCAACAACTCTGACCCCAGCACCTCCATCGAAGACGGAGAGGTGGAGCAGGCCGTCGGCAAAATGGCGGTGAGCGATGCGTATCGAACGGCGAAGGCCTTCGCCCTCTACTTCGAACTTATCAATCTGGCGGAGACGAACCACCGCAAGCGGCGCAAGCGGGCAAAACAGGTGTCGGGCAAGCAGGAGTATCTGCCGGGGTCATTCGCGGGAACATTGCAGCGGATGAAAGCAGCGGGCCTCAGCGTGGAGGCGGTAGCCAAGGCGCTCGGGCAAGTCCAGATCGTGCCCGTGTTCACGGCGCACCCGACGGAGGTTACGCGGCGAACAGTGCTGTTCAAGCGTCATCGCATCGCCGAACATTTGCAGGCCTTTGACCGATTGCCGTTGACGGAAGACGCCGCGCGGGAGCATCAGGAAGCAATCGCGGCCGAGATTGCGAGCCTGTGGCAGACCGATGAGGTGCGGCATCGGCAACCTTCGGTACGCGACGAGATCAAGATGGGGCTGGACCTTTATCCCGCGTGCCTGCTGAACGCGGTGCCCGCCGTCTATGAAGAATTCACATTGGCATTCATCGAAGTTTTTGGGGAGGCTCCCGCGCTGCCGGACGTGATTCGCTTCGGGTCATGGATCGGGGGCGACCGCGACGGCAATCCCAATGTGACGCCGGCATCCACGCGCGACGCCTTGCGCATGGCGCGGGAAGTGATACTGCACCATTACATCGAGGTGGTGGAAGAATTGGCGCGGGTGCTCAGTTCCTCGCGGCAGCAGGTAGGCGTATCACGGGCGCTGGAGGCAGCGGCGGCGCGCTATGCGGCTGAGGTTCCGGTGCGGAAGCAGCCGTGGGGGCCGGATGAAGAACTTTACCGCGGGTTCCTGGCGCGGGTGCGGGAGCGATTGTGGCAGGCGCTGACAGAGCCGCCGGGTGAGCACGCCTATAAGGATGCCAAAGAATTTGCGGCTGACCTGCGGTTGGTGCGCGCGAGTTTGCAGGAGAATCGCGGGACGCGGCTGGCGGAGGGTGAAGTAGACCCGATGCTGCGGAAAGTTGACTGCTTCGGCTTCCATCTGCACACGCTGGACATCCGCCAGCATGCGCGGGTGCACGCGCAGGCGCTGGAGGAGATCGGAACCGACGCGCACGAGCTGAAGGCACCCTCAGCGGCGACCCTGGAATTAATGGAGACGCTGCGGCTGGTGGCGCAACTGAAGCGGGAGTATCCGGCTGCGGCGTTGCCGCAGTATGTGATCAGCGGCGCGACCGGCGCCGATGACGTGACCGCAGTGGTGCGTTTAGCGGAGTTGAACGGAGTGCAAGTGAAGGCGCAAGGTGACGATCCCGGGCTAATGCCGGTACCGCTGTTCGAATCCATCGAGGATTTGCGGGCGAGCCCGGAGCAATGCCGGCGGCTGTGGTCGTCGCCGGAATATCAACCATTTCTGGATTCGTGGGGCCGCAACCAGGAGATCATGCTGGGTTACTCGGACTCCAACAAAGATGGCGGAATGTTCACCAGCACATGGGAGATCTATAAGGCGCATCGCGACCTGCATGCGGTGGCGCGCGCGGGCAACGTGCAGCTGCGACTTTTTCATGGGCGCGGAGGCACCGTCGGACGAGGCGGCGGGCCGACGCATCGCGCCATTGTGGCGCAACCGGCGGGAGCATTCTCCGGACATTTACGCCTCACCGAGCAAGGCGAAGTGCTGAACTGGAAGTATTCCGACCCGCTGTTGGCGGAGTGGAACTTGGAGTTGATGGTGGCCGCGTCACTGGAGGCGGTGGTGCGTCCGGGGCGGCCGGATACCAGCGCGGAAGAAAAGACGTGGGCGACGGCGATGGAGGAGATGTCGCAGGCGGCGTTCCGTTGCTATCGTGAGAACATTGCCGATAACGCGGAGACGCTCACGTACTTTCATCAGGCGACGCCGGTCGATGGGCTGGAGTTTGCGCGCATCGGGTCGCGGCCGTCGCGCCGGTCGCAAGGCGGCGGGTTGGAAAACCTGCGGGCCATCCCCTGGGTGTTTGGCTGGATGCAGAGCCGACATGTGGTGCCGGGGTGGTTTGGCGTGGGTCACGCGTTGGAGAAGTTTGCCGCCGGGGGAGAGGGGAACGTCCGCCTGCTGACGACGATGATGACGGAGTTCTACCTCTTTCAGGACATGATGCGCAACGTGGAGATGGGTATGGGTAAAGCCGACTTTGGCATTGCGCACATGTATGCGGGGCTGGTGCCCGATGCCGAGCTGCGCGAACGCGTGTATGGGCGGCTGCAAGAAGAATTTGAACGAACGAAGCGCATGTTGCTGCGGGTGACCGGGCAGAAGCGGTTACTCGAAGGGAATCCGGTGCTGGACCGGTCGATCAGGCTGCGTAATCCTTATGTGGATCCCTTGAGTCTTATCCAAGTGGAATTATTACGCCGGAAGCGGGCCGGGGAAGACACGCCGGAGCTGAAATTCGCTTTGGGAGCGACCATCAGCGGGATCTCCGCGGGACTGAGGAATACCGGCTAGAGGCATACCGGTTTTACAGAAGTCCCGAGTGCGATTACTTTTAGTCAGGGGCGCAACGGGTGCATAAAACTTTGCGGCAGGCGATACCGGCGGGGATCGAGGAGCGATGGGCGGAAGTCGGGGGCCGGCGGATGCGCTATTTGCATGGCGGGAGCGGTCCGGCAGTCGTGTTTCTGCACGGGCTGATGGGGTATTCGTTTTCCTGGAGCGAGAACCTGGGCGAACTGGCGCGGGATTTCACCGTGTACGCGCCGGACTTGTTCAACGCCGGTTGGAGCGACCGGGTGGAGCAGGATGGCCGGTTGGAAACGTCAGCGCGGTCGGCGCTGGCATTCATGGATGCAGTGGGGATCACGCGCGCGCATGTTGTGGGCAGCTCGCATGGCGGAACGGTGGCGATGCTGGCGGCGGCGTTGGCGCCGGAGCGCTTCGAGAAAGTGGTGCTGTTAGCGCCGGCGAATCCGTGGTCAGAAAAACGGCGGTGGCAGGCGCGAGTGTTTGCGACGTGGTGGGGGCGGCTGGCGGGATACTTCGTGCCCTATGCGACACCGGTGGTCCATGGATATTTTTTGACGCGACTGTATGCGGACCGGAGCCGCGTACTGCCCGGGACCGTGGCAGGCTACAATGCGCCGTTGAAAGTTCCGGGGACGGTGCGCTTTCTGTTGGCGGTGATGCGCTGCTGGCGTGAGGAGTACGAGCTACTGCCGGCGCGGTTGGCACCGCTGCGTGACAAGGAACTGATTCTTATCTGGGGCGGAAGCGACACGGTGGTGCGGTTGAGTCATGGCCGGGAGATGGCGCGGGAATTTCCGCAGGCGAAGTTTTTGCTGATCCCGAACGTGGGGCATCTGCCGTATGAGGAGTCTCCGGAGATATTCAACGCGATGTTGCGGGAGTGTTTGCGCGCGGGATGAAGGCGACAACCCAATCCGGATGGCTGGGGTGGCTGGGCTTTGTGGCGAAACTCGACCGCGGAGCGTGGTTTCGCTTCTTCATTGCGCTTGCCGGCCTGGCGCTGGCGATGACGGCGGCGATGTATTCGACCATCTTTCAGCGTGAAGGCAAAGTGATCGCGACCGCGGTGGCGGCGTCCGTAGCCCTGCTAACGGCGGGCTGGGTAGGGCTCTACACGGTGCCCTACCTGGCCAAGCGTGTGGCGCTGGAAGGAATGCGCGAGGCCTTCGACTACGACGTTACCACCGAAGGCCTGGTGTACCTGGGCATGGCGCTGCTGGTGGGAGTGGCGGCGCTGAACACGGGCAACAACATGTTGTTCATCATCGTGGCGGCAATGTTGTCTGCGATCGCGGTGTCGGGCGCGGCGTCAGCACTGGTATTGCGCGCGTTGCGGCTGGACGTGACGCTGCCGGTGCATGTGTTCGCGGAAGACCCGGTGATGGCACGAGTGGCGCTGCGAAACCGTTTCCATGTGGCATCGTTCTCGGTGAGCGTGGTGCCGCCGCGCGAGCGCAATACGCAAGGCTGGCATTGGGAACGCGGCGAGTTC
>JBKKBM010000125.1:0-15674 GCA_046714215.1 Terriglobales bacterium | reverse complement strand
TTGGCCGTGTGCTGGCCGCGCACATCTTTGAAGTCCACGCTGAAGTGCTGCACTTCATCCAGCAGCGCCTGGGTATCCACTTTTATGGGGAGAATGCCGTTGCCCTTGTTAACCAGGTTTACGACGTCCATCAGCGACGTGACCGGATACACATTCAACCCGCTCACCACCGCGGCTTCGCGCGCGTTGACCTCCGGCACAATGAGGTTCATGATCTTGCGGTTGCGCGCCGCCACGGCGATGGGCAAGGTGCCGCGAATGCCGCGCAGTCCGCCATCCAGACTGAGTTCACCTACCAGCACGAATTCCGGCAATTCTTTTTTGGTGAGGCCGCCATAGCAGCCAATAATGCTTATGGCGATGGGCAGGTCAAAGCCGGAGCCTTCCTTCTTTATGTCGGCAGGCGCCAGATTTACCGTGATCTGCGTGGGAGGAATGTCATATCCGCAGTTCTTCAGGGCCGCGCGCACGCGCTCCCGGCTCTCCCGCACGGCGGAATCCGGCAGGCCTACCGTGGTGAAGTGATCATCCTTGGTACGGATGCCGGATACGTCGACCTCCACCTCAATGATGTTGGCGTCGATACCATAGACCGCCGCGCTAAAAGTTTTAAAGAGCATGATAAGTTACAGAAGCTATAGGAGCGGAGTATACCTTGGAGGAAGCCAGGGTGGGGGGCTCCGGGGGCCTGATTCCATTTTGGGAATGTTGCCGTACAATCAAAAACCACGTTTTCCCCCAACGAAGCTTGAAGGCGTACCGTGAAGACTGCACTCACCGCCAGTTCGCTGTTCACTCCCCTCGAGACCATCGAGCGGCCGGTGCTGGTCATGGAAGATGGCGTGATCACCGCGGTGGGGCCGCGCGAGTCGGTGCCCGTTCCCGCCGACGCGAAGCACGTTGACCTGGGCGATGCCATCCTGGCGCCGGGCTTTATTGACGTCCACGTGCACGGCGCCGCCGGACACGACGTGATGGAAGGCAGCGACGATGCCCTGCGCGCGGTGGAGACGCTGCTCGCCAAACACGGTGTCACCTCCTATTGCCCTACCACCGTGACCGCTCCGGTGGACAAGACCTTGGCCGCGCTGGAAAAGCTGGGAGCAGCGGTCCGCAAGACGAATGGCGTCGGTGAGATGCGTGCGCGTCCGGCGGGGATCCATCTGGAAGGCCCCTTCATCAGTAAAGCTAAGTGCGGCGTGCATCCCTTGGCCGACATCGTGGACCCCACGGTCAAATTATTTCAGAGCTTTTGGCAGGCGTCGCAAGGGTCGGTAAGCGTGATGACCATCGCCCCGGAGTTGCATGGGGCGGAGGAGGTCATCGAACTGGCCACGCGCAACGGTGTCCGCGTGAGCCTGGGCCACTCCAACGCCGGCGCCGCGGAGGTCTATCGCGCCCGCGCGGCCGGCGCCCGCCACGCTACTCACATGTTCAATGCCATGCGGCGCATGGACCATCGTGATCCGGGTATCGTCGCCGCCGTGCTCACCGACCCGGGCTTCACCGCCGACATCATTGCCGACGGCGTCCACGTCTCGCCGGAGTTCATCAAGTTGTTCCTCGCGGCCAAGGGTGATGAACGCGCTATCCTCATCAGTGACGCCATCAGTGCTACCGGCATGCCCGACGGCAAATACAAGCTGGGCGATTTCGAAGTGGACGTGAAAGGGCTTGAATGCCGCAGTAATGGCCGGCTCGCGGGCAGCGTGCTCACCATGGACGCGGCCGTCCGCAATATTATGCAGACCGCCACCTGGGAGCTGCGCCGTTGCGTGCGCATGGCGTCGCTGAATCCGGCGCGGCTGCTGGGTATCGATGAGTCCAAGGGCGCGCTCGAAGTCGGCAAAGATGCGGACATCGTGGTGCTCACCCCCGCGGGCGAAGTGGTGAAGACCATCGTTGGTGGCATAGGAGCCGGAGGCGGGGGAGCCTGATGACGGCCCTGGGCGCGTTTCCTCACTACATGTTGAAAGAGATCTATGACCAGCCGCGCGCGGTCATGGACGCGATCGCCCGCTACCTGCCGCCGGAGAGTCAGCGCAAGACGCTGGAAGACGTCCGCCTCACAGAAGACGAGATCCGCGCCGTCGCCAAAATCAACATTGTGGCCAGTGGGGCCAGCCGCCACGCCGGCATGGTGGGTGAATTCATCCTCGAGCGCCTGGCGTGGGTGCCCGTCGAAGTCGATTTTGCCAGCCAGTATTGTTATCGCGATCCATTCACTGCGGCGAATGAACTCACCGTGTTACTCAGCCAATCGGGAACGACGAAGGATACTTTGTTGGCGCAGCGCGAAGCCAAAGCCAAGGGCGCCAAGACGCTCGCTATCTGCAATGTGCAGGGCGCGCCCATCACGCTGGAGTCAGACGGCAATATCTACACGCATGCCGGCGAAGAGGTCTCCATCGCCGCCACGAAAAGTTTTACCGCGCAATTAGTCGCGCTCTTCGCGCTGGGCGTGCATTTGGGCAACGTTCGGCGCACCATCACCGCGGAAGAGACGCGCGAACACCTCCGCGACCTCATGGCTCTGCCGGAAAAAGTCGAAGCCACGCTTACCTGCGATGCCCAGTGCAAGTCGCTGGCCGTGGCGCTCGAAGGCTTCGATACTTTCATGTTTCTGGGTCGCGACATCTCCTATCCCATCGCTCTCGAAGGCGCGCTCAAGCTGAAGGAAACCTCTTACATCCACGCGGAGGGCTATCCCACCGGCGAGATGAAGCATGGCCCCAACGCGTTGGTGGATGAACACCTGCCCGTGGTCATGATCATCACCAAAGATGCGGACGCGGCATCGGCGCTGCGCTACGAAAAATCTGTCGCGCTGTTGGAGGAGTTGGTGAAAAAGGGCGCGCGAGTGGTGGTCGTCTGCAATCAGGACGATGCCGCGATCAAAGCGCTGACTGCGGACGTGATCACCATTCCCGCGGCGTCGAGCTATCTTTCGCCAGTGCTGGAGATCATCCCGCTACAACTCTTTGCGTATCACGTGGCGGTGATGCGCGGAGTGAATGTGGACCGCCCGCGGAATCTCTCGAAGTCAGTGACGATCGAATAGAAAGGGAGCCGATTGGCTCCCTTTTCTTTCACTCCTGAAACAATTCCCTACCGCTCGATGGCCATGGCCACGGCATTACCGCCGCCCAGGCACAACGCCGCGATACCTTTCTTCGAATCGCGCCGCATCATCTCATACAGCAGCGTGACCAGCACCCGCGCGCCGCTGGCGCCGATGGGATGCCCCATCGCCACCGCGCCGCCATTTACGTTGACCTTGATCGGATCGAGTCCGAGTTCGCGCATCACGGCGAGTGCCTGCACGGCGAAGGCTTCGTTCAACTCGTAGAGGTCGACGTCTTCGTTCTTCCAGCCCGTTTTTTTCCAGATCTGCTGCACGGCGCCCACCGGAGCCATCATGACCCACTTGGGGTCGACGCCGCTGGTGGCCTGCGCCACGATCTTCGCCATCGGCTCTATGCCCAGCTCTTTGGCCTTCGCGTAAGTGGTGACCACCAGCGCGGCGGCGCCGTCATTCACTCCCGGTGCATTGCCCGCAGTCACCGTGCCGTCCTTTTTGAAGGCCGGCTTCAAGGCGCGCAGCGATTCCACCGACGTATCTTCGCGGACGGATTCATCCCGCTCAAACTTGCCCGGCGCCTCACCCTTCTTCTTGGCGGGGATCTCGACCGCCACCACTTGCGACGCGAAGCGGCACTCCTTCCACGCAGCCGCGGCCTTGCGATGCGAGTCCACGGCGAAGGCGTCCTGTTCCTCGCGGCTGATGTTGTACTTCTCCGCCACGTTCTCGCCGGTGTTGCCCATGTGATAGTTGTTGTAAATCTCCCAGAGGCCGTCGTGCACCATGGAGTCCACGATCTGCCCATTGCCCAGGCGATAGCCCTTGCGTGCCTGCGGCAGGATGTAGGGCGCGTTCGTCATCGATTCCATGCCGCCCGCGACCACGATCTCCGCGTTGCCCGTCTGCACCGCCTGCGCGGCCAGGCCCACGGCCTTCAGCCCGGAACCACAGACCTTGTTGATGGTCATGGCGCCCACTGAATCCGGCAGCCCGCCGAAAAGCGCCGCCTGGCGTGCGGGATTCTGTCCGATACCCGCCGACACCACATTGCCCATGATGCATTCGTCCACTTGCTCCGGCTTGATCCGGGCGCGGTTCACTACCTCGCGCACCACCACCGCGCCGATCTGCGGCGCCGAGAGCTCCGATAGCGACCCCTGGAATTTTCCGATAGGCGTACGCACACCCGCGATGATGACTGCATCTGTATCTTTGTAATTCGCCATGATTGCTCCAATGTCTGATGAACAGCCCGAAAACCAAACTGCAACCCTTCATTATATGTAAACAAGTATAAGATGGCCGGGCGCTGTTGCCGGACTCATTGTTGCCGGGCGCGGGGTTGCTAGCAGTACTAGATCTGGTTTTCATAAATGGTTTTCGCCGCAAAACCGAAGTGCCTCAGGGGCTAAAGCCAAGTTTTCATACGGTCTTGAACTGCGCAGCTGAAGCCGCGTCCTTTCAAAACGTATTTACGAAACCAGTTCTAAGCAGTTTACGGAAGAATATTCTTAGGAGAGCCTGTTTAGGAGAAGATGTCCGAAGTAACCAATCACGTGCCGCTGCCCGACGCCGCCCCGCCTCCTGCTACCATCGCCCCGCACCAGCCTGTCGCTTCCTATCTGCATACTGCGTTGATCGTGCTGCTGATGGCGGCGGTGGCCACGGTCTCCGCCCTTGGACATGAGGGGCGTGAGGCGCGCGGCCCCATGACGAGCTATGTGACCACGCTCATCTGGCAGTGGGCGCTGTTCGCGCTGGTCATCCTGGGTGTCCGGCGCAAGGGGCTGAAGCTGGGCGACCTGCTGGGCCAACGTTGGCGCGGCTTTGACGATGTCCTCATGGACGTGGTCTACGCCGCCGGCTTCTTCATCGTCTCGAAATTAGTGTTGGCGGTGATCGTGGTAGCGGCGCTGAAGGCGCTGCAGCTGCCGGACGATACCTTCACCCTGAAGAAGTCGATGGAGGCGGTCAGCTCGCTCACGCCGCGCACCGCCGTCGAGATCATGATGTGGATCGGCCTGAGCATGACCGCCGGCTTCGTGGAAGAAGTGGTCTTCCGCGGATACCTCCAGCGGCAGATGGCCGCGCTCACGCGCAACGCGGCCGCGGGCATCGTGATCTCCGCGGTCGTCTTCGGATGCGCGCATGCGTATCAGGGATTTTTGCAGGTCACCATCATCACCGCGCTGGGCGCGATGTTCGGCGTGCTCGCGCATTGGAGAAAAAGCTTGAAGCCCGGCATCATCGCGCACGCCGGGCAGGATATCTTCAGCGGACTCGCGCTGAGTTGGTTGAGTCGGCACCCGCTCACGTGAGTCCCGCGCTCCCGCCACGCACTCCGAAGGTAACGTCACCCTCACTTTTCCCTTGACATCGTTTTTCAATGACTCTATACATTCAAGGAACGCAACAATTGTTGCGACAAAGGGAGAATAGAAAACATGGCAACCAAGAAGAAAGCTAAAAAGGCCGCAAAAAAGAAAAAGAAGTAAGTTAACCAACAGGCAACCAACGGGGGACGCGCAAGCGTCCCCCAAATTCTTTTGGGTGGCGATCACTCTGCTTTTTCTTCTCGCTTGCGTCTCCGCATTCTCTTAGAATGTGAGCAACGGGGCCCCTTAACGCAATGACATCTACCGCGCTGCTCATCTTCATCAATCTGCTTTGCCTGGCACTCCTTCTCGTTTTCATCCTGCTGCTGTGGAAGAAGCTATCGTCGTCGTCCAATAATGACGCGCATGCCAGCCAGCGCATTGAAGCGCTGGACCAGAGCCTGGCCGCCCGCTTCACCACGCTGGCGGTGCAAGTGGAGAGCACGCGCGGCGACCTGCGCAGTGAGATGACGCGCCAACTGGCGGAGGGGTTAAGCGCCGTCCGCGCCGCGGTTGATGCACAGCTCTCGAGTGGCCGCCAGGAGCAGGCGGCTTCCCTCACCCAAGCTATCCATTCTCTGGAATCGAAATTCGACCAGCTCTCCGCGAAGCAGACCCTCAACGCCCAGGACGCCCGGACCGAACTGACCAAGTCGCTCGAAGGCGTGCGCGCCGAGGTCGACCGCAAACTCACCGAGATCACCGGGCAGGTCCAGAGCAAGCTCGACGCCAATATCAAGGAAGGCTTTGCGCACTTCGAAAAGGTGCAGGAGCACCTCCGCTCCGCCGAGGAGCAACTGCGGAATGTCGGCACGTTGGGCAATTCCATCCACGACCTGAACAACCTGCTAAAGCTTCCCCACCTGCGCGGCAAATTCGGCGAAGCCAGCTTGGAGCGGCTGCTGGCTGATTTCCTGCCAACACACATGTTCACCCTGCAGGCCAGTACCGATGGCCACAGCCGGGCTGATGCGCTGATCAACTTCCCGGAGCGCAAGCTGCCTATCGACGCGAAATTCCCGCGCGAGCAAGTGCTGGCGCTTTTTGAAAGTGATGATGCGGGCGAGATCGAAGAGGCGCGCAAGGCATTTGGCCGCGTGATGAAGGAGCAGGCGAAGCGCGTAAAGACCTACATTCAGCCCGAGAACGGCACCACCGACATCGGCCTGCTTTATCTGCCCAGCGAGACGCTTTACATGGAAGCGGTGCGCAACCGTGACCTAGTCGATGAGATGAACAAGATGAGGGTCTTTCCCGTATCCCCGAATACCCTGATGGTGACTCTGAATGCGATCAGCATGGTGCACAAGTGGTTTCAGGTGCAGCAGGGACTGGCGCGCAGCATGGAAGAGTTCCACAAGGCGCAGAAGAGCATGGAGCACTTCGAAGCCAAGTTCACGGTGATCGGCAAGAACCTGGAAAAGGCGCAGGAGGCTTTCACCACCGCCTCCACCCACCTGAAGAACTACAAGACGCGCGTCAACATCCTTACTGACAACGAGGGCCTGCCGCTATTCACGGGCAAGCCGGAGCTGGCGGCCCCACCGAAGGAAGAGGCGGAGGAAGGTGATGACGACGAACAGGGGTTAAGTGCTAAGGCGTGAGGTCTAATCTCCGCCGGCCGCCACCGTCTGGATGGAGTAGATCTTCTCCACCGTCGCCGGACAGAGGATCGCATACGCGCACCAGCGGCACTGGTAGCCGGGTTTGGGATCAAACTTCCCTTGGGCGATGCCGTCCGCCGCCTTTTGGATCTTCTCCCGCGTCTTGTCGAATTGTTTCGCCGAAGGCGCGACCTCCACGATGGAATCATTCTCCAGGCTATGGAAGGCGACGCGCGCCGGCATCGTGCCCCACTTTTCTTGCGCGGCCAGCGCGTAGATAGCCAGTTGCAGGCTCTCCTCCGCGGCCTTCTCATCTTTCGGCGCGCCGGTCTTATAGTCGAGGACGCGCACTCCCCCATCGGCCAGGCGGTCTACCCGATCGATCCGCCCGCGCAGCCGCACGCCTTCTACGGTGATCTCGAAATCGTGTTCCGTGGCCAGCACTTCCACCGGGACCCGCGCGCTGCCGCGGAGGAACGCCTTGATGTGCTTGACGCCTTCCTGCTCATAGAGCTCGAACTGGAGCGGATCTTCCATGCGTGACCGCCGCATCTCCTGGCGAAAGAGTTCGATCAACTGGCCTTCGTCCGGAGCGCGCTTGGCCAGCACCGCCTGATAGTAGTCATGGAGCACGCGATGCATCGCCGACCCATATTGCAGCATCGCCGCCGGGCCTTCCGGGATGCGGTCTTCCTTTTGGAACTTAAACTTTTGCGGACAAGATTCGTAAACCTCGATCGCGGATGGGCTGAGCGTGCGCACGGGACGATTGCCAAATAAGCTGCCTTGCATGGGCGCTCCATCGGCGGCCTCTGCCGCGGCCGCCACCGCGGGCAGGCGAAAGATGGCGTCGCGCCGCTTCACAAACTCCTTGAGCGCCTTGTCGTTCCCCATCTCCCGCATGAACCCCGAGGGATACGGATCTTTCCCCCGCTTCTTGCCGTGCAGGGCGAGCGTGTCGCGGGCGCGGGTCAGGGCTACGTAGAACAGTCGGCGTTCTTCTTCCCCATGCGCGATCTTATCGTCGTCGATCTCCAGCGACCTGGTCGAGCGCAACGCCTCCGGAAAATCGAAGAGCCGCCGCTTGGTGCCCGCCGGGAAACTGCCTCCCACCACGCGGAGCACGAACACGTGCCGATACTCCAGCCCCTTGGCGCTGTGCACTGTGGTCAACTGGACGGCGCCCGCATCACGGTCCTCGCGCTTCAGCGTGCCGCCCGCCTGCTGGAAGTAGTCGAGATAGCGCAGGAACGCGCCCAGCAGAAGCGAGCTGGTAAAGCACAGGCCGCTCCACTCGCGGATAAAGCCGCGCATGGATTCGATCTCCAGCGTGTCTGGATCCAGGTCCAGCGTTTTGACTACACCCTCAAAGATGTTGAGCGTCTCCGCCGACTGCGCCGGGTACCGCTTCTGCAACTCCGCCAGGTCACGCAGCAGCATCTTGCCCGCGGGCATGGCCTGCAGCGCACCGGCCACGCCCTTCTCTTTATCAGAGAAGCGCAGCCGCCGGGTGAGGTCGTCCACATTGATGCCATAGCGCGGCAGCAAGGCCAGGCGGAAGAGGCTGATGTGGTCGGTGGCGGAATCCAGCGCCCGCAGGTACGCGACGACGTCGCGCAGCGTATCCGTCTTGAACAAGTCCGTTCCACTGATGGCGTAGGGAGTGCCGCGCCGGTCAAGCTCGCGCGTAATCTCCGTGCGGTGGGCGTGCTGGCGATAGAGCACCGCGATCTCCGCCGGATCTTCACCCTGTTGCAGCCGCGCCTGGATGGCGTCGGCCACTGCGGAGGCCTCGGCTTCCACCGCGTCGTTGACGATGAGGTCGACCTGGGCCTCGCTCCCGCCGCGCGCCGCGCGCAGTGGCTGGCGCGCGTAGGTGTCCGCATCGCGCTCGGTATTCAGTTTGATCACGCCATGCGCGCACGCCAAAATGTGCTCCAGCGATCGATAGTTCTCCGCCAGCGTGACTGTCTTGGCTTCCGGAAAGCGGGTGGTAAACGCCTGGAAGGCTGCGCTGGAGGCGCCGCGAAAGCGGTAGATCGCCTGGTCGGGGTCGCCGACGGCAAAAATGTTCTTCTGACCCACCGTGAGCAAGTCCGCCAGCTCCAACTGCGCCAGGTTGCTGTCCTGAAATTCGTCGATGAGGATGAAGCGCGCATGAGCGCGCTCCCGCGCCAGCACGTTTTCATCGGTACGCAGCAGTTCCAGCGCGCGGACGATCAGTTGCCCAAAGCTGCCCGTGCCTTTTTTCGCCAGGATCTCTTCCACCGCTTCAAAGACGTCGGCCACCTCTTCGCAGCGGGCAATGATCTCTTCGCGGGAGATGGTGTCTGCCTCTTTTGAGCGGTAGAAACGCGGCAGCACGGCGTCAGGCTGGCGGAGCGTCTTCACATACGCGCGATACTTCGCCGCATCCACCAGTTCGTCATGGCAGCGCTCCATGAAGTCCAGCAGGTCACCCAGGAAGCGCGCGGGGTCCGCTGCCTTTTGAAAGTAGCGCAGCGGCAGCCGCTTGGCGTCGATCTGCTGCCGCAGATAGACCCACAACTGTTCTTTGGTCAACAGATGGAAGTTCGCATCGTGGAACTTCAGCAGGCGCTCGCACCACTGATGGAAGTTCATCACCCGCAGGCCGTCGGCGCCGCCCGGCCCGAGATCTTCTTCCACCCGCGCGCGAATGCGGTGATCGATCTCCTCGACCGCCTTCAACGTGTAGGTGGTGGCGACGACCTCATCCGGACGCGCATGACCCTCCACAATCAGCCGCGCAATGCGCTCCACCAGCACCGCCGTTTTGCCCGTGCCCGCGCCGGCGCGCACCAGCATCGGGCCGTGGACGTGCTGGACTGCTATCTCCTGCTCCTTATTCAGCTTGATGAGCGATTTCGGTGACATATAAGTGATCCGGTGTGATTATGAACCAAAAATCGCAGGGGCGAAAGGAAAACGAAGAAAAAATGTGCGGTAAAGTGTTAATTCTGTGGAAAAGCCGCCCAAATCGCCAGCCCGGCGATGGCCGCCGTCTCCGCCCGCAGGATGGTGGGGCCCAGCGAAGCTGCCGTCCAGCCCGCCGCTGCGAATTGCTCGAGCTCATCCTCGGCCCAGCCGCCTTCGGGGCCGACCGCCAACACGATGGGGGAGTTCGCGCTATGAGCGAGGGCCTCTGCGAGGCTGAGGTCAGCGCCACCCTCGGCGAGCACGATGCGCAATGCGCCCTCGGTCTGGAGCACGTCTTTTAACTTGAGCGGCTCGCGAATCTCCGGGATGGACACCCGCCGTGACTGCTGCGCCGCCTCATGCACGATGCGCCGCCAACGCTCGACGCGCTTCCCCGCGGCCGCGGCCAGGTGCGCATCTGTTCTTCGTGCGATCACCGGCTGGATGGCCGTCACGCCCAACTCCGTCGTCTTCTCGATCGCCCACTCCATGCGGTCGAACTTAAAGATGGACAGCAACAGCGTGATGCGGCGTAACTCCGCTTGCGCTACTTCCGCACCCAATTCGAACACCACGCGCTCGTCTTCGATGCTCGCGATGCGTCCTGTCCGCACCCGCTCGCCGCAGACCTTGTCCTGATAAACAATGTCGAACTCCTGGCCCACCTTGGCGCGTAGCACGCGCGTGAGGTGATGCGCATTCTTTCCGAGCAGAAGGGCGCGGTCACCTTCTACCTGGTCGGCAATCCAGCGGCGGCGAGTCATTAGATTGTCAGATCTTGGGATTTTTTTGATGAGACGAGACCGGCTAGCCGAAGATGTCGCGGACCTTGTCCAGCAGTCCGCCCTTCTGCGGCTTGTTCTCTACTTCGGTCAGGGTTTCCAGCTCCTGCATCAGCTCGCGCTGCCGCTTGTTCAGCTTGGTGGGCGTCTCCACTTTGACCTCAACATAGAGGCTGCCCTTGCCCGTGCTGTTGAGGATGGGTACACCCTTACTGCGGATGCGGAAACGCGTGCCCGACTGCGTGCCCTCGGGAACTTTCAGCTTGTGGCCGCCATACAGCGTGGGCACACTGATCTCCGCGCCCAGCGACGCCTGCGGAAACGAGAGCGGCATCACGCAAAAAAGATTTTCGTTTTCGCGCTCGAAGAACGCGTGTTCAGCCACGTGCAGCACCACATACATGTCGCCCGCGGGCCCGCCGTGGATGCCGGCGTCGCCCTGCTCACTGTAGCGGATGCGCGTGCCATCTTCAACGCCAGCGGGCACCTGCACTTCCATGGCACACTCCTTTTGCGTGCGCACATGCCCTTTACAGGCCATGCATGGATCTTTGATGATCTGTCCGGTGCCGCCGCAGCGTCCGCAACTGCGCGCCACGCTGAAGAAGCCCTGCTGGAAGCGTACCTGTCCGCGCCCCCCGCAATCGGTACACTGCACCGCCGCCTTACCCGCGGCCGCGCCGCTGCCGATGCATACCTCGCACACTTCGTTGCGACGCATCTTAACTTGCTTCTTCACGCCAAAGACCGCTTCTTCAAAGGTGAGAGAGAGGTCCTCACGGAGGTCGCCGCCCTGGCGCGCGCGCGACCGCCGCCGGGATCCTGCGCCACCGCCGCCGAAGATGTCGCCAAAGAAGTCGCCGAATATCTCATTGATGTCGACCGTGGTCTGGAAGCCGCCGCCAAAACCACCGCCGTTCAGCCCGGCATGGCCAAAGCGGTCGTAGGCGGCGCGCTTGTCCGCGTCAGACAGCACGCCATAGGCTTCGCTGGCCTCCTTGAAGCGCTCTTCCGCGCCCACGTCGCCGGGATTGCGGTCCGGATGATGCTGCAGCGCCAGCTTGCGATAGGCGGCCTTGAGCTCCGGGTCGGTCGCAGCGCGGCCCACGCCCAGCACTTCGTAGTAATCGCGTTTTTCTTTAGTCGCCAAATTCAGTCAGGTCCGATCATCAATTCTGTACGGGGATTTTACTGGTGAGGGTTGCGCGCCACGCGGACCATGGCCGGCCGCAACAGCCGTTCTTTGAACTTGTAGCCGGTCTGCAATTCTTCCAGAACGTGGTTGTCTTCCGCCTCCGAAGACTCCACCACTTCAATCGCCTCATGCAGCCGCGGATCGAAGGGTTCGCCCAGCGCCGGGACTGGCTGCAATCCCAGCTTGGTCATGGCGTCTTCCATCTGCTTGCGAATCAGCTCCACGCCTTTGCGCAGATCGTCGTTGCTGCCCTGTACCCGCAGCGCTAGGTTGAAATTGTCGAGGATGGGCAACAGCGAACGCAGCGTGTCTGCGACCGCGTACTCGCGAAATTCCTGCTTCTCCCGCTCGGTGCGCTTGCGCAGGTTCTCAAACTCCGCCTGCTGCCGCGCCAGGCGGTCGTATAGTCCATCGCGCTCCGCTTGTAGCTTCTTGATGATGTCATCGGCGGTCACCGTCGCGGTGGGCGTGTCCGCGTCATTGGGATGCTCTTCCAACTCCAGCGGGTCTTTCACTTTGGTCTTGTCAGCCATGGTTATGAGTCCTGTTTATGAGTCCTGGGGGGTCTATTCCTACTGCTGCTCTACTTCATTAAGAATCTTGTCAAACAGCTTGGCGATGTATCCCACCGCATTAATGGTGCCCTCATAGTCCATGCGCGTAGGGCCGATCACTGCCAGTGAGCCGCGGACCTCGCCGCCGACCCGCGCCGGTGCCCCGATCAGCACTAGGTCCTTCATCTGCGGGAAGGTATCTTCCAGGCCGATGACCACGCGCACGGCCTCTTCGCGCGTGTCGAGATACGCCGAGAGGATGTCCGCCACTTTCTGGCGCTCCTCCAACGCGCGCAACAGTTGGCCCAATCGGTCTTTGTCCGCCTGCGTGACCACCAGGTTGGCCACGCCCTCGACAAACACCATCTTCTCCGACGGGGCATGTTCCAGCGCTCCACCCTTGTAAAGCTGCTCCAGCGACTGCATAGTGCGGTCGTAGTCGCTGCGCTGCTGTTCCACCCGGCGAGCGATTTCCGTCTGCATCGCCTCCATGGTCCAGCCGCGGAAGTTTTCGTTGAGATACCGCGCCACGGTCTCAAGGTCGTTCTGGCTGAGGTCGCGCTCCATGCGCAGCACGCGGTCGCGGACGATTCCTGCCGTGGTCACCAGTACCGCCAGGATCTTCTTCTCCGCCAGCCGCGTGAAGTACACATGCTCCAGCGCGTGCTTGCTGCCGCCCGTCGAAACAGCGACTCCTACGCCGCTCGATACCAGCGACAGCACGTGCGAGGTGCGCTCCATGAATTCCTGCACATCCGCCACGCCGCGGAATGACTCCGCATATTTCGCCTGGTCCACATGCGAGAGGTGGGTCTTGCCGGAAAGCTGCTCTACGTAATAACGGTAGGCCTCCGCCGTGGGCACCCGTCCGGCGGACGTATGCGGCTGATCCAGGAAGCCCGCATCGGCCAGGTCCGCCATCACGTTGCGTATGGTCGCCGCGCTCAGCCCTTCCTGGCTCGCGCGCGAAAGCGTCCGCGACCCCACCGGCTCTCCCGTCGAGATATAGGTCTCTACGATGGCGGTCAGGATCTGGCGTTCCCGCGGTCCGATCTGTGATTGCGGCGGCATGAAATAAGGTTTCGCGTTCCACCTAAATTATTTAGATGCAAAAGGTTAGCTGTTGGTCGCAGGCGAACGAGGCAACGCCCCGCTCCTCCTTGATTCTAGGAAGTGTGGGAGTGAGTGTCAAGAAATGGCGCTACTTAACCTCGATCACGTTCTCTTGCCGCGACGCCACGTCCAGCGCGCGCTCTTTCACCTGCTTGGCCAACTCGTAGAGCGACTTCGCGCCCTCCACGCCTTCGCCCAGCAGCGCGATGGGATGTCCGCTATCGCCGCCTTTGCGGATCGCGGCGTCGAGTTCGATGGTTCCCAGGAAGTCGATGCCAAACTGCCGGGCCGTGCGCTCGCCTCCACCTTTGGAGAAGATGTCGATCTCATGCTGGCAATGCGGACAGGTAAAGTTTCCCATGTTCTCGACTAATCCAAGGATGTCGACCTTCACCTGGCGAAACATTTCGATCGCCTTCCGCCCATCCTGCAGTGAGACATCGGATGGAGTGGTGACCACGACCGCGCCGGTAATGGGCACGGTCTGCACGAGCGAGATAACGACGTCGCCCGTGCCCGGCGGCAGGTCGACGATGAGGAAGTCGAGTTCGCCCCACTCCACTTGCTGCAGGAACTGGCGGATCATCTGATGCAGCATGGGACCGCGCCACACCAGAGGCTTGTCGCCCGGATTCAGCAGCCCCACGGAGATGAGTTTTACGCCAAATGCTTCCAGCGGCTCGATGCGGTTCTCATTCACCAGCCGCGGCTGGCCGCTCGCGCCCATCATCAGCGGAACGTTGGGCCCGTAGATGTCGGCGTCGAGCAGCCCAACTTTGTTCCCCATCTTGGCCAAAGCGATGGCCAGGTTGACGGCGATGGTGGTTTTGCCGACGCCACCCTTGCCTGATCCGACCGCAACAATCGCGCCGATTCCCGGCAGCGGTGTAGGAGCAGGCTGTTGCTGCCCCGCGTGTGAATGTCCGTGTGCACCCATACGGAAATTATACGCGGGACAGCGGGAGCCACGCCTTCAGCGCTTGGCGACCTTCTTCGCCTTCTCGTTGACCGTCATCGTGCCACCCAGTTGCGTGTCAGCCTGCTTCCACGCTTCTTTGTACTCGAGCTCCACTAGGCGCGCGGACGCATCCTTCCCTTGCGCCTTCAAGCTCTGCATCAGCCCGTACAGCGAGCGTCCATTGCGTGGATTGCGTTTGAGGTCAGCGCGGAAGGACTTCTCCGCCTCGGCGGCTTTGCCGGCCTTCACCTGCATGTTGCCAATCGCCTCATACACGGGGAACGGCCACTCCGGCGGTTCGATGTAGTTGAAGCCGTCATGAATATCAGCCGCCATCTGATAGTGCTTCTCCGCGCCGGCGTAGTCCTTCTTCGCCTCCGCGATGCGCGCCTCCAGATAGTGGGCCGCCAATCCAAACACTGTCTTCACCGAGTTCTTGTCCACCATCGCTTCCGCCGGCGCTTTCTCTACCTCTGACTTCAGCGCCGCGAGCTTCGCTTCCGCTGCCTTCAGATCGCCCTTGGCGACGCTCGCCATCCCTTGTCCCCACTGCCAGGCCGCGTGATGGATAAGGTGCGCCTTGTCTGGCTCCGGCTCCTTGGCTACGTCGTCCCACTTGTTGAAGCGCACCGCGACATAAGTCGGAGTGGGCATGAACAGTTCCACGGGCGGGAGATCTTTAATCGCCGCAGCCACGTGCTTGACCAGCATGTCTGCCGCTTTCTTCGCGCTGACGTAGCGTCCGGCAAAAGCGTCCGCCAACGCCTGGAAGTGGATGTTGTGCGAGTAATAGAAGAGCGGGTACAGGCCGCTCTTGCTGCCGCTGCGCGTGATGTACGCGCGGTCGGCATTGGCAGCCACCACGTTGACGTCCGCCGCGGAGGCGTAATCTCCCGTCCGCAGATAAATGTGGGCGGGCATATGGACTAGGTGCCCCGCACTTAGCTTAAGGTCCCGCAGCCGGTCCGCCGCCTTCAGCGCGCGCTCCGGATGGTGCGACGCCTCTACCGCATGGATGTAGTAGTGGTTGGCGCCGGTGTGCTTCGGATTACGCCGCATCACCGACTCCAGGAT
>JBKKBM010000124.1:0-6294 GCA_046714215.1 Terriglobales bacterium | reverse complement strand
CAGCACCATCGCGATGGCCGTCCCCCACGCTCCCGCGCCGATAACGGCTATCTTCATACGCTAAGCCTCATATACTTTTCTCCGTTTCGACGGGGTCAGTCGTGTCAATAGCCTGCTTGCCGAACTTTGGCTCTATGCCCGCCATCAGCCGGCGGATGTTGGCTTGGTGCTTCGCAACGATGAGGAGAGATGAGGTCAACAGCACCAGGAGAACAAGAGGCCGGCTGTCTTGGGGTTCCACGATGCGATATCCCATGGGAAAAGCCAGCGCCGCGACGATCGATGCTACCGAAACATATCGCGTCAGGGCAAAGATGACCACAAAGACGGCCAAGGCGATCAGAATGGCCTTGGGCGAAAGCAGCGCAAAACCGCCCACCGCGGTGGCCACTCCTTTGCCCCCATTGAACCTCAACCAGACCGGGAACATGTGGCCGAGGATTGCCAGCAGCGCAGCTAAAGCCGGGAGCAGCGCAATGACCTGAAAATGATCGCCGTCCGGCCAATACCACCAGTCGGTGAGCCGCAAATAGCGCAGCGCTAGCAGCATGGCCAAGTGCACCGCCAGCGCACCCTTCCCCGCATCCAGCAGCAGCGTCGCGATCGCCAGACCTTTATTTCCCGACCGCGCCACATTCGTCGCACCAATGTTTCCGCTGCCCGTCGCGCGAATGTCCTGCTGGAGAAAAAGTTTGACCAGGATGTAACCAAAGGGGATCGATCCCAGCAGGTAAGCCACCAGCGCGATGATGATTAGGTTTATCGGCATGAAGCTTGTCGGCATGAGGAGCTATACCAAAGGGAACCGCGCTAACTTGGTGTATCGCGCGCCCTCGGGCCGGGTCTCGCTCTGATAGAGAAAGAATTCCGTGGTCTGCATTGTACCGAAGTCCACATTCCCCAACGCGGGATCGGACTCCACCTTTGCCTTCAGTAGATACATTTTCGGTTTGGCGCGGTCTTCGCGCGCCCCCGCGGGACGCCCCGACCCCTCGCGCGCCAGCGTAAGATGCGGCGAGTATTCCCTGTCTTCCTTGGCAAACCCAAGCGTAAAGAGTGCGTCTTCCACCGACCTCGCCAACGCCTGCAACTCCGGCCCCGCCTGCACTCCCACCCAAAACACCCGGGGCGAACGTGGCGTAAAAAACCCTGTCCCGCGAAAGCTGATAGAGAGCGGTGGACCGCTTACCCCTGCGAGCTCTCGCTTGATCTCGTCCAACTGCGCGCTCTCGCCAATGAATTTCACGGTCACGTGCAGTGACTCCGCCCGCACCCACTTCGTGCTCGTTGCAACTTGCTCCAGACCGTTCATGTAAGTGGAGATGCGCCCGCGTATCTCATCCGGTATATCGATGCCGACGAAGAGCCGCATGGTCAGGCGAGTTGCTTGCGGATCATGTCCAACGCCTGCTGCGCAGCGAAGTGGCGCACCCGGTCGCGGTCGCCAGGGAATTTCCGCTCGAGGACCTCGGGTGTTTTCCCGTCGGTCACCGCGATGAAGACCAGTCCCACGGGCTTTTCCGGGGTTCCACCCGTTGGCCCGGCGATACCCGTTACGCCCACTCCGATAGTCGCCTGGCAGCGCTTGCGGATGCCCTCCGCCATCGCGATGGCGACTTCTTTGCTCACCGCCCCGTGCTCGGCGATGAGGAGTGGCGGCACGTCCGCGAATGCCGTTTTCAGTTCGTTGGAATAAACCACTGCGCCCCCGAGGAAATACCGCGAGCTGCCCGGCATCGCCGTGATGCGCTGCGAGAGCAGCCCTCCGGTGCAGGACTCCGCCACCGCCAGCGTCTGCGCGCGCATCTGCAGGTAGTAGCCCACAATCTGCTCCAGCGTCTCGCCCTTGGTGGAGAAGATCTGTTCCTCGAGCTCGTCCTCCAACTCCTCGGCCAAGTCATCGATCAGCGCTTGCGCCTCTGCCAGCGTCTCCGCTCTAGCTTTCAGATGGATCTGCACCTCGCCCGGCCCCGCGAGGATGGTGGTCTCCACCGCGTTGTGCTCCTTATATATAGGCGCGATCTGCTGGTCGCACTGCGATTCGCCCATCATCGCCACCTTCAACACCCGGGTCGCGATGACTTGCGGCGGCGCCTTTTCCCGCAGCCGGTCAAAGCACTGCTCCATGAACAGCGCCTTCAACTCCACCGGCGGCCCGGGCAAGAGCATCACGATTTTCTCTTTGCCTTCGTACAGACCTTCCAGCCATTGGCCGGGCGCGGTGCCATTCTTGTTCATCAGCGCGGCTGCGCCGGTGAGCACGTCGGCTTGCTTGAGGTTCACTTCCGGCATTTTCAGGCGGCGCGACGCGTACCACGCATACAGGCCCGCCACGATGTCAGGATTCCTCCGCAACGGCAAGCGCATGGCCTCCGCCACGGCTTCGCGGGTGAGGTCGTCTTCCGTGGGTCCCAGTCCGCCCATGAAGATGACGATGTCGACACGCGTAAGCGCGATACGCGCCGCTGAGACCAAGTTCGTCTGGTTGTCGCCGACTACCGTTTTGAAGGCGACTTCGATGCCCAACTCGTTGAGTCGTTCCGTAAGGAAAAGCGAATTGGTGTCCTGGCGGAAGGGGGTGAGCAGCTCGGAGCCGATGGCAATGGTTTCCGCGATCATGGGCAGTCTTGAAGCTACCCGAACAACGGCTTTCCTTCAATGCCCCAAGCAAGATAATGCACGGCGGTGGTGGTGGCGATGATGGCGGCGCGTGCCGGCGCGAAGCACAGGCCCACGATCCCGTTCCCGGAGACCGCCAGCGAGGCTTTTCTTTCCGGCGTGATCTTCACGATGCCGCGCCGCCCTTTCAGCGATCCCGCCACGTAGAGATTGCCCGCACTGTCGAAGGCCAATCCCTGCGGACGGCCTAATCCGCGATAGAACTCGGTGACCACGCCGTGCGGATCCACCCGATAGACGGCGTCAAAGCTGGAGGTGGTCGGTCCGGTCACGAACAAGTCGCCATTCGCAGAGAAGGCGAGGTGATAGGCGCTCACGCTGGCTTCCAGCGTAGCGAAGACGAAGGTCTCGCGGTTGCGGTCGATCTTGAAGATGGTCCCGCTGCGGTCGCCGACATAAAGATTGCCCGTGGGATCGAAGGCGATGCCTGTCGCCACGCCCATGCCCTCAGCATAGGAAGCCATCGTTCCGTTCGCGGCCACGCGATACACGGTACCGTCGTACCGCGAACTCACGAACATATTGCCATCGTGATCGAAGGCGATGCTGGTCGCGTTCATCAGGTCCGTGAGGTAGGGCTTCACGTTGTAATCGGTATCCACCTTGAAGATGGAGACCGGGACCTTCTGCCCGCGTGGTCCGGAAAATGTGGCGTAGATATTGCCCTGCGCGTCGATGGCGGGACTGGCGACCGGGTGCAGACCGTCCGCCACCGGCACTCCAATGCGTACGTCCTGTTCGTTGCTGGTGGCGCCGTTGGCGGTGACCACCACCGGGCCGGAGGTGGCCTCGTCCGGAACCTTGGCGATCACAAATCCGTCAGAGCTGACCAGCACTGCTCCTGGCACCTGGCCGAATTGCACCTGCGGCAGCACTTGCGTGTGCGGTCGCAGGGACGAACCCACGATGCGCACCTCGCCGCCATGCAGTGCCGCCACCGGATCCAGGGCGTGGATGTGCGGCTTGCCGTTCACGTTCTTCTTCCCGAGGATGCGGTCAGAGATCCCCATATGGGGTAATACGTTAGGCAATCACCAGAACAGATGCAACCAGAGCAAGCCATGCACGGTCGCCAGCGCGTAGAAGCCGGCAGCGACGTCGTCCATCATGATGCCGACGCCCCCAGGCAGCGCTTCCAGGTTGCGCACTGGTGGCGGTTTCACGATATCGAAGGCTCGAAAAAGTATAAAACTCGCCAACGCATATTTCCAATCCACGGGTACGGCGATGAGCGCGATCAGTTGGCCGGCGACTTCATCGATCACCACTTCCGACGGGTCTTTCTTGCCTAGCTCGCGCGCGATGACTTCTGCTACATAGATGCCCAGCAGCGTGGCCGCGAGGGCGCCCGCGGCGGTGGCATAAAGTAGCGCAGTAGGGGAAAGGTACTTCGCGGCCAGCCACCACAGCGCCACCGTGGCGGCGGAAGCGACCGTGCCGCCGCCTTTGCCCATCAGCCCAATACCGAAGAACGAGCCTGCGGCCCAGGCCCACACGGTCTTCTGCGCAACTGGCGGCGAGGTCGCAGGCATCAGTTGGGCTTGCGCTCCGGATCCTCGCCCTCGGCGATGCGCTCGAGCACATCCGGGTCAAGGATGGGAGAAGAGATGCGATAGGCGCCGCTCGCCCACTTACCCAGATCGATGGTGCGGCAGCGCTCTGAGCAGAAAGGGAACTCCTCGTCTTTGGCGGTGACGAGCGACTTACAGATCGGACATCGCAGGGTCTTAAGCTTTTTCTTCGCCATAGTACTGAAAATGTTCCTAGATCACGCGGGCGATCAGGTCATGGTCGTGGGCTTCTGTGATCTCGCACCGCACCATCTGGCCAGGCATGAGTTTATCGTAAGGGCCGAAGTCGTTGACGTAGACCTTGCCATCGATCTCCGGCGCATGCATCTCGGTGCGGCCCTCCCACAGCAGGTCAGTTTCGTCAGAGGCGCCGGTGATGAGCAAGTCGAATTCGCGGCCGATGAATTCCGATTTCTTCTGCTTACTGATGCGCTGCTGGATCTGCATGAGTTGCTTGCGTCGTCGCTCGATCTCCCGCGGCAAAACTTTGTTTTCGAGGTTGTGGGACGACGTCCCGTCTTCATCGGAGTAACCAAAAACGCCCAGCCAGTCGAACTTCGCCTCGCGGACAAAGTCGCAAAGCGCGGCAAAATCTTCCGCCGTCTCACCGGGGAAGCCGACGATGAAGGACGTCCGCAAGGTGAGGTTGGGAATGGTCGCGCGCATCTTGGCGATGGACTTCAGGAAGATGTCCGCGCCCGCGCCGCGCTTCATCCGCTTCAACACGGAGGGTGCGGCGTGCTGCAAGGGAACATCGATGTAAGAGCAGAGCTTTGGATGGGCGGCGATCGTATCCAATAACTTGCCGGTGATCTTGTTGGGATAGGCGTAGAGGAAGCGCACCCATTGCACGTCGGGGATCTGCGCCAGCCGCTCCAGCAGCAGCGCGAGGCCGTCTTTCAATCCGAGGTCTTCGCCATAGCAGGTGGTGTCTTGCCCGATCAATACGAGTTCGCGGACGCCGCTTGCGACTAACCGCTCCGCCTCCGCCACCACCGATTCAAATCTCCGCGAACGGAACTTGCCGCGCAACTGCGGGATGATGCAAAACGTGCAGGGATGGTCGCAGCCTTCCGCAATCTTCAAATACGCGGAATATTTACCAGTGGCGAGTACGCGCGGCGTGTGCTCCGTCATGAGGTAGTTGGGCAGGTCCGCGATGGCGCCGTCCCAGTCCTGGCGGGAGAAGCGTCCGGCAGATTCGCGGGCATCGCCTTCAGAACGCGATGAGACCGGCGCGGGAGTCAATGTGCCCGCTGTCGCTTTGTTCAGCGCGGATGACCCTAAGATCACGAAGGGAGAATCTCCTGGCTGGGCCGTTTGTCCCATTTGCGGCGTTATGCCGCTCGCCGCGAGGATCGCTTCCAACTCGCCCGTGCCGACGACGGCGTCTACTTCCGGGATATTCGCTTGGATCTCTTTGCCATAGCGCTCCACCAGGCATCCGGCGACGACCAGACGCCTCGCTTTGCCATTGATCTTGTGCTGAGCCATCTCCAGGATCGTATTCACCGACTCCTGCTTCGCGCTGTCGATGAAAGAGCAGGTGTTGACGACGATGACGTCTGCGTCGGCGGCCGATTGCGTGAGTTCAACGCCCGCCTCGGCCAGCAGTCCCATCATGACCTCGCTGTCGACCAGGTTCTTAGGGCAGCCCAAGCTGACGAAGCCGATCTTGGTCCGAACTCCGGGCGTCGGAGCTGCGGGTGGTGTGGAGGCCGCTTCTGGAGCGGCCGTGAGTGTATTGGCAACAGTCATCGGAAGTCCCATTTTATCATCGTTGCCGGTCTGAACGTTGGGCCGTACCGCCTCTCCGCCGGTGTCATCCACGCGTCGTAGAGACGTAGTTGGCTACGTCTCCGTCCCTGGGGAACGACTACCCTTGGTCAACCCTGCCTGATTGCAGGTCATAATGCCCGAAGCGGTGGAAGTTCAGACCCTCGACGAGGCTCCGGTGATTTGGCGTTGGCGGAGAAAGCCGCCGAAGGTGACCGACGGGCCAAGGACGATGAGCAGACCGACGCGGTACCAGAAGGGCCAGGGC
>JBKKBM010000123.1:0-6224 GCA_046714215.1 Terriglobales bacterium | reverse complement strand
GGAAAAAGACCGCGCGCACCGGAAACCTCAGCCTCAAGGCGGTCGCTCCCGTCTTCGCTGTCCGCCTGATGCAACGGGACTGAAGCGCGTAGCGCTTTTGTATAATCAATAGTTCGCGACACCATTTCTCCCACCCCCTTCATCCTGGAGATTCATTTGCAGCAGGCAGAGATTGGCATCATCGGCGGCAGCGGTCTGTATTCCATGCCCGGATTGACCGAGGTGCGCGAACTTCAGCAAGCTACTCCGTTCGGCGATCCCTCTGACGCCTATTTCCTGGGCACGCTTCAGGGACGCAAGATCGCGTTCCTCTCGCGGCACGGCCGCGGTCATCGCATCCTGCCCAGCGAATTGAACTTCCGCGCCAATATCTACGGCTTCAAACAACTGGGTGTGGAGCGCATCCTCTCCGTCTCCGCCGTGGGCTCGCTCAAGGAAGAGCACAAACCCACCGACTTCGTCATTCCGGACCAGTTCTTTGACCGCACCCGCCATCGCGCTGACACCTTCTTCGGTGAAGGCATCGTGGCCCACGTCTCGCTCGCCGACCCCATCTGCGATGAACTGGCGAAGGCGTTCGCCGCCGGATGCAAAAAGATCGGCGTGGTGAACAAGTTGGGCGGGACTTACGTTTGCATGGAAGGGCCGCAATTCTCCACGCGCGCGGAGTCGAACGTCTACCGTACTTGGGGTATGGACGTGATCGGCATGACCAACCTGCAGGAGGCCAAGCTCGCTCGCGAGGCGGAGATTTGTTACTCCACCATGGCCATGGTCACCGACTACGACTGCTGGCATGAAGGGCACGACGCTGTGACCGTCGAGCAAGTGATCGCGGTGGCCACGCAAAATGCCGAGAACGCGACGAGGGTGTTGCGCGAAGCCATCCTCGCCGTTCCGACCAAACGAGGCTGCAAATGTGGCAGCGCGTTACAGTTTGCCATCATGACCGACCGCAGCAAGATTCCAGCCGCAACCAGAGCGAAGCTGGGATTGCTGCTCAACAAATATCTTGATCCCCAAAAGGCGGGCGCATAACCCATGTCAGTCATGGTCGTCGGTTCAGTCGCATTTGATGGCATAAAGACCCCTTCCGGCAAAGTCGATCGCTGCCTGGGCGGTTCGGCCACGTATTTCTCCCTGGCCGCCAGCTTCTTCACCGATGTCCGCGTCGTCGCCGTGGTGGGCGACGATTTCACCGCGGAAGACGAGGCCGTTATGGGCAAGCGCGGCGTCGACACCAGCGGCATCCAGCGCGCGCCGGGAAAATCGTTCTTTTGGGCCGGGGAGTATGGCGACAATCTCAACGAAGCTAAGACCCTGCGCACTGACCTCAACGTCTTTGAGAAGTTTGATCCCCAGATCCCCAAAGATTTTCTCGATACCGAATATTTGTTCCTCGCCAACATCGACCCCGTTTTGCAGAGCAGCGTGCGCCGGCAAATGAAGAATGCGCAACTGGTGGGCGGCGACACCATGATTTTCTGGATCACCGGTAAAGCCAAAGAACTCGCCGAGACCCTGAAGGGCATTGACATCCTCATGATCAACGACGGCGAAGCGCGCATGTTGGGTGGCAAGACCAGCCTGCTGCGCTCCGCGCAAAAAGTACTGGCCATGGGGCCGCGCGTGCTCGTCATCAAGCACGGCGAATACGGTGCGACCGCCTTCTTCAAGGAAGCCGGGCTGCATCCCTTTCGTGCGCCCGCGCTGCCCATCGAAGAAGTGGTGGATCCCACCGGCGCCGGTGATTGCTTCGCCGGAGGCTTCATGGGCTACATCGCCTCGCAGCCGGAACTCAATCGCGAAGTCTTAAAGCGCGCCATGTTCTATGGCGGCGTGATGGGTTCGTTCGCCGTAGAGAAGTTTGGCACCCAGCGGTTGCAGGAACTCAGCCGCGGGGAGATCGACGCCCGCTTCCAGCTCTTCCGTGAGCTGAGCCATTTGGATTAAAAACGATTGCTGACACGCGCCCACTCCCGAGCCCTCGCAGAAGAGTCAGTGGTCGGGGTCCTCGCGGCCATCGTTTCCGTCACCGCCTTCATTTATTTCTTTTCGACGGGCCAAGTCCTTCTCTATGGCGACGCGGTTGCGCATCTCAACATCGCGCGCCGGGTCGTAGACTCGCTCACCCCGGGTCCCCTCCAACTCGGTACCGTGTGGCTCCCGTTTCCCCATCTGCTGATGCTCCCCTTCGTGTGGAGCGATCGGCTGTGGCAATCCGGCATCGCCGGTTCTATCCCTTCGATGACCGCCTACGTAGTGGGGACGCTGGGCATGCTGCGTCTAGGAAAATCAGTGACCTCCCCGGCGGGCGCGCGCACCGCCGCGCTTATTTACGCGGTGAATCCCAACCTCATCTACATGCAAGCCACCGCGATGACAGAGTCCATTTTTCTGGCGACGGTTATTTGGGCGGTGTATTTCGTCGTGCAGTATGTCCAGGCAGTCAGGGCGAATGATGAGGTCTCCGCGGCGCGGGCGCTCTACAAAACTGCTGCCGCCTTCCTCTGCGCCATCTTCACTCGCTACGACGGCTGGTTCCTGGGCGCATCCGCGGTAGCGCTCGTCGTACTGGTTTGGCTCACCCCGCACAGCCAGCCGCGGAAGCTCCTGCTGCCCGCCGTCCGCAACTTCCTGCTCCTGATGGCGCTGGGGCCAGCCATCTGGCTTACCTACAACTACGCCATCTTCAGCAATGCGATAGAGTTTGCCACGGGCCCTTACTCCGCGCGCGGCATTGCCGAACGCACTACCAAGGCGGGCGACCCGCCACACCCCGGCTTTCAAAGCGTGAAGACCGCGGGTGTGTATTTCGCCAAGACCGCGCGCCTGAACCTGGCGGAAGGGAAGCGAGAGTGGTGGTTGCTTATCATTGCGCTCGTCGGCACGGCGCTCGCTATCTTCCACGCCGGTATGCGTCCGGCGCTGCTGTTGTGGGTGCCCCTACCGTTTTACATGTTGTCCATCGCCTATGGAGGTGTTCCCATCTTCATTCCGGAGTGGTGGCCGTTCTCCTATTACAACGTCCGCTATGGTTTGCAGTTATTGCCGGCCATCGCGCTCTTCACTGGCATCACGCTCGACGTCGCCCGCCGCCTGTTGCAGCAACGCAGCGCCCAGCGTGCGGTGATGGTGCTCATCCTGGGCGCGATCGGTGCCAGCTATACTTCTGTGTGGAAGAGCGTTCCCATCTGCCTGCGGGAAGCCCGCGTGAATGCGGTCACGCGGATAAACTTTGAAGCCGCTTTAGCTGCCGAGTTGCGCAAGCTCCCCGCCGATTCACGCCTCTTGATGTTCACCGGCAGCTATGTGGGCGCGCTGCAATCGTCCGGCATCCATCTGCGACGCGTGGTCAATGAAGGCAACTACCTCATCTGGGACGCCGCCCTCGCCCAGCCTTCGCGAGCGGCCGATTACGTGATCGCGGTCGAAGGTGATGCGGTCGCGACCGCCGTCGCCGCCCATCCCGACGGCCTCACCGCCATCGCCCGCATCCAGACTCCGGAGAAGCCGCCCGCGATGATTTACCACTCGACCCGGTAATTGCTGTCCAGTGTTAGAATCTCGCTCTTACTTTCACACTCCTATGGGCGACTTCTTTCGCAGTGTTTGGCATGTGATCAACCCAACGATGGGTCTGGCGACTTTCGTCTCTGACACAGTCGTGAAGCTGATTCTCGCGGCGGTACTGGGTGGCGCGGTCGGTTTGGAGCGCGAGATCAAGCACAAGCCCGCCGGCCTCCGCACCAATATGTTCATCTGTCTGGGTGCCGCGATGTACACCATCCTCTCCTTCCGCTACTCGGAGGGCACGCTCGACCGCACTCGCATTGCGGCGCAGATCATCAGCGGCATTGGCTTCATCGGCGCAGGTTCTATCCTCCATTCGCGGGGATCGGTTTCCGGCATCACCACCGCCGCTACCATGTTCGTGGTCGCCTCTATCGGGATGGCGGTCGGCGGCGGCGAATATCTTTCCGCCATCTTCGGCACCTTGATCATCCTGGTCGCCCTCAACGCGCTCGGCTGGGTGGAGCATCGCTTCAACTTCAAGTCCTTGGTCATGATGTACGAAGTTAGTGGACCTGACGCGGACAAACTTATGGCCGAGGTGAATCGCATCCTCGAAGCCCGACACCTGTTGCCCACCTCGGTGCAGAGTGCTGCGGCCAACGGCGGTCACCGTGTGCAGTTCACCGTGGAGGCCAAGCGCAGGGACCACGAAGTGATCGCAGAAAAGTTCCGCGCTAACACCGAACTGGGCCGCGTGGTAACGCTGGGCGGCTCCGAATTTGAATAACATGCCTTCCCGGTCCATCCCCTTCACCAAGGCTAGCGCTTGCGGCAACGACTTCCTGCTTATTGACGCCATTCACCTTCCCACGGACCCCGCCGAATTTACCCGGCGGATCTGCGACCGCCACAACGGCATCGGAGCGGACGGAGTGGAGTGGATCTATGCCGGATCCGCCGGCGCCGATCTCGCCATTGATGTGGAAGCTCGACTCATCAACGCCGATGGCAGCCCGGCAGAGATCTCCGGCAACGGCACGCGTTGCGTCGCCGCTTACTGGTTGGCTAAGCAAAAAGATCAGCGCGAGGTGGTCAACGTCTTGACCGGCGCGGGCGTAAAAGAATGTCGCCTCACCAGCGCGCGCGGCCACGAGTACGAGTTCGCGATGAAGGTCGGTGTGCCTGAAGTTCGCGACGAACTGACCTTGAACTTGAAGGACGGCACTGTCCAAGGCCTGAAGATCTGGATGGGGAACCCACAATTCGTGGTCTTCGTCGAGAACTTTGACTTCGCCTGGCAGGCGCGCGGCGCAGAGATTCAGGCGCAGCCTGACTTTTCCCAAGGTACTAACGTAGATTTCGTCCGGATAGTAGGACCGCAGCTCATCGAGAGCCGCTTTTTTGAACGGGGCGCCGGAGAGACACAGTCTTCCGGCACCGGTTCATGTGCATCGGCGGTCGCCGCCATCTCCGCGCGTGCGGTGAAGTCCCCGGTCACGGTGCAAGCGCCCGGCGGCGCGCAGACCGTCCGCTGGGAGCACGAAGTCTTTCTCCAAGGGCCGGCGCGCCTCATCTCGACGGGCGAGTTTTTCGTTTAGAGTTTTTCATTTAGGATGCCTGCTGATGCCCATGCCCCTCCCAGCACCCAGCAGGGCCCCTCGCCCTCCGCAACCCGGCGACACCCTCGGCGTCATCGCCCCGGGCAGCGTGGTCACTGAAGGCGCGCTCCGCCGCGGATGCGCGCAGTTGCAGCAAGCCGGGTTCAAGACCTTTTATTCCGAATCCATCCTTGATAAAGATCTTTACTTTGCCGGCACACACGAGCGTCGCGCCCGCGAACTGGAGCAAATGTTCTCTAGCGACGACGTTGCCGGCATCATCTGCGCGCGCGGCGGCTATGGATGCAATCACCTCCTGTCGCTCATCGACCTCGACATCGTGCGCACGCATCCTAAGTTCTTCATGGGCTACAGCGATGTCACCACGCTGCTGACTTATTTTTTCGATCACGCCGGCCTGGTCACGTATCACGGGCCCATGGTGGCCAAAGATTTTTCCGACGGCCACGCCTGGCCCGACCTCAGCGGGAGGATCGACGTCGCGGCTGAAGCGTTGCAAGCCGGTCACGCGGAAGGCGTCCTCTACGGCGGATGCCTCTCCATGCTGGCGGCATCGCTCGGCACTCCCTTTGAAGTCCACACCGCTGGCACCATCCTCTTTATCGAAGATGTGAACACCAAGCCGTTTCAGATCGACCGCATGTTGATGCAATTGAAGCTGGCGGGAAAACTGGCGGACGTGCGCGGCTTCATCTTCGGACAGATGCTGGATTGCGTTCAGCCCGGCGGCCAGGACTACACGCTGCAAGAAGTGATTCTGCGAACGCTCGGCGATTTGCTTGTCCCCATCGCGTACGGCGTACCCTTCGGACACCTGGCCGCGCCGCCCAATCTCGTGATGCCCCTTGGCCTCAAGGTCTCCATCAATGTTCAAGCGAACCGCTTCTCTATGGTCCCCGCATGACCCTGTCGCCCGAAAAACACATCCACCTCATCGGCATCTGCGGCACCGCCATGGCCTCGCTCGCCGGGATGCTGAAGCAGCGCGGCTTTCGCGTGACCGGCTCGGACGCCGCCGCCTACCCGCCCATGTCCGACTTCCTGGCCGCGCTCTCCATCCCGGTGACGCAGCCCTACGCGGAAGAGAAC
>JBKKBM010000122.1:0-6276 GCA_046714215.1 Terriglobales bacterium | reverse complement strand
CTGCCCGCCCGGCTTGCGGATGTCGATGCCGCCCTTGAAGAAGGCGCCATCCTCGATGCTGATGCGCTGGGCCACAACATCACCGGTCAGCGAACCTTCATTGCGGATGTCCACGCGGTCGCTGGCGGTGAGGTTGCCCTTTAGCTTGCCGATGACCACGATCTCACGGGCCACAACATTGGCGGCGACCACGCCATTGCGTCCGATGGTGACCCGGTTGCCCGGCAGATTGATGCTGCCTTCCACGCGACCGTCGATGTAGAGCGACTCGGAGCCGGTCACTTCGCCTTTGATCACCAGCGACTTGCCGATGGTGGCCTGTTCAGAGGTGTTGAGCGCGGCATTGCGGGGAGCAGCGGCGGGCGTGGGTTCATTCATCGTAGGAGCGGAAGTCGAGGTGGAGCCGGTGACAGGAGGCATGGTCTTTTCCATTTCGTTCGATTTGTTAGGAGTGGTAGTCGGCGGAGTGGCAGGTTTCCACATGATCAGGAGTGTCCTTTCGGTATGGGCTATGCTCCGGCCACGCAGAGCGCGGCGAAGCGGGTTGCAGGCGCTGCAAGATCGGAAAGTTTGAGCTCAAACGGCGATCTCGCTGTTCTGGGGGTCAGCAAATCTAGCGCAATTCATAGGCCAAACCGCTAACTCACCTCGCGAATCCCAAATAGCCCGGAATCACGCGGTGTTACTGCGTTGAGCCGCCACGGCGTGGTTGCGTCCGTGGAGAAATACCCACGCGGTATGTGTAAATAGTGCGCCGCTGGCAGCATTTCTTATATCGGGGGAACCGCTTAGCAGAAATCTGGTTTCGCGCTTACTATGGGTTACGGTCGTTGCATCAGAAGGCTTAAGGAAAACGGGTGATATCAGACAAACAGATACTGGAACACATTGAGCGCCAGCCGAAATCGTCGGCTGGCTTCAAGCAGTTGGTCAAAGAGTTGAACCTGCGCGGCACCGACCGGCGTGAGCTTGAGGTCCGCCTGCGGACGATGATGCGCGCGGGGGAACTGGTCGAGATCGGCCGCGACCGCTACGCGCTTCCCGCCGCCGATAAAGGCGGAGGCAAGAATCTGGTTAGCGGACGCCTCCACATGCACCGCGACGGCTTCGGTTTCGTCATCCCCCAGAGCCCTGCCTTGAAGGAAAAGCTGGACGGCGACATCTATATACCGCCGTCGGCCATCGGCCTAGCCATGCATGGCGACTTGGTCATGGTGGAGCTGGGCAAGGTGGGCAGTGACCGCCGGGCGGAAGGCCGCATCGTGAAGGTGGCCGGCCGCGCGCATACCACCGTAGTCGGCACCTTCCACTATGGCGGCCGCTTCAATTTTGTGACACCCATGGACGAGAAGATCAGCCGGGAAGTCATCATCTCGCCTGGGCTGGAGATCCCGGAAGCCGCGCAGAAGGCTGACGCGCAAAGCAAGCATCGTGTGCTGGGCAATGAGGCGAAGCGCCGCCAGTGGGACGACCTAGAAGGCGTGGTGGTGGACATCGAGATCACGGACTGGCCTTCGCCTAGCCAATCGGCTAAGGGCAAGGTCATCGAGATCCTGGGTTATGAAGATGATTTCGGCGTGGATGTGGAGATCATCATCCGCAAGCACCACTTGCCCCACCATTTTCCCGCCGAAGTGTTGGAGCAGGCGCAGTCCATCGCAAATGTGATTCCCCATCCCGAGTATGCGTCACGCCGCGATTACCGCGATCTGCCCATCGTTACTATCGACGGCGAGACCGCCCGCGACTTCGACGATGCCGTGCTCGCGCGCGAGTTGGCGAACGGCAATTACGAATTGCAGGTGCACATCGCCGATGTGGCGCAGTACGTCCGGGAGGGAACGCCGCTCGACGATGAGGCCCGTCTGCGCGGCACGTCTGTCTATTTTCCCGACCGCGCCGTGCCCATGCTGCCATTGGAACTCTCGACCGACATCTGTAGTCTGCGGCCCAAAGTCGAGCGACTGGTCCTTTCCTGCGTGATGGAGATTGACCGCGCCGGCGAAGTGGTGGGTTATGAGATCCACGAAGGCATCATCCGTTCCGCGGAGCGAATGACTTATACCGACGTGCAACTCATCCTCGATGGCGACGCCGGAGCGCGCCGCGTATTCGCGCCGCTGGTGGAGGAATTCAGCCTGATGCGCGAAGTGGCGGAGACGCTCAATCGCAAGCGCGTTCGCCGCGGCTCCATCGACTTTGACCTGCCGGAGCCGGTCATTGACTTCGATGAGGAAGGAATGATGCGCGGTGTCACCCGCTCCGAGCGCAAATTCTCGCATCGCCTGATCGAAGAATTCATGCTGGCGGCGAATGAATGTGTGGCCACGTATCTGGAGAACCGCGGTATCGCGGCGCTCTACCGCATCCACGAAAAGCCGGATGCGAAAAAGATCTACGACTTCGAAGTGCTGGCCGCGAGTTTTGGCTACTCGCTGGGCGTGGGGTCGCTGCCCATCAAGAAGATGGAGTTGCGCGGCGATCGGCGCCAGCGGCACGGCAGCGGCCGCCATGCCCAGACGGTGGAGTTGCCGCAGGACGTCCACATCACCCCGCGGATGTACCAGAAGCTCACGCAAAAAATTGCGGGACAACCCGAAGAACGCATCCTCTCTTACCTGATGCTGCGGTCGCTGAAGCAGGCGCGCTATGCAGAGAAGAATGAAGGCCACTTTGCGCTGGCGGCGCCCAGTTACACGCATTTCACTTCGCCCATTCGGCGGTATCCGGACTTGATCGTGCATCGCATCCTGAAGGAGGTGCTGCGTGCGGACGAAGCGGAGTCGGGCGATCCGCAACCTACGTTGACCGGTAACGCCAAGCACAGTGAGGCGTCGTCGCCGTGGTCCAAGCGGCAGCGCGGCGATGACCGCCATGCCGGCCGCCGTCGCAGCAAACATCAGCAACAGATAGCGGAGCAACACCAAGAAGACTTGGGCGGCCCCATCCCCGAACGCGTGCTGCATGGCATTGCGGAGGAGAGCAGCCAGAGTGAGCGCCGCGCGGACGAAGCGGAGCGCGAACTCATCGAGTGGAAGAAGATCAAGTTCATGCGCGACCGTGTGGGTGAAGAGTTCGACGCGCTCATCATCAGCATCACCAAATTCGGCTTCTTTGTAGAGTTGACGGACATGTTCATCGAAGGGCTGGTGCCGCTGCCCAGCCTGATCGACGACCGCTATACCTTCCGTGAGAACACGCGGCAGATCATCGGCGAGCGCACGCGCAAGACCTATTCCATGGGCGCCCGGGTGCGGGTGCTGCTGGACCGTATCGACCGTATGCAGCGGAAGCTGCAGTTTTCCATCGTCGAAGATGCGCCGGTGAAGCTGAAGCCGCTGGGCCAGGCGCCGTCAAAGAAATCTGACAAGCGGAAGAAGCGGGAGAAGCGGGAGAAAAAAGTGGGCAAGCGTCGGCGCTAGTGCGAGCGAGGCTTACGCTCTTATAGAATCATGCAGAACGGAAAACTGAAAGGAACTCTCAACCATGGCGCGCATGGTGCAATGTGTGAAGCTGGGGCAAGAACTGGAAGGGCTCGACGAGCCCCCCTTTGATAGTCCGCTGGGCCAGAAGATCTATGAGAATGTCTCCAAACAGGCCTGGGGACAGTGGATGGAGCATATGAAGATGCTCTTGAATGAGTATCGCCTGCAGCCGTGGAAGCCGGAGGCGCAGGAGTTCATCGCCGAACAGATGAATGCGTACTTCTTTGGCGGCGGCGCGGACTTGCCGAAAGAATTCGTTCCGCAGAAGTAGCGCGCCTTTCCACTCAAATTAAATGCGTGGGGCACCCCATCCCTTGCTTTGCCAGGGCGGGGTTTACCGTTTGCGCTCCGCACCCACTAACGTGAACGCGATCACGCACTTCTCGGTCGACCGGTTGTGCCAGGCGTGGCGGGTCCCGTTCTGAATCACGCAGTCGCCTGCTTTCAGAACAACCTCGGCTCCGTCATCCAGTTCGAGACACACTTCGCCCGAAACAACAACGTCGAAATCCACCGACTCGCTCGTGTGCATGCCTGGGTGGTCCTGTTCCATAACATCCATCAGGCCCGGCAACTTCTGCTCGAATTCTCCGAGAGCAGACGCGGTGCTGATCTGCTTAAGGCTCGTGCTTGTATCCGGCGGGATGGTGAAGAAGCCGAAGCGGAAACCGTTCTTCGGTGGGAAATAGCGAGGCTGTGGTGGCGGAGTCCCGTCCGACGGAAGTTCAGGGACCGAATCGCTTCCCCACAGGCGACGAAACTCGTACCCAGGAAGCGCAGCGACGGTCACAGGGTTCGCCGGCGTGTTGCGCACGATCACTGATTTGCCGGATTTGTCCTTACCCGTCACGACGCAGCGAATCTCCATAGAAGCTCCTAAAGGCGCGGAGCGGATTCTACCACTCGTGGTTTGCAGGACCCAGTAGGTGGTTGACGGGGCTATCCGTTAGGATCTTACGAATGACTTAATCGGGACGGGAGGCCGCTTCTTTGTTCCGCTAATGGACTTTCACCATTTTGCCGCCGTCCTCGAGCCGGTATTTCTCGCCCCGCCAGTCGATCACGCGGCTACCATAGCTGGCCATCCAGAAGAAAAAGCCGAGTAGATCGCGCAGGGGATAGAGCCAGGCATCGCGCACCGCGCGCGGATCTTTTCCTACACCGCTGCCGATGGCGATCGATTGCAACACGCGGTTCGCGATCGCCCACAGCAGCAAGCCTACTCCGAGCAGCGGCTTTCCCAGGCAGATCCCCGCGACCAGTCCAACGATGCCGAAGGGCATGGCGAAGGTGAGGCCCGAGCCAAAGTGTCCTTTGGGGCGCGAGCAGCGCGTGCTCTTCATCCAGCGCACCTGATGCTTCCACGATGCGCTCCAGTCGCGGTTGAGCACGATGTGATCGATCACATGCTCAGAGAGGATGACCTTGTGACCGGCTGCGGCAGTCAGGTTGCCGATGAGGAAGTCGTCTGAGCAGTAGTCGCCGAGCGGCGCCACGCCCCCGATCTGGGTGAGCACGCTCTTGCGGATGGCCATGGTAGGCCCCAGCGCGAACTTCATGCCTTCGAGCAAATTTGCGATGAGCACGCCCGACGTCATCTCCACGCTCATGCCCAGCGCTTCCAGGCGCGACCACAAACCGCCGGTGGGGAAGCCACGGTAGAGGCACGTCGTCATGCCCACCTGGGGATCGGCAAAGGGGCGCGTGACTTCGCGCAGGTAATCACGCTTCACCTCGACGTCGCTATCGCTGATAACGAAGATGTCGTACTGCGCCGCGTCCACCATCTTCGCCAGCGAATAGACCTTGGCGTTGGGCCACGGCGGATCGCCGCTGGTCAGTACCGTGACGCTGATGTTCTGATACCTCAGCATCAACTCGCGCACCAGTTCGAGGGCGGCGTCATCGCGCTGGCGGGCGCAGAAGATGAGTTCGAATTGGGGATAGTCGAGGAGAAAAAAGCTTTCCAGGTTCTCCCGCAGGCGGGGCTCCAGGCCGTGGACAGGTTTCAGCACGCTGACGAAGGGCAAACGCGTCGGCTGCGGCTGCTGCGTGCGCACGGCGACTTCACGCCGATAGCGGGCGCGTCCCAGGAGCGCGAGCGCGAGAAAGACAGTGCTGGCGATGGTGCCAATGACGGCGATGGCAAGAAGCAGGTATGAGAACATTGGTGTCAGATTTTACGGGATCAGAACGTAGAGCCAGAACAAGTCCGAGGTCGGCGCGGGTGCGAAAAGTCTTGAAGCTCGTGGTCCCAGTGCTGCTGGTGGCCGCCGTACTGATGATAGTGGCGCCGCGCATCTGGGTAAAGAACAAGAAGGCGCGGCTGATCTATCAAGGACACGCGACCGACGACTTCTTGCTCTTCCACGGCAGCGCGGGACGCATGCTGGTCTTGGCGAACATCCCAGGTGAGGCCGCAGGCCTGCTCTATGACCCGGCGCGCGGGCTGGCTTCCTGCGATGAGGGCGCTTTCCTTTCCGTCAAGCTGGTGTTGCTCGAGACGCGGACGCAGACCCGCTGTACTTGGTACCGCGCGGCCACGGAGGCACGGACGGACACCAACTCGCTGCGTTTCCTCTCGCCCCGGGGGGCGGCGGTCGAGGTGCTGTGGCAAGATCCGCCCCGGTGAATCGTGTAGAATAAAAGCTACCCCGCCGTTCGCTCGAGCGGCTTCTTTCCTAGTCGGGACGTGGCTCAGCCTGGTAGAGCACTCGCTTGGGGTGCGAGGGGTCGGCAGTTCAAATCTGCCCGTCCCGACCATTGTTCAGTTTTCGCCCGTTCGAAGATA
>JBKKBM010000121.1:0-20073 GCA_046714215.1 Terriglobales bacterium | reverse complement strand
ACTATGCCCCGCGAGTCACTCATCGATTGGCTCGAATATTTCAGGCGCCATGCGCGCGGCCTTGCCTTTGTGCAGCGCAGAGGCCTGCGTCGTGCTGTGTGGACTTATGGCCAAGTCTGGACGACGGCGTGCCGCTTCTCGCGCGAGCTTGATGCCCGGAACATCTCCCAGGGCGACCGCCTCCTGTTATGGGGCGACGATTCCGCAGAGTGGGTCGCCGTTTTTCTCGGATGCCTGATGCGCGGTGTCGTGGTCGTTCCTTTGGACCGCGTGGGCTCGCCGGAATTTGTCCGCCGCATCTTTGCTGAGGTCGCGGGCAAGCTCCTGGTTTGTGCGCGTGGTTTGAGCGCGGAGGCGGCAGGCCTTCCGCAGATGATCCTGAAAGATATGCCGTCGCTGGTGGTGCACCACTCCGCGGAGCCGCATTACGCGGCCCTCACGCGCAACGATCCCCTGCAGATCATCTTCACCTCCGGCACCACTCATGAACCCAAGGGCGTGGTCACTACCCATGGCAACGTGCTGGCCAACCTTGAACCCTTCGAGCCGGAGATCGCGAAGTACCTCCGGTACGAACGCTGGTTTCATCCGCTGCGTTTTCTCAGCCTGGTGCCGCTGAGTCACGTCTTCGGACAATTCATGGGCATCTTTCTGCCGCCGCTGTTGGGCGCCGTCGTCGTGTTTCCGGAGCGTCTGGCTCCGGGTGAGATCCAACGCACCATCCGCCGGGAACGCGTGTCGGTGCTGGTGGCGGTGCCCCGCATGGTGGAGTCGCTGCAAGCGCACTTGGAACGCTTCATCGCGGAGCGCAAGGGCGAAGGCTGGCTGGCGCAACAACTCGAGCAGGCTGTAACCGAGAAAGTATGGCAGCGGTGGTGGCGGTTCCGCGTTGTCCATCGGCTCTTCGGATGGCGCTTCTGGGCCATCGTCTCGGGCGGCGCCACGCTGGACGCCGCCGCTGAGACTTTCTGGTCCCGCGTCGGCATTGCGGTGCTGCAAGGCTACGGCATGACCGAGACTACTTCGCTCGTCAGCGTGAATCATCCCTTCCGCCGGGGCGCCGGCTCCATCGGCAAAGTCTTGCCGGGACGCGATCTGAAACTAAGTGCGACGGGAGAGATCCTCGTCCGCGGCGAATCCATTGCCCGCAATTACTGGCAGGGCGGAAGTCTCACGCCGCTCGACAACGAAGCCGGCTGGCTGCGCACCGGCGATCTGGGCGAGCTCGACGCCGAAGGCTACCTTCACTTCAAAGGACGCGAGAAGAATGTGATCGTCACCAGCGAGGGGATGAAGATCTATCCCCAGGACCTGGAGGGCGCGCTGCGCCGGGATCCCAGCGTGCGTGATGCGGTGGTGTTCGGCTTTGCCCGCGGCGGCAATGCCGAACCCGCCGCGGTTATTCTTCTTCAGCCGTCAGCGCAGATTGAGGATGTGGCACGTCGCGTCAACCATGCGCTTCCCCCTTTCCAACAGATCCGTCACTGGTATGCGTGGCCCGATGCCGACTTCCCGCGCACGGCCACGCAGAAGCCGCGGCTTTCCGCCATTCAGGCGCGCGCGGTCGAGCATTTTATGGGGGCCGCCCCGGGCGCGGACAAAACGCCCGGTAGCGCAGGTGGCGGGGTTGCGGACTTGGTCGCCCAAGTGCGCGGCCGATCTGCGTCTGCAGCATCTACTTCCTCCGACGACCTTGGACTTAGTTCTCTCGAGCGGGTGGAATTGATCTGCGCTCTGGAAGATCGCTACCAAGTATCCATCGATGAGACGGACTTCGCCGCCATTACTACTGTGGGCGAGTTGGAGAAATTGGTGTCCGCTCCATCGGGTGCGGAGGCCGGCGCGTATCGCTATCCTCGCTGGGCGCAGTCAACCGTGATGCAAGCCATTCGTGTGATGGTCTATCACCTGATCACTTACCCTGCCACTTACCTTCTCTCTTGGCCGAAGATCACAGGCCGGGAGAATCTTGAGGGAGTAAGCGGACCGGTGCTGGTGATCAGCAACCACGTGGCTTACGTCGATGTGGGCTTCATCCTGGCCGCACTTCCCTTCCGCCTGCGTCGGCGGCTTGCCGTCGCCATGGAGGGAGAGCGCGTCCGCAGTCTGCGTGCGCCGGTGGGAGCCGGAGTAATTTCGGGAATCGTTTCCCGGGCGGCTTACTGGCTGATGACCGCACTCTTCAACGTCTTCCCTCTCCCTAAAGCGAGCGGCTTGCGCGAGAGCTTTGCCTTTGCCGGCAGCTCGATTGATCGCGGCTATAGCGTACTGGTGTTTCCCGAGGGGCTCCGGACCCGCGACGGAGAGATTGCGCCCTTCCGCAGCGGTATCGGACTTCTGGCCACGGGACTGGGCTTGCCCGTGGTGCCGATGCGCATCGACGGCTTGTGGGACGTCAAACGCGCGGGATGGCGCGGCTTCGCGCCTTGGGGAAAGATTCACGTGCGCATTGGCGAGCCCGTGCGCTTCTCTCCTGGCGCGGATGCGGACACGATCACGCAGGAACTGGAACAAAAGGTGCGCTCTCTTTAAATCCACGTTCATTCCGAAGACGAGGAACGGTTTGCTCCCCGCACGCGCCACGGCGCATTGATCCGCAGATCAACGAGAACCGAAGAATAGTGCGCCGAAAGCAATGCACACGGCAGAGCGATGAACCCCCGCAGCCCGAGTTTCTCCAGACGCCAAAGGCCCTTCGCGACGACCGGGATCATCTCCCTCATGTTCTCCAGGTTAATGGCAGCGCGTTGGTCCACCAGGATATCCAGTGAGAAATAGATGATCTCACCCCCCACGGCGGCCAGCGAGGTGAAAACGGCGATTGCCACCTGCACCGGACGGTTGATGTGACCAAAGCCATGCATGCTCGCCCACGCGATGAGGAAACCCACCGCCATCGCGACGAACAGCGCCGCCAATAGATTTGGGCTGAACAGGTACACAACACCGCCCCAGAGCGGGATGCACGCAACGGTCGCCATGGCGCCGAAGAGCAGTCCGCGCTTCAGGTTGGGGACATCGGGTGAATCCCCTGTCGCCGCCGGCTCGAGACTCAGTTTGGTTGTCAACATTGGTGACACACTATACCTTCACAAAGATCTTCTTGTTGTACAGCCACCAGGCGATACCCAGCCAGAACAGTACGTACGCCAAACCATACGCCAGGGACGAATTGCGTGGATCACTGGCCAGCGGCACGAAGATAGTCTGGTAGATCCAGGCATTCACTCCACCCATGCGGCCGCTCGGCAGTTCTACCCTGAAGATGCCCATGTTCTTCGACAGCCATCCCGATGCAGTAAAGATGAGGATGGCGTTCATGCCAAAGACTAGGAACGGCTTGCTCCAGGCACGCCATTTGAGCACGTCGATCAGCCAGTAGCAGGCCGCCAGCAGCACCATCGCATAACCGGCGGTGAAGATCACATAGGTACTGGTCCACAATCCTTTATTGATGGGGAAGAGCGGATGCAGCGCTGTGCCTACCAGCATCGCCACAACTCCTCCGATGGCAAGCACCTTTACCTTGTTCTGCCAGGTGATCTTCATCATCATCCATTCGCCGACGAAGGTGCCGATGAGCGTGGTGCAGATGGCGGGGATGGTGCTCAGCAAGCCTTCCGGATCCCACATGGGTTTCCAGAGGTGTCCGCCCATAAGCGCGCGATCGATGTAGGCGCCGAGGTTCCCTTCGGGCGTGAGATTGCCGGTGCCGTATCCCGGAACCGGGATAAAGGTGAGCATCGCCCAGTAAGCAACGAGTGCGGACGCAATGATGATGGCGCGGTGTTTGCGCGGCGTGTAGAGATAGATGAGTCCACCGATGGCATAGCAAACGGCGATCCGCTGCAGCACGCCCATGATGCGCACGTGCGCGAAGTTAAAGTACGGCGTGATGGCCAGCAGAAATCCGATGAGAAAAATGATGCCCGCGCGGCGCAGCGTATGCCGCAACAAGTCGTCCTTCTTCGCGCCCGAATTTTCCCGGGACGTGAATGAAAACGCCATCGAAACGCCGGCGATAAAGAGGAAGAAGGGAAACACCAGGTCAGTGTGGGTCCAGCCGTGCCACTCAGCGTGCGCGAGCGGCGGATAGATTGCAGCCCAAGTGCCCGGGTTATTGACCAAGGTCATGCCGGCGATAGTCATACCGCGAAAGACGTCGAGGGACATCAGGCGGGAATCGGCCGGGGCATGGCTGACTGGGGCGGGCGAACCTTTGGAGTTAACCTGCGGACGCTGGGAGGTAGCTACCGGGGCCATGGTGCCGCCACTATATCAGCGAAAAACGGATGTTTTGCCTCATTTAGGGTGTTTCTTGGGGAAGTGCGGCCTATTTAGTGGCTTGATGGCGAAAGTGCCAGTATCGCCAACAGCTTGCGATTGAAGATTTCCACAGGCCACAGTGGGAGGAACATACGGTTTTGAGCCAAGTTTTGCCTGTCCAATGCCATTATTGCACACTTTGTGGTGCAGGTAATCAAGAGTGCCAACAGTAACTAAGTAGATACCACGTCAAAATAGCTGCGGCGCCCGGAGCGGACGGGCGGCTACTATTCCACAGGATGTTCCACGTGGAACCTTTCGCTCAATGCCACTGTTTGCGCGATGTTCCACGTGGAACTACCGCCAAATCCAGATGATTTCCTCAATAAGCTCGGCTAATTCACAGATTCCCGGTTCTACCCCGGCTGCTATAGTCGGTCCACTATTCGGAGTTCAATGGCCAGAATCATAGCGGTGGCGAATCAAAAGGGCGGCGTGGGCAAAACGACCACGTCCATCAACCTGGCCGCGTCCTTTGCCGCCGCCGAGGTGCCGTGCCTACTGGTCGATTGCGATCCCCAGTCGAACGCCACCAGCGGAGTCGGCTTGGGCCGCGATCCGGAGCGTCGCAACACGTACCACCTAATGGCCGGCGAAACCAGCGCGGAAGAACTGATTCAGCCCACCAGCCTGGAAGGGCTTTGGGTGATCCCCGCCAGCAAGAATCTGGTCGGCGCCAATGTGGAGCTGGTCCAGGAAGAGGGACGCGAATTCCGCCTGAAGAACGCCTTGCAGCCGCTGCGCGAGCGCTTTGAGTTCATCGTCCTCGACTGCCCGCCCGCACTGGATCTGCTCACGCTGAATGCCTTGGTGGCCGCCGATTCCGTGCTTATTCCCATGCAAGCGGAATACTTTGCTATGGAAGGCGTCAGCGAATTGCTGGACACCCTGGAACGCATCCGGCAGGCCCTGAATCCGGGCCTGGAGATCGAGGGTGTGGTCCTCACTATGTACGACGACCGCACCAACCAGGCGCAGCAAGTGACCAGCGAGCTGAAGACTTTTTTTGGCGACCGCCTTTTCCAGACCACGATCCCACGCAATATCCGCTTGGCGGAGGCGCCCAGCTACGGACAGCCCGTCCTGGTTTATGACTCGCGCTCGCGCGGCTCGGAAAGCTACATCAAGCTGGCCAAAGAGATCATGGGCAAACACGCGGACCGATCGCACTCCGAAAAGGCGCAATCCGAAAAAACTACCAAAGAATTGCTCGATGCCGCCGTTCTCAGTCCGGATCGCGCTCCATAAGGAAACATCATGAATGAAAAACGCAAAGCACTGGGCAGGGGACTCGACGCGCTGTTGCCATCGAATCGGACAGCCGCTCCTGTCGCGTCTCCCGCCGCCCAACCAGCACCCGGCCGGGAAGGTGCACAAGAGGTTCCGCTGGAGCTGATCGATCGCAACCCTTACCAGACCCGCGGCCAACTGGACGAGATTGCTCTGGCCGAATTGGCCGCTAGCATCCAGCAGCAGGGCGTGATCCAGCCCATCGTGCTGCGGCCGCTTCCGGGTGGGCGTTATCAGTTAATGGCAGGCGAGCGCCGTTGGATGGCTTCTAGGCGTGCTGGCAAAACGACGGTGCCCGCAGTGATCCGCGCTGCTTCTGACGAGCAGGCGATGGAAATCACCATCATCGAGAACCTGCAGCGCGAAGACCTCAACGTGGTAGAGCAAGCCCGCGCCTATGAACGCCTCTCCCGCGAGTTCGGTCTCACCCAGGAGCAGATGGCGCATAAGACGGGCAAGGACCGGACGTCGGTCTCAAACTTTTTACGGCTCCTGAAATTGCCGGCGGAGATCCAACAACAGATCGAGCAGGGAACTCTCAGTTTTGGTCACGCGAAAGCATTGATGATGCTGTCTACGCCGGAGCAGATGGCGAAAGTTGCGCAACAGATCGACGCGAAGAAACTCAGCGTGCGCCAGACGGAAGACCTGGTGCGCGGCCTGGTCTCACCGGAAGCGCGCGCGACCAAGCCCCAGAAGGCGGTGGATGCCAATGTGCGGGCAGCGGAGTTAGAATTGCAAAGTACTTTAGGATGCAAAGTAGAAATTACAGATAGAAAAGGACGCGGCAAGATCGTGATCCAGTACGCGACGCTCGAAGACTTTGACCGGGTGGTGGATATGTTGAGTGCGAAGAAATAGGTGCTTATGGATTTTGTCAGCACGATACAGGTTGTTCTGGGCGCTGCAGGGGGAAGCGCCGTTGTCATGGGGCTTGGCGGCTTTACTGGGAAGCTTTGGGTTGAAAAACAGAAGGCTGAATACTTGACGCTTCTTGAGCGCTTAAAAGCTTCGCTAGACACTCAGGCTCGTTACATTCAGGCTTCGATCGATAAATCGGTTTTCGTCACCAGAGCCCACTTCGAGACCGAGTTCGACGCGATGAAGCAGGTATATAAGGCGCTCACTGATTCGCGCCTGGCCATGAATACATTGAGGCCCACCTTTTCGGTAGAACCGCATGAGGAAGACGAGGAAGAGAAGCGCAGGAGGCTGGGTCAGCGCCTCGACAGCCTGATCCTGTCGCGCAACAAACTCCTTGAGACTATCGAGGCCCTTCGGCCGTTCTATTCCCGGGAGCTTTACGAGCATGCGGAAGAGGCCTTCAAGGCAACAAGTAACGAAGTCGTTTCGGTTCAAAGTGCTGGCAGTGAAACATTTCTCTCTAATTGGTACCAAGAAGGTGATACGAACCGGACCCGATTCGATGCCGCCTATTTCAAGGCAGCCGACGCTATCCAAAATCGGTTGTCGCGGATGGCAGTTCTTGAGAAGTAGCTATTCGTAACGCTGAGAATCGACGGGATTCATCTTCGCGGCCTAGTGCAGGCCTACTTCCTTGCAATGAATCAGGCCAGCCCGAAGGCTGGCCTTGAATCCATAAAGCCAGGTGCTGAGACTACTTCGCCGGAGCGATCGCGTCCTTGGCGGCCTTGGCTACGCGAAACTTCACCACGGTCTTCGCCTTGATCTTGATCTCTTCGCCGGTCTGGGGGTTGCGGCCGATGCGGGCCTTGCGATGCGCTTTCACCAGACGTCCCAGTCCGGGGATCACGAATACGCCGTTCTTCTTGGTCTCTTTCACGGCGGTGTCCGCCAGCAGTTCGAGGAACGCTGCGGCCTGTTTGTTGTTGAGTTCCATCTTCTCGGCCATCGCGCGGACGAGCTGTGTCTTGGTCATGCCTGATGCCATTGTGTCTTCCTCCTTGAAGTTGTGAGTGCGTGAAACGCCTCAAACACAGGTAGTCTACAACATCTGACTCGGGACGAAAAGGGTTTTAGGCGCATTTTTACAGGGTTTTTCACAGCTGTGGAAAAGTGGGGAGGCCGCAAACCCGCATAGAATCAGCTTGACAAAGATTAAACAATTTGCGAATGAAATGTTTTTCACCGTTTTGGGCGGGATTGCACCCTATTTCGCTGGCTCAGGCAGCCGCCGCACCACGCCCCCTTCATCGCCCAGCGCCTCCAGCAGATTGCTTGCGGACCGCATGGATACTGGGTGAATCGCATCGGGAGAAATCTCCGCCAGCGGTGCCAGCACGAAGCGGCGGCGCTGCATCGCCGGATGGGGAACTTTGATACCGGGCTCGTCAACCATCTGGTTTTCGAATAAAAGTATGTCCAGGTCGATGTTCCTGGGGCCCTTGGGCAGGCTCCGGTGGCGCCCCATTTTTTTCTCAATGGCGAGGATCCCCGCCATCAATTCCCTTACCGGACGCTCGGTTTCCAGCTCCACCACACAATTTAAGAACCATGCCTGCGCCTGAAACTCAACCGGTTCGGTCTCATAAACAGAAGATGTTTTTGTGATCATGCCCAGCTCGCCCAGCGCGGCCATAGCGTCGTGCAGGTGCGCTTCGCGGTCACCGACGTTGGATCCGAGCGATAGATAGGCACGCGCCATAGTTAAATTAATCCCGTCTGATTTAATCACACCGCTGCTGCTTCCCGCGACGACAGACGGTACACTAGCGTGATGCACCGCGCCCTGATCTGCTTTGTAATCCTCAGCATGCTTCCCGCCGTCGCGCAGAAAAAGCCCCGCGCGACCTATCAGAAGAAGCCGGGCGAGTCCGCGATCGCCGCGGAAGTGCCCAAACGCTTTGTGGCGGCCGCCCAACCCTGCGATAACTATGCCTGGGCGGCAACGGTGGAGATGCTGCTTCAGCAGAAAGAGGTCCTGATCCCTCACCGCGACCTGGTGATGAAGGCATTCGGCGGATACAAATGCATCTCGCCGCTCACAGCGCCGGACTACAGCGACCTGCTGCGCTACATCAACGGCGATTACGCTTTGACGCCTGAACGTAAGGTCCGCATCGAGGCGGAATTCGCGCCGGGCGCGCCCATCTCGCCGGATTCGTTCATCGCAGCGTTTCGCGCCGGTGAACCCCTGATGCTGGTGTGGAAGGGCAAGCCCTACGTCTGGTATGGCGCGGTGTACGACGAATACATTCACCCGGTCGGCAATCGAATGTTTGAATTGCGGGAGTTGAAGCTGCTGGATCCGCTGGCCAAAACCAAAGACGCGCAGGCGGTGTCATTCGTGAAGGGGAAAGACGATGCCAACGAGATCGACGGCATCATGCGCATCACGGTGAGTGCGCGGTGAAGTTATGTTTGTCCCGAAGCACAGCGAGGGAGCCCTACCCACTACATAATCTCGGCCTTGTCATCCTGAGGCCTGTTTTTTGCCGAAGGACCTTGCGTTTGATTTTTATCCGCCGCTGTCCGCTTAATCCGCGGTTAACAATCTCATACACTCACCGCCACCAGCCGCGGCTTGTACTTCTTTGCCGCCGCCACAAATCCTTCAAACAGCGCCTTCGACGCGGAGTCGGAATCAAATGACCGCTCCGGATGCCACTGCACGGCGATGACAAAGTGCTCGGGATTGGTGCCTTCAATGGCTTCGATGATGTTGTCCTGCGGGGAGCGAGCGACGATGCGCAGGCCGTCGCCGACCACCGCCGCCGACTGGTGATGGCTGGAATTGACGTTGACCCTGCCGTCCGGCAATGCGGCAGAGTTAATGATGCGCGCCAATCGCGACGCGGGTTCTACCTCCACCGTGTGCGCCATGGCGACAGCGCGTCCTGCCTCGTGGTCCACCCGCGTGCCTTCAATGTGTTGCACCAGCGTGCCTGAACGCCACACATTAAGCGACTGCAATCCGTAGCAGATGCCGAAGAGCGGCTTGTGCATGTTGTAAGCGTCCTGGATGAGCAACTCGTCGACGTTGTCGCGCGGCGGGTCGGCGTCGTTGGTCTTCGGGCTCTTGGCCTCGCCGAACTTTTGCGGGTCAACGTCGGCGGGGCTGCCGGGCAGCAGCACCGCCTGGCAATCGCGGATGAGCTTGGCGATCTCCTCCGGTTCCGCGCCCAGCGGGATACGCACGGGCTCGCCCCCACACTCACGCACTGCCTTTTCATACAGCGGCAGCGAGCGCTCGTTATATTCCAGCTTCCGCGAATGGGGCACCGGGATGGCGATGCGGGGAATCATGTTTGACCCAATTTTACCTCGACTTCCTCGGCCCAGGGATCTTTCACCACACTCTTCGCGTAGTACATCTCCTCCACCACCTTCTTTACCCGCTCGGAGAGCGTATCTAAGTCGTGGGAAGTGAGGCCGGTGGTCTGGATCGGTTCGCCGAAGTGGATCTCGAGCGCGTGCGGCTTGATGTGGAAGGTGTCCATGGGCAGCATCTCGTAGGTTCCGACGATGGCCACCGGCACCACGGGCGTCTGCGCCTTCACCGCAACATAGAATCCACCATTCATGAACTCCTTGATGGTCCCATCCTTCGAGCGTCCGCCCTCGGGAAAGATAGCGACGGAGAGCCCATTCTTCAAATCCTCCACTGCCAGATGCAGACTCTTGAAAGTGGCGCGCGGCGACGAACGGTCAATGGGAATCTGTCCGGAGCGAGTCAGATGCCAGCCGACGAACGGCCGCTTGAACAACTCCTTATTCGCGACGATGCGGAACTGACACGGCAGGTTCGTGTAGAGGACGGGTACGTCCATGGCCGAGATGTGGTTGGCGGCGAAAAGATTCGCCCGGGTGAAGTCCACCTTCTCCGCGCCATAGACAGTAACGGGTGAAAGACTGGTCTTCAGGATCAGCCACGACCAGGCCACCGCCATGTTGTGCTGGATGCGTCCTGACTTCTCAAACCAGGATGCCGTGAGGGAAACCGCGCCCAAGACCGCGGTGTAGCCAAAGATGAGTGGGTCGAAGATGAAATAGGAACGCAAGCGGCTTAGGGTGTGCAAGACTCCGCCGCTCTTCTCCGCGTTTTCAGCGGGCGGAACAGCGGGCTGATCCAGGTTGGATTGGGTGGCGGACACGTTGGGAATAATCTAACAGCTTGATAGCTGCCTTCGTGCGGACTTCGTGACCTACGTGTGCAACCGGCCTCAGAATGTCATTCCGGCTGCAGCACCGCCAGCGCTTCGCCCACCAAGTAAATCGACCCCGTAACGACGATGACGCCATTTTTGGGCGTTGCCGCAATCGCCTGCTCGATCGCAGCGCGGACATTCGCCGACGATGCGAGTCCTTCCGTCATGCGCGACGCCGCTTGCTGAATCTCATCAGTCGTCGCGGCGCGTTCCGTCTCAGCGCGGGTGATGATGACCTGCTCGGCGATGGGAAAAAGTATCTCCGCCATCTCGCCGATGGCTTTGTCGCGCATGGCGCCGAAGATCATCGTGATGGAACGCGCGTCAAAGTGCTCTGATAGGGAAGACCGCAGCGCCCACGCGCCTGCGGGATTGTGCGCGACATCGAGCACCACATCCGGACGCGCGACGGTCGCCTGCAGCAACTGGAAGCGTCCCGGCCAGCGCGTATCGCGCACGCCTGCAGCGACGTTCTGCGCGGAGATGGTGAATCCGCAATCGTTGAGTTGCTCTGCCGCCGCAATGGCCAGCGCCACATTGCGCAACTGGTGCCGCCCGATCAATGGCGATTCGATCAGTACTTCTTCGCCCATGACTTCGAGGAAGTAGCGGCTGCGCAGGAAGTTGTGGATGTGCGCCGCCGTAGGCCGCAAGTGATCGTATTTGGCCGCGCCCGGCGAGACGTTCGGCACATACGGCACCGCGCTCACGGCGCGCGCGCCGATCTCCATTGCCACATTTCCGATCACGTCATTAGCCTCAGGATGTTGCGGCAGCGTGACCATGACGGCATCTGTGCGGATGATGCCGGCTTTCTCGCGCGCAATCTCGGTGATGGTCGAGCCGAGAAACTTCTGGTGGTCGAGCGCGATGTCAGTGATGACCGACACGCATGGATCCACAATGTTCGTCGCATCCAAGCGTCCGCCCATGCCCACTTCCAGCACGGCCAGCTCCACCGCGCGGCTGGCAAAATACTCGAACGCCATCGCTGTGAGCATCTCAAAGAAGCTGGGATGCTGCGGAAGTTTGCCCTCGGTCTCAAGCTTGCGTCCGGCATCGTCCACGCGGACGAAAATCTCCGTGAACTCGGCATCGCTGATGGCTTCGCCGTCCACGCGGATCCGCTCATTCACCCGCAACAGGTGTGGCGAGGTGTAGAGCGCAGTGCGATAGCCAGCGGCCTCCACGATGGATGCCAGCGTCGCCGCAGTCGAGCCCTTGCCGTTCGTGCCCGCAATGAGCACACTCTGGAAGCGGCGTTGGGGATTGCCCAGCTCCTCCATGAGGATGCGCATCTCGTTGGGATCGAACTTGCGGACCTTCGTCAGCTCCTGGCCGAGCGCGAGCAGGGAATCAACGGCAGTGGCGTACGTAGTCATGGATTCAAGAAGAGCATGAATGGAAATCTAGGCGCGGTGCGGCTGCATGAAGTCGAGTGCCCGCGTAATGTAGCTCTTCATATCTTTGCGGTGGACGACGGCGTCGATCATGCCATGCTCGAGCAGAAACTCCGCGCGCTGGAAGCCTTCGGGAAGTTTTTGCCGGATGGTTTGCTCGATAACGCGAGGCCCGGCAAACCCGATCAGCGCACCCGGCTCCGCGATGTTGAGGTCGCCCAGCATGGCATAAGAGGCGGTCACGCCGCCGGTAGTCGGATCGGTCATTACCGAGATGTAGGGAACACCGGCGTCGTCGAGCCGCGCGAGCGCCGCGGATATCTTAGCCATCTGCATGAGGCTGACAACGCCTTCCATCATGCGCGCGCCGCCTGACGCCGAAACCACAATGACCGGCTTGCGCTCCTGCGTGCCACGCTCCACCGCGCGCGTAATGGCTTCACCGACCACTGCGCCCATACTGCCGCCAATGAAGGAATACTCCATGGCGCTGACGATCACGGAACGGCCTTCGATCTTGCCTTCGGCGTTGAGGATGGCATCTCTCAAGCCGGTCGCCTGCTGCGCCGCTGCCAGCCGGTCCGAGTAAGCCTTGGTGTCAGTAAACTGGAGCGGATCGGTGGAGGCGAGGTCATCGCTGAAGACATCCCACTTTTCGTCGTCCAGCAGCAGGTTCAGCCGGGCCTCCGCGCTGATGCGAAAGTGCTTGTCGCATTTGGGACAGACGTTGAAGTTCGCGTCGAGGTCTTTCTTCCAGATGACCTGGCGGCATTCCTCGCACTTCACCCACAAGCCTTCGGTGCGGACGCGCTTGTCCGGCGAGGCTTCCAGTTCCGTAGATGTGCGTTTGAACCAGGTCATGGGGGAAATGCGGCTCTTGGCTGTTAGCTCTTGGCCATTTGGCCTTCAGCCGGAAAGGTTAAGTATATATGGTACGGGCTAGTACGCTGTACCGGACGCCCTAGTACTCAATGCCTCGTTGCGCGAGCACGCCCTTCTCATAAGCGTGCTTCACCTGCTTCATCTCGGTGACGGTGTCAGCGATCTCGATGATAGAAGGATGCGCATTGCGCCCGGTGAGGATCACGTGGACCATCTCCGGCTTCTGCTGGAGCGTCTCGACGACCTTGGCCGGGTCGAGCATGCCGTAGCTGATGGCGTAATTGATCTCGTCGAGGATGATGAGGTCCCACTGACTGCTGAGGATGGCCGCACGCGCCTCTTGCCAGGCCGCTTCTACCATCTTGATGTCTTCGGGATCAGTCTCCGTGCCGCCGACTTTTACAAAACCGCGGCCCATCTGCTTCATCACAAAGTTTTCACCGAAGGCCTTGGCGGCGTCGAGTTCGCCGTAATGCCATGAGCCTTTGAGGAACTGCAGCATCAGCACCTTCATACCGTTGCCCACCGCGCGGAAGGCGGTGCCCATGGCAGCGGTGGTCTTGCCCTTGCCCGGGCCGGTGTTCACGATGATGAGCCCGCGGCGGATCTCGCTAGCTTCTGGCATAGAGTTCAATGTCCCGTGTGATACGGGTGTCCCTTAAGGATTGTAAATGCCCGGTAGAGTTGCTCCAGCAGCACGACGCGCGCCAACTCATGGGGCAGCGTCATTTTGCCCAGCGCGAGCTGCGTGGCCGCGGCCTTGCGGGCCTCTTCGCTGAAGCCGTCGGCGCCGCCCACCGCGAACCATAAATGCTGAGTGCCGCGCTGCTGGTGTTTATCGAGAAACTCGGCAAATTCTTCTGACGACATCTGCTTGCCTCGCGAATCGAGCAGCACCAGCACCGGCGCGGTCTTCGATGAGCCAACGTCTTTGAACAACGACGCCTCGCTGCCCAGCTCCCGCGTCTCGATTTGCGCGTAGCGACCAATGCGCTGCACATATTCCGCAGTGAGTGACTGCACTCCCGAGTGCTTGTCTTTGCCTGGCCTAGCCTGGATCCACGCGACGCGAAGTTTCATTGCGTCTGACTATAAAGGCCAACCGCGCTGGTGCAAAGTGCGATAATGGCCGAGCCTATGCCGGATTTTGAGGGCGACCTGCGGTTCTATGTCGGTTTAGCGTCACTGGGGACGATGGCCATCGTGTCCTTCCTGGTGGTCTTTCTCTCCGCGCGCGGCATCAAGCGGCAATGGCGGCAGGCGGTGAAAGAGTCCAAACAATTCGCCGACCGTGAGCCGCTCACCCTCGACCAGTTCTATGAGGTCTTTTACTCCGGCGAAAAACTTCCCCGAGCCGCTGTGCTGGAAGCAGTCTCACGCTTTGCCCGGGCGGCGCACGTCCCCGCCCAGTTCCTGAAGCCAGACGATACGTTTCAAACCGTCGGTGCGGCGCATGCCGAAGATTGTGAGAAGTTCGTCACCGAAACGGCCATGCTGCTGCAAGAGGCCGAGAAGCGCTACGGCGTAAGTCTATTTTCCGGCAAGCTGATCACGCTGGACGATTACATCCGCGTGCACGTGCTGGCCTCGCGACTGGTAGTTGGCGGAGCGACGGCCGCGCAGACTGCGAAGTAAAGAACCCATTCCACCAAAATGAGAACAAACACTATGTGGACACTGATGTTGTTAGCCGCCTTAGGCGGCATGGCCATCGCTTTGCAAGCACTCGTCAACGCCCGGCTGCAACTAGCTGTGGGGAACTCGGTGTTGGCAGCGACCATCTCATTCGCGGTGGGGCTGGTGGGATTGCTACTGGTGCTGCCGCTGCAATCCGACGGTCCGCAGACGCTGAGTCAGGCCCCCTGGTGGGCGTGGATCGGCGGACTTCTGGGAGCGTTCTACATCGTAATAAGCATCCTGCTGCTGCCGCGTATCGGTGCAGCTGCCCTCATCAGCTCGGCCGTGTTGGGGCAGATGTTGTTCTCGCTGGTCGCTGATCACTACGGGATTTTGGGAACGCAGGTGCGAACGGCAAGCCCGTCGCGGATGCTGGGCGCGGCGCTGCTCATCGCGGGCGTGTTTTTGATACGCGGCCGCGGATAGACGTTTTACAGCCCGTACTTCTTTCGCTTTTGAAGTAGTGTCTTGCGGCTGATGCCGAGAATCTCCGCCGCCTTCGACTTTCTGCCGCGCGTATAGTCGAGGATCTCCGCGATGTAGTTGCGCTCTAACTCCTCGAGCGATGGCTTTTTGGAAGTTGAAGTCAGATCGCGGACGGTGGCCGGCAGGTCCGCCGCCGTGATCTCATTCCCCATGCTTTGCACCACGGCGCGCTCCAGCATATTGCGCAGCTCGCGAACGTTTCCCGGAAACGGATAGCGCTGCAATGCGGTGAGAGCATCCGGCGCCAGCTTCAACCCGTCGCGGTGATAAGTAGTCGCGAACTGCGCTAGCAGCTTCACCGCAAGGGGTTTGATGTCGAGCGGGCGCTCCCGCAACGCGGGCACGCGCAGCGGAACCACGTTAAGGCGGTAGAAGAGATCCTCGCGGAACGCCCGCGCAGCAACGGCGTCCTGCAAGTCCACGTTACTGATGGCGATGATGCGCGCGTCCAGCTCGACCGGCTTGGTCCCGCCCAGGCGGTCGAAGGTCCGCTCTTGCAGCACGCGCAGCAGCTTGGCCTGCATGGCCAGACTCAGCGCGCCCACTTCATCCAGCACAATGGTACCGGTGCCGGCCAGTTCCATGCGCCCGCGCTTCATCTGGGAAGCACCCGTGAAAGCGCCGCGCTCGTAGCCAAAAAGTTCGCTCTCCAGAAGTTCGTGCGGCAGGCTGGCGCAATCGATCTTGACCAGCGGCTGCTCCGGACGCGGGCTGAGGTAATGGATCAGCGAAGAGACTACATCCTTGCCCACGCCGCTCTCGCCCTGAATCAGCACGGTGCTGTCAGCGACGGCGATCTTGCGAATGTGTTGCAGAAGTTTGGCGGAAGCGGGATCGGCGGCCACGAAAGCTTCCAGCGCGGCCTGGTGCAGGGGCTTCTCCGCGGGTGCGGTGGCAGCGGATGCCGAAGCTTCGCCGGAGTTTTGAGATTTAGCTGACTTCACTCTAGCTGACTCCGAAGAAGACTTCGAAGGCCGGCGCGGCTTGGTGGGCTCTGCCATGTTTGGCGGTGCTATTTAGACTTGCGGCGCGACTTTGATTTTGATTTGGACTTCGACGCCGATTTCGACCCTGACTTAGACATCGAAGTCCGTTTCGCCGCCGTCTTCCCCGCTTTATGCTTCTTGACGGGCTTGGCCTTGGTCCGCGAAGTAGCGGCGCGCACCGATTTCCCGATGGCGGCAGAGGCGGCGGACTTGGCCGGCTTGCGGCGTGAAGCTTTCGTCGGCGTGGTGCTGGCGCGGCTGATCTTCCCCTTGAGGTCGTTGAGGTGCAGGCGCTTGGCCTGCTTCCATAAGCGTTCCAGGTCGTAAAACTTGCGGGCTTGTTCCGAAAAACAATGAACCACAAAATCTACGTAGTCCAGCAGGATCCACTCCGCGCGGTTGTAGCCTTCGATGTTGTTGGGGTAGATGCCTACCTGCTTGAGGCGGTGTTCCACCTCGTCGGCGACGGCCTGCACCTGGCGCGGGTTGGTGCCGCTGGCGATCACCATGTAATCGGTGAAAGTGGAGGCAGTCTTGTCCATCTGGAGGATGGCGATGTTTTCAGCTTTTTTGGATTCGGCCGCGTCGATGGCGACGGCAACCTGGTTTTTTAGGTCAGACGATTTCGTCAAAACGTGTGTACTCCGAAAAGAAATTGTATCAGCGGTACAAGCGGTGCCGCTTGATGTATTGCGCTACCGTGCCGGGAACCAGATTTTCCAGCGGCCGTCCCTCGGCGACGGCTTCGCGTATCTGCGTGGACGAGATATCCACGGAGAGCGTCTCCAGCAGATAGACCTTACCGGTAAAAGCCGGTTTCGCTTCCTTACTCTTGTGCCCCGGACGGGACACAACGATGAACTCACACTCGGCAAGAAGCGCCTCCGGCTCTTTCCACTTATCGAGCTGCAGGAACGAATCCATGCCGATGATGAAAAACAGTTTGTCGCGTTTCACCATCGCCTGCTTGAAGCGGCGCACGGTGTCAATGGAATAGTTCGCCTCCGGGCGCGACTTCGTGCGGCGCTCTTCCACGCGTGACGCCTGAAACTTGTCTTCCCCTTCGAGCGCCAGCTCCAGCATGGCCAGGCGGTGCTTGTAGAGCGTGATGGGCTTGGCCTGCTTGTGCGGCGGAGTGTCTGCCAGCACGAAATGGATGCGGTCGAGCTTGAAGGCGTCAGCCGCGGCGCGCGCCACGGCCAGATGGCCGCGGTGAATGGGGTCGAAGGTGCCGCCGAATAGTGCGATCTTCATCGGGCTAGTTGGCCGCGCGCTTGCGCGCTGAAAGCTTCTTGGGTTTGCGGGTGGCGCGTGCCTTGCCACTCCTGGCCTTGGCCGCTTTGAACTTTACGTCCTTCATCGACTTCTTCTTGTGCACGATCTCCGCCGGCTTACGGGTGCGAACTGCTTTTGCTTTCAATTTCGGCTTCGCCTTGGCCGGTGCGGATTTCGTTGTTGCGGACTTGGCCGCGGTCTTGGTTGCAATCTTGCCTGCGATTTTTGATGCGGTCTGCGATGCAGCCTGCGACGCCCGCACCATGGGCCGCGGCTTGGGTCCTACATACGTACCCTGACGCATCTGCCGCACGATGGCGCCGATGGAAAACTTCAGCTTTTGAATGTTCGAACCTGTGACGGCAGAGACCTCGATCAGCGCCAATCCGCGCTGCTGACAATACTTCTTCAGCTTCTCCAGCTTCGCCAGATTGGCCACGTCGATCTTCGCGGCAAGCACGATCATCGGCTTGTCGATCAATCCCGCGCCAAAACTCTCCAGCTCCTGCATGATGACTTCAAAGTCATGGACGGGATCCGGACGGCCGCTTGCATCGGACACATCCACCAGATGCACCAACAAACGCGTGCGCTCGATGTGGCGCAGGAACTGGATGCCGAGCCCATGGCCCAGATGCGCGCCCTCGATGAGTCCGGGAATGTCAGCGACGACGTAGCTCTCCTCATCCGGCATCTCGCCGATGGTGACCACACCCAGGTTTGGCTGTAGCGTGGTAAAAGGATATTCTGCGATCTTAGGCCGTGCCGCGGAGATGCGCGAAATCAGCGTGGACTTGCCCGCGTTGGGATAACCCACTAGGCCGACGTCTGCCAACAATTTCAACTCCAGGCGAAGCACGCGCTCTTCGCCGGCGCGTCCGAGTTCGTGCTCGCGCGGGGCCTGGTGGGTGGGCGTAGCAAAGTGCTGGTTGCCCCGTCCGCCGCGACCGCCGCGGGCGATGACCATGCGCTCATCTGGCGAAGAAAAGTCGTGGATCTTCTCGCCCGTAGCGTCGTCATAGACGATGGTGCCGACCGGGACCTTCAGCGTGATGCCGATGCCGTCTTTGCCGCTGCAGTTCGAGCCTTCACCGTGGCGTCCGCGCTGGGCTTTGTATTCCGGATTGAAGCGGAAATGGACGAGTGTATTGTGGCGTTCGCTGGCTTCCATGATGATGTCGCCACCGCGTCCGCCGTCGCCACCGGAAGGGCCGCCGCGCGGGACGAACTTCTCCCGCCGGAAGGCCATGCATCCGTTGCCGCCGCCACCGGCGAATACGCGAATTTTTGCTTCATCTACAAACATTGTTTGTCAGGGCGAAACAACGGCTTCGCCTGTTTCGTCCTCGCGCTCTGCTCGCACAAACCGGTGCTCGCTCCACGCTCACCCTTTCAGTTATTGGCTCTTGGCATTTAGCTGTCGGCTAAGGAAAACTCAATTCAAAAACATTTGATGCAAATAAAAAGCGAGGCCGTAACGGCCTCGCCCATTCAGAGTCTGCTACCTCTTACTTTTTGGTTTCGGCCGGGACTACGGAGACAAACTTGCCCATCTGGCCACGGTCGCGAAAGACGATGACGCCGGTGACCTTGGCAAAGAGAGTGTCGTCTTTGCCGCGGCCCACGTTCTCGCCCGCCTTCAACGGTGTCCCGCGCTGCCGCACGATGATGGAGCCGCCAGAGACGAGCTGCCCGCCGAAAGCCTTCACGCCCAGGCGCTGCGCGTTAGAGTCGCGGCCGTTTTTTGAACTTCCTAATCCTTTTTTATGTGCCATTGAGAACCAGCCTTCAGCCGTCAGCATTCAGCCATCAGCTTGAAAATTTAAAAACCAATACCCTCTACTTCTTCTTCGTCGCTTTCTTCGCGGCCGTCTTCCCTTTGGCCTTTGGCGCGGACTTCGTTGATCTAGCGGCTGTGGCCTTCTTCACCACCGGGCGCTTAGACGACGAAGACGCCTTCTTCGCGGCGGTGCCGGCGTCGGCATGCGCCTTCGCCTTTTTCGCCTTCGACTTGCTAGCGGCCAGTTCCGGCGCGGTGGCCTTCTTGCCGTCGAACGAGATCTCAGAGATGCGGACCGCGGTGTAGCCCTGGCGATGTCCCTGCATCTTCTTGTACTGCTTCTTGCGCTTGAAGTGGAAGACCAGGATCTTCTTGGCGCGGCCTTCGTCCACTACCTGTCCGGTAACGGCGGCGCCGCCATTCGGCTTGGTGTTGATGTGGCCGGGCTCGCTCGAAATGGCCAGGACGTCGGCGGCATCGAACTGGAACTTGCCGTCGGCCTTGGGCTGCAACTTGGACGACGTCTCAATCTTGATGACGTCGCCGGGGGCCACGCGATACTGTTTTCCACCCGCACGAATGACTGCGTACATACAACCTCCATCGCCAGCAAATGCAAAGGGCTCAGGCGTTTAGCCGGCCCCTAGGGCGATCATGAAATGGCGCTTGCTGCTTCCTCTTTGGATCTGGCGCGAAGGCTACAGAGCTCGGGCGCGTTACCCGCCTTCCCGGAGGGGAAGACGAAGGACAGTCAAACTGTTCAATTTTAACGTGGTAGGCGGGAAACGGTCAAGGCTGGGGGTGTGGACGGCTGGCAGCCCTATAATGGAGTTCTACAACAT
>JBKKBM010000120.1:0-6195 GCA_046714215.1 Terriglobales bacterium | reverse complement strand
CACGCCAGTACGCGCGCTATCCTTTTTACAACGCGCAGAATAATCACGATGTCTCCGCCACCGTGATCCTGCGGCCTGATCCGCGTTTCACCATCCGCAGCGAGGCCCACTTCCTCTGGCTGGCGGCCAAGAACGACCTGTGGTATTCCGGCGGGGGCGCGTACTCGCGCGGCGCCTTCGGCTATCAGGGACGCCCCAGCAACGGCCAAAACTCACTCGCCAATGTTTGGGATGTGAGTGTGGATTACCGGCCCGCGGCGCAGTGGACCTTCGGCGTTTACTATGCGCGCGCCTGGGGTGGCGAAGTCATCAAGCGGATCTATCCCACGGGCAGCAATTCAAATTTCGGTTATGCGGAAGTGGAGTTCCGGTTCTAGTGATTCTTATCTGCGCGCGAGAAAGTCCCGCAGCGATTCCACATTCGTGCCCAGTGAACTCATGCGCTCCGCGTCCACCTTTAATCCCATGCGCACCGCGTCCTGCGCCGACAATCCCGCCTCTTGCAGTTCGTTCACGCTGAAGCCCGCGGCCGGCACCGCGCGCCGTCCGTAGACGTAGAGCGCCTCGGGCGTGGTGCGGTCGAATCGTCGCCGCAAGCGACGAAACAGCCCTTGTAACTCTTGTTTGTCCATAAACTATGCCTTGGGCTGCGCGATCTCTTCCAGACATTCGCGCAACAGGTTCTTGATCAGCCCGATCTTGTAATGGTTGTGGGGCAGCGCCTCCGCGCCATTGACCGAAGCGCGCACCGCTTCTTCTATACGGTCCTTTATTTTTCCGCCGCGCAAGATGTTCTCCGCATCGGTCGCGCGCCACGGCACCGGCGCCACCGCGCCCAACACCACCCGCACTTCGCGGCAAGTGTCGCCATCCATCTCGCACTCGACCGCGACACTGGCCAGGGCGAAATCCCACGCCTCGCGCATCGCCGCCTTACGGAATGCGGATCGCGCACCCGGCTTCGGCGCCGGCAGCACAACGTCTGCCAGCACTTCATGCGGCAGCAACTTGTGCATGCGCGTGATGTCGTACGCAGGCAAGGCAAAGATGTCGCCCAGCAGCCTGCGTTCTACCGCCTTCCCTTTCAGAGAAAAAACGTCGGCTTGTGCATCGAGCGCGACCAGAGCCACCGCCGTGTCTGAGGGTGTGACGGTGAAACACCGCTCGCCGCCGAAGAGCGCATGCTCGTGGGTGAATCCGCGGACGGCGTCGCAGGTAAGTCCGCCGGCGCGGTAGCAATGCCAGGGCCCGCGATAATACGGACAGCGTGAATCCTGAAGAATATTTCCGCCCAGCGTGCCCACGTTGCGGATCTGGGGCGTGGCCACCTTGATGGCCGCCTGCCGCAGCGCCGTGGGCAGCAGCGGACTCTTCGCCACTTGCGCCACCGTGGCGCCAGCTCCGATCTTCTGCGCGGTGATCTCTTTGCTCAGCACGGGCTTCAGATTCACCACGAAGCTGGGCGCGATCCACTGCGTCTTGATCTTTTCCAGGATATCGCAGCCGCCGGCCAGCGCCACCGCCGCCGCGCCATGTTGTTCCAGCATCCGCGCGGCTTCTTCCAAAGTGGTTGGCTGCAGGAGGCGGAAGCTCGCGGGCTCGTCGATGCCGATCTGCGATTTGGCCGTCAAACGCGACGCGGCAAAGAAGAAACTCATAGCAACCTCCCCGCGTGGCGTAGCGCGTCATTCACGCGCGTCCAGGTGAGCGGGATCTCGTCGATGCGCACTCCGGCCGCGTTGAAGATGGCATTGGCCACCGCCGGTGCTCCGGTGAAGACGGGATTCTCGCCCATGCCCTTCGCACCCAGCGGCCCCGCCGGGTCGGGCTTCTCCACAATCACCGACGTGATCAGTGGATAATCCACCATCGTTACCGGCCGGTACCACTGCAGCGCCGGATTCACCGGGATGCCGCTGTGCGGATCCACCAGCAACTCTTCCGTCGTCCCGTAGCCGAGACCAAAGATGCCGCCGCCATGGATCTGCGCCTCCACGCCGTCAAGGTGGATGATCTTGCCCACATCGTGCGCCATCACCAGTTGCAGCACGCGGTAGCGGCCGCTCTCCATGTCAACTTCCACTTCGGCAAAGCCCGCACCCCATCCCTTGGCCGCCGGATTGTATGCATAAAATCCCGTGCCGATGAGGCAGTCTTTGAATTCACGCTCGATCAATGCCACGGTGCGCGGATGCAGCTTCGGCTCCGGCGTGAGCACCTGTCCCGTATCTTCATTCAGGATCTTGTTGACGTCCTGCGCGGCATTGAAGACGGGCGGCGACTGGATGCCGCGCGGTGCCTTCGCCACCACTTCGGAAAATGACAGATTGCGTCCGGCGCCGACAACGCGCCCACCCTTGACACTGAACGCGGACGCATTCGCCCCGGTCATGGCCGCCGCGGCTTCCGCGAGCTTCTGCCGCAGATCGAGCGCAGCATTGTGAAAAGCCTTACCCAGACAGTGGATCCCGCGGCTGGCGTCGCTGACGAAATCCCACGCCGTGGTGCCGGAGTCTGCCCAGCGGAACTCGATCATCGTATCCATCTCCGCACGGCTGAAGCCGAGCGCATCGGCCACGATGAACGCGATGCCCGAATGCGATTGCGTTCCCAGATTTCCGTAGCCGATGGGCACCACCACCCGTCCGTCAGGACGGATAGCGATCAATCCATTCGAAACATCGCGCCCAGAATGTTCCTGGCTCATACGCACGCCCAGCCCACGCCGCACGCGCCCCGTCTTCTTCGACGGATGCTGCCACTTCTCGCGCCACTGGATGGCGGCGGCGCCGCGCTCCAGACATTCGCGCAATCCGGAGTTGCGAATCATTGAGGCTTCGCCCTCAACCGTCAGCAACTTGTCGCCATCCTGCAAATGTTGTTGCAGTCGGAAGTCCAGCGGATCCAGCCCGAGTTTGTCCGCCAGCTTGTCCATATGCGTTTCCAGTGCAAACACCGCTTGCGGATGCCCGAAGCCGCGCAGTTCTCCCCCCACCGGCGTATTCGTGTACACGGAATAGGCGGTGTAGCGCAGCGCACCCGCGCGATAAGTGTTCATCACTCCTTCGCCCGCCACCGCGCACACTGGCGGCCCGCTCGACGCATATCCGCCCGTCGGCTGCACCGCCCGGCAATCAATGCCGGTGATGCGCCCGTCTTTCATCGCGCCCACGCGCATCTCGAAATACATGGGATTGCGCGTGTCCTCGGCGAACATCAACTCTTTGTTGGTGTACTCCAGCCGCACCGCGCGCCCCGCCTTCTTCGCCAGCATGGCCGCAATACCCTGGTACAAGTTTTTGCCCGCGTTGTCCGTGCATTTACCGCCAAAACCGCCGCCGATGTTCGTCGCGATCACGCGCACGCTGCCCTCAGCCAGTTTCAGCGCCTTCTCCATCACGTGCGCGCAATTGTGTGGGCTCTGCTCTGAGCTCCACAGCGTGAGTTTGTCTCCTTCCCATTTGGCCACTACGCAATGCGGCTCGATAGGCACATGACATTGGATCTGCGTGACGTACCGGCCTTCCAGGCGGACTTCCGCCTCCTGTAACGCTTTCTCGATGTCACCGCGTGCGAATTGGATAGTGTTCTTGTCGCGCGCCTGCGGTCCGGCGAATCCCGCGACTTCGCCATTGCTATGCACCTTGACGTCAGAGCCGCTGCGCAAAACTTTTTCCGCGTCGAACACCGGCTTGTGCTCTTCCAGGTCCAGCGTGATCAGTTCCAACGCCTGCTGCGCGGTGTAAAGATCTTCCGCCGCGACGGCACAGATGGCGTCGCCCACATAGCGCGCCTTGCCATTCAGGAAGCGCCGGTCGGTGGGATTATTCGGTACCTCATCCCAACTCACGGTGGCTTTCACGCCGGGCAACTTGTTCACTTGCGAAAAATCCACATTGCTTACGCTGGCATGCGCGATGGGGCTGCGCAACACCTTGGCGTGCAGCATGCCTTCGGGCAAGCGGATGTCGCACGTGTAATTCGCCGTGCCGGTGCATTTATTGAATGCGTCGAGTGTGCGTGCGCGCCCACCGATCAGGGGCGTCTCCGGCTTGGCCCCATTCCCCGCAGCCGCCGCCAACACCGCCTCTACCTCTTTCGGATAATTCCCGCAGCGGCAAAGATTTCCGCCCAGTGCATGCCGGACTTCCGTTTCACTGGGGTGCGCATTCTCCTGCAGCAGCGCCACCGCGCTCATGATCATCCCCGGCGAGCAGTGGCCGCACTGCGACGCCATCTTGTCTACCCAAGCTGTTTGCAGCGGATGCAGCGCCCCACCCGCGCCCGCGATACCTTCGATGGTCGTGATCTGGCGGCCTTCCGCATCGCGCGCCAGCAGCAGGCAGGAATACACCGGGTCGCCGTCCAGCAGCACGGTGCACGCGCCGCATTGGCCCAAGTTGCATCCACGCTTCGTTCCCGTAAGGTTCAGATCGTCACGCAGCGCGAGTAGAAGCGTGCGCCGGTCTTCAAGTTGCAGTGGGTATGCCTTGCCATTCACTTGCAACGTGAGTGGGTGCTTCTCAATCTCATTGCCGCCGATATCCGCCGCCCCGGGCGTGGAAAAAGCGCGCAGCGTGTGCTGCCCGGCCTTCACCAGCGACACTCCGGTCACGCCGATGGCCGCGCCGATCTTTACGAACGTTCGTCGGGAAAATGATTCGTCCATCAGTCGGCGGCCTCACTTTCCGGCGCGCCCGGCTCCACTCCCGCCATGTCTTTCAAGTTCCGCCGGTTCGCTTTGATGATGGAGAAATAGATGTGTCCAACCACCATCACGATGAGCAGGAACGCGGAAACGTCATGCACAATGCGCAGAGATTGGATGAATCCTCGCCCGGCCAGATAAATACGTGCCGACGACATCCACATGAACACGCCGCTCAGCGTGAAGGTGACGGTCAGCAGGGAGAGGATGTGGTGATAGATCTTCTGCAACGCGTCGTACTTCCCCGGCGCGGGATATTCCGTCGTCCGGCCCAGAAAATTCCGCCAGATGATGCCGGCCTCGCGAAAGTCGCGCCACTCCGGACGCATCGAGCGGGTGTCTCCGCGCAACGTCGCCGCCACCGCGTGAAATATCACGCCCGCGGCAAACACCAATCCCGCGTAGGAATGGATCTCAAGCCAACTGAAACCAAAGAGTCCCGCGGGGGCCCTGCGGAAATAAAGCCAGTACCCCGAGAACGAAACCAGCGCCAGCAGGAGGAAATTTCCCCAGTGATAGAGCCGCTGATTCCAGTTGTAGCGCGCCGGCGCCTTGCCGGGTACGTGCATGCGCGCGCGCCGGATGGCGTGAATGGCGCAGAAGGCGATGGCCAGCCAAAATAGTATCCAGAAAAAATCCGGAGAAAGTTGCGAGAGGTAGGGAAAGCCGTCCCGGTCGGGAGCGCGTTGGATAAGCCCGCCCATCGTGAATGGCAGCCAATATATACCGCCCACGTACGACTGTCATCCGCAGAAAGTGACGGCGCGCACGCCATTCCTCTCCCCAAGGGCGCGAATCTGCGATATATTCACGGGGTTTCCCCCTTGTTGAGGTGCCAGTATGCCCCGTCTCGTTCGCTGCGGTCTTATTCAAGCCAGTAACCCTCTCGGCCCGGAAAACACGCTGGCGCAGATCAAAAAGGCCATGATGGACAAGCACCTTAAGTTCATCGAACAGGCGGCCAAGCAGAAAGTCCAGGTGCTCTGCCTGCAAGAACTGTTTTACGGACCATATTTTTGCGCGGAGCAGAATCCCCGCTGGTATGAATTGACGGAGCGTATCCCCGACGGACCCACCACCAAGCTTTTCCAGAAGCTCGCGGCCAAACACAAGATGGTCATCGTCGTCCCTATCTATGAAGAGGAGATGACCGGTCTCTACTTCAACACCGCCGCCGTGATCGACGCCGACGGTAAATATCTGGGCAAATATCGCAAGCACCACATCCCGCAGGTGAATCCCGGCTTCTGGGAGAAGTTTTATTTCACGCCCGGCGATGGCGGATATCCCGTCTTTCAGACCAAGTACGCCCGCGTGGGCGTTTATATCTGTTACGACCGGCATTTTCCCGAAGGCGCGCGCGTGCTCGGACTCAACGGCGCGGAGATCGTATTCAATCCGTCGGCCACGGTCGCGGGATTATCTGAATATCTATGGGAGCTGGAGCAGCCCGCCCACGCGGTGGCTAATGGATACTTTGTCGGCGC
>JBKKBM010000119.1:0-3450 GCA_046714215.1 Terriglobales bacterium | reverse complement strand
ACCAAGCGCTGCAGGATCTTCGCCAGAGCTTCTTGCGGAAGCCCGTACTCTTCGGCAATTTCCTTAGTGCTGGAGCTGCCCCGCGATTCCGCGAGGTGCTTTAGCGCGATGAGTCCATAGTCCGCTTTTTTGGTCAGCTTCAGCATGGCCAGGTCGAAGTCCGACCTCTTTGGTCGTATTTCTATTCTAAACACTCAGGCGGGTAGGGCGCAACCCTTATCAGTGAGCGGCAAAAATGCCGCAGTGAGGGGCAACTTCTTTACTTTTAATGGCTTATGGATTTAAGCCGAAAAAGCCGCGTTTTGTAATCCCTTAGCTCAAAATCGGACCCTAATGCCCTGCGCCTTAGGGCTTGATCACGCCCAGGTGGGTGAGTCCATTAATGGCGAATTGCATAGCGACCGCGGTGAGCAGCAGGCCCATGAGGCGCATCATCACTCGAATCCCGGTGGCGCCCAGGACGGCACGCACGCGCTCCGCCCCGGTGAATATCCAATATGCCGATATCGAGGTGAGAGTGATGGCAAGAAAGATAGGAACCGCCCGCCAGATCTCAGGTTCCGGCCCCATCAGGACCATGACGGTGGAGATGGCGCCCGGTCCGGCGAGCATGGGAATGCCCAGAGGAATGATGCCGGCATCTTCTTTGGCCGCACCTTCCTGGGTCTCCATGGCGGTCTCCTGGCTTTGCGAACGTTGTGCCTGCAACATCTCCAGACCCACCAGCAGCATGATGAGTCCGCCGGCGATCTCCAGAGCGGGTAAGGTGATGCCGAGCAGCTTCATCACATAACTTCCTGCGACGGCGAAAGTAGTTAGTACAAAGAAGCACGTCCAGGCGGCGCGACGGGCCATCCGGTCGCGGCGGGCTCGGTCCACGTCGGCGGTGATGGAGAGGAAGGCGGGAATGGCCGCGAACGGGTCCACCAGGAAGAAGATGGAGCTGCAGGCCACCAGGGCGAACTGCCACGCGGATTCGAATGAGGTCCACATCTGCCAGCCAGATTACATGAAAAATGGGGCTAAGCCGAGGGGGTGGGAGTAGCGCGCAGGTAACCGCTCCAAACCCTAGTACTAGCGGAGGATTACTAGGGCATCTACTGGATTACATGGGAGGTAGCGCTTTCGTATGCTTAACCCGTGAACCAGAACAATCCACTTCGCAAGAAGCTCCGCTGGGGCTGGATCGCCGCAGTGGTACTGTGCGCTTTGCCCGCCGGATTACAAGCGGGTGATGGTGAAGGCAAAGCCAGCAACAACGTTGCCGCCAACCTGCGGACGCCACGCCGTCCCGAGCCCACCTATAAGGTGAGCGTGGGCTTCGATGGCGAAGTCTTTCCCGTATTCGCGAATTATTCTTCGATGTTGCCGGCGCAGAAGCGCGAGTGGGGACTGGTCAACGTGACCATCAGCAATCCTACGGACGCCACCATCCGCCAGCGCATCGCCGTACGCGTACCCGGATGGAGTGACCAGGAGATCCAGATCGCGGACCTGGGCGCCGGTGAAGTGCGCACCTTCCGCTTCTCACCCACCTTCCACGAACGGCTCTATCGGAATCGGGAGATCACCGGCGCGACCGCGGAGATCGAGATCAGCGCGCCTTCCGGGGCTTCCATCTTTGTGACGACCGCGCAACTGCGATTGCGCTCCGCCGACGACATGTATTGGGGATCGCAATTCAAGTACGCGCCATTCATCGCGTCGTGGGTCACACCGCATGACTCGCAAGTAGAAAAGATCCTCACCCAGGCCAAGGAATTCGCGCCGCTGCGCCGCTTGCCCGGCTACGAACCCTGGAAGGGTATGACGGAGCAGGAGAAATCGACCTCCACCCAGGCCAAGGCCATCTATAACGCGATCAAGAAGTCCGGACTGTCATATGTGAAGAGTTCCACGACCTTCGGGCGCAATCTGAACGTGACCCAGCGAGTGCGCATGCCGAAAGAGAGTTTGAACCAGAGTTCAGCTAACTGCATTGACGCAGTGGTGATGTTCGCTTCATTGTTCGAGAACCTGGGTATGGACCCGGTGGTGATGCTGGTGCCCGGACACGCCTACGTGGGCGTGCGCGTGGCGCGCGGCTCCCAACGCTACTTGTTCATGGATGTGGCCTTGACCGGACGTTCGTCGTTCGAGAATGCCGTGCACTCCGCCGAGACCGGCTTGGCCAAATACGGTGCCCGCGACATCACTCGCATCCCCATCGATCAGTCGCGCAATCAGGGCATCTACCCGATGCCGTAGGGCGCATTCGCTAATGCGGCCGCTTGCTGGCAGAATTGCGTAAGGTTTGGACCATGCGCTGCGCTTCCACGGCATTGGGGTCATTGGGCGCTTCGTTCATGAAGGAGGCATATTCCTTCAGCGCATCCTGGGAAAGATTGCGGTGGTTGAGGATGCGCGCCGCCAGCAAGTGCCCTTGGGGCTGGTCCTTGTGCGGCAAGGCATGGATCCGCCGGCAGTTCTCCAAGGCGAGATCCAACTTCCCGACCGCCACCTGCGCCTTGGAGAGCAACAATAGGGCCTCCGCGCTGCTCGGATTCAGAGCCACATAGCGCGTCAGCAGGCGATCCACCTCCGGGTAATTCTTTTCCTGGTCATAGATGCGCGCCAGATTGATGTAAGCGCGCGGAAAATCCGGATCTAATTCCAGGGTCTTATGAAAGGCGTGCTTGCCTTCTTCTTTCCTGCCTTCCTGCATGTGGATCACGCCCAGGTTGTTATAGGCCCCGGCATAATGGGGATAGATCTGCAGCGCGCGTTCAAAATATTTGCGGGCCTCGTCATTACGGCCGGCGGCCAAGGCCGCGGAACCCTTCTCCAACTCATCGCGTGCTTTCTGCGGGACCTTGAGGCTGGCCACAGAGATGGTTGCATTCGCGTTGGGCTTGTTCTCATCGCTCCGCTTGGCGTAGATCTGCACCATTTCGGAGTGCGCACTGGAAAATCCGAAGACGGTGAAGATCGTTCCCCGGCTCTCTTCGATCTCATCGCCCTTGACCACGATGCGATAGTCCCCAGGCGTGACGCTGCGGCCCCGCGCAATGTGCGCTTGGCCATGCGGTTCCGGTTCTAACCTGTGCTTGTGCAACCTCGGACGGAGCCTTCGGGCTCCGTCCTTTTTTTACCCCGCCGCCCGCCCTGGGCCCCGCCCGGGGACGTGCTCCCGCCTTGCCCCTTGACATTCCGCCCGCCGGGTTTCAGAATCTAGCCTCGATAGACGGCCCTCCGCCGGTCTCTCCGGACATGACCCGACTCTTCCGCTCCCGCGCCCTCCGGCCCGATCACGCATATGACTTCTCGCTCTTCCGGATCCTTAATGCAGACCGCCTGTAAGCATCCGCAGGTGCGCATCGTCTCGCGCGACGAAGAGGCCGAGTTCGTGGAATGCGAGCTGTGCGGAGATATCTTCGAGGCCAGTGAATTCCGCGATATGGCCATCGAAGA
>JBKKBM010000118.1:0-12673 GCA_046714215.1 Terriglobales bacterium | reverse complement strand
TCTCAGTGGGCAACGGCGCCGCCAGTTCGACGGACGTTTCCACCGCATCGGTGCAGACGACGCTGCCTTCGACGTTGACGTTCAGCGCCGTGGCATCTCCCGCTTGCACGGCCATAGGCCAGGTCGTCACCTGTCCGGTCCCAGGGACACTGGTCAGGGGCGGGGCCACGGTCACGGTCTCTTTCGTAGCCATACCGGGAGCCACGCTGCCGATAACCGGCAGCAACGTGGCCCTCACCATCACGCCGTCGGTTGGCGCCGCCGGTAACACGGACCCCAACGGCAGCGACAACGCCGTCAACAACACGACCACGGTCCAACGTGTGTCCAACCTGGGCATCGTGCAGACGCAGCCGGCACTGCCCATCTCGGTCACCAACTCGCCCACTACCGCGACGTTCGACTATGCGTGGACAGTGACGAATGTCGGACCATCGAATGCGACCGGGGTGACCGTGAACAACACACTGCCTACCGATCTGCAATTCATTTCCGGTGCTTGGGCGCCAGTCACGGGAACGCCGGGCGGCAATTGCACGGGCTCCACTTCGTTCGGAGCGACCATCACTTGTAACCTTTCCACGGTCGACAGAGGCGCGACGGTGCTGATCACGGTGACGGTGCGGCCGACGCTGACCACTTCGTTGGCGAACAATCTGGTGGGCAACCAACCCAGCATCACCGGGTTGGTGCAAGACAACGTCGGCAGCAACAACAGCAGCTTCACCTCGATCCAACTGCGGGGCGTGACCGACTTGCAGACCACCATCACTCCGGTACAGGATCCGGCGGCTTCCGCGGGAGAAGTGCTGGTCGGCAATAACCAGACTTGGGCGGTGACGGTCACCAATAACGGACCGTATCCGGCGGGCAGCGTGATCACGTTGACAGATACCCTAGCTCCGGGAGTTAACCTGGTCTCAGTACTGCCGGCGGCAGGAGGCATCTTCAACTGCACCGGCCTCACGTGTACGTTGAATACGCTGGCGGTAGGCGCCAGTCAGACGGTCAACATTACGACCACGACCCCGGCTGCGGTAGTGACGGGACAGACGACCGTTATCCCGAACTCCGCAGTCGTCACGCAATACAGCAACGGGACGAACACGGCTGGTGATGTCACCGATCCAAACATTGCCAACAACACCGGAAACGGTACGCGCACGGGACGCGCGGCCGCTGACGTGGGCGTGACGCAAACGGCGCCTGCCACCGTCGTGGTTGGCCAACCCGGCAACAAGTTCGCGCTGACGGTGAGCAATGTAGCGGGCCGGTCGGATGCGACCAATGTTGTCCTGACAAACACCATCGCGGTGGATGCGCCGACGTCGGTAAGCACAACGGCTTTTGGCACGCCATCGCAGGGCACCTGCAGTGCGGCCACGGGACTGGGCACGGCCACGATCACGATCGTCTGCAACCTGGGCACGATCGCCTCTGGCGCGACCGCTACGGTGGATCTGGCGATGACGCCGACGTTGGGTGGATCGCTGGCGAACACGCCGGTGGTCACCAGAACGGAGGTCGATCCGGTCGCCGGAAACAACACAGCGGCGCAGGCTTCGATCACCGTGAACACTACGCCGCCGGGGCAACAGACCTTCAGCCCGACGGATTCTGGGACGGGGCAGCCGATCACCAGTGTGGTGCTCAGCGGCTTCATCCTCATCCCCGGCAACACGACCATGGTGGTGGCGACGACGAGTGCGCTGACGCTGCCGGCAAACTACCGGTTCGGAAGCGCAGGTGCGAATTTCTACACCATCAGCAATACCGCGACCTTCAACAACAACGGGATCACGGTGTGCATCAAGACGCCGGAGATCTTCTTCCAGCCGCATCGGGCGCGGGTCTTCGTGCTGAATCCGGCAGATGACCGCACCACCCCGATCGGATTCAAGCAGGTCATAACCGATGGTGTACTGGCGCCTGCGAATGAGCGCCAAGTCTGCGGGATCGTGCCTACGCTGCCGAGCGGAGGCGCGACCTTCGTGGTGATGGAGCCGGTCAGCAATCTGCCGAACCTCACTAATGTGACGGTAACGGTGACGGGCGGCGGCGGCAAGGGCACCGCGGGTACTTCCATCCTGCTGGACGGCTTGCTCGCGACTGACCCGGACTCGTTCCCCTGTATGAGCTATGCAGCGTTGACCGCCACCATTCCCACCGCGGTGCCGGGCATCTGCAATGACGGCGCTAATCTCCGCATTTTCCGCTGGGTGGGGAACTTCCTCGACGTGGTGGCGGTGGATCCAGCGACCGGTTTGAAGGTGATCGTGAAGGATTGCCGCCAGGACACGACCGTAAAGCCGTTCCTTGACGGTCTGCCTTGTAACCAGGCGCAGACATCGGTTGGCTTGGGCACGCAGACCATCACGCTGACGGTGATCGATGAAAATGCGTCGCTGAATCCAGGGATTCCTACGCTGCTGGCGGTCAAGACGTTCAACGTGGGATCTACGGGCGCGGGTGGCGGAGCGACTTCCCAGACCATCAGTCCGGGGCAGACGGGAACCTTCACCTTCACCTACACCTACGGAGCGAACACCACGTTCGCCTTCGTGGGAACGCCGTCGCTGACGACAAACCTGATCACCTGCAGCGCGCAGCCGCTGACGTACACCGGGCCGGTGGGCGGCACTCAGACCTCGACGGTCACGGTGCTGTGCGCCACGAGTGCGCCGGTGTTCGGCAGCAATCGGCCGGGGAGCGGCAGCCCGGATGGGATAATGGTCGCCGGGATCGTGGGCCTGACCGGCCTGCCCCTGGTGGGTATGGTCCTGATGCCGGGACGTTCTCGACGCACCCGCAGGCTGCGGATGTTGGCGATGTTCGGGTTGATCGCTCTGATGGTGGTCTTCTCGGCTTCCTGCGGTGGCAGCAGCACCGGCGGCGGATTCGGCGGAGCGCCCAAGCAGCTTAGTGCAGGCACACCTAAGGGCAACTACTCCATCGCGGTGAATGCCACGCCGGCGCCAACAGCGGCCCCAGGCAACCCGGTCAAAACGTTGACGCTGACGGTGCAGTAGACAGTAAGTGGTAAGCAGTAAGCGGTCAGAACCAAGCCTGCCGGGCGACCGGCAGGCTTTTTTAAGGTGTAAAAAGCATGGGACTAGGGGGCATCAAATGGCTTTTTTGCCTCGCAGTTTCGTGGTACTTTACTCAGCACACCTTAGTCCGGACCGGTCGAGGCGCCACAATCATTAGGCTTTAGTCTGTAACCAATCGAATCGTTCACACGCCTGCAATTTTTTGGCATACCCCCTTGCCTGGTGCAGTTTTGGGAAGGTTACTACTGATGTGGCATTGTCAGGGCGATAAGCATTGAGCCGATAACGCGGCTCGGGCGGTCGTTGGGACGGACGTTAGAACGATAAGCAAGAACGATAAGTAAGAACGATAAGCAAGGTGACAGGTATCCAGAGTAAAAGGGCAGCCCGACATGGCAGGGATTGACATCCAGAAGATAGGGAAGTACGACGTCACCGAAAAGCTCGGCGAAGGTGGCATGGGGGTCGTATACAAAGGGGTGGATCCCGGCATCGGGCGCCCGGTGGCCATCAAGATGATGACCGGTGGGTTCGCCGACAATCCTGATCTGCTCAAGCGCTTCCAGCGCGAGGCCCAGTCGGCCGGCACTCTGCAACATCCCAACATCGTCATCATCTACGAACTAGGCACGCACGATGGCAGCCCGTACATGGCCATGGAGTTCATCTCCGGGGAATCGCTGGAGACCATGGTCAGCTCACGCAAGCGCATGTCGCTGGTGGACAAGTTCGCCATCATGATCCAGATGCTGAATGGCTTGAACTACGCGCACGAGCACGGCATCGTGCACCGCGACATCAAGCCGGGCAACATCATGGTGCTGAAAGACGGCACGGTGAAGATCGTGGACTTCGGCATCGCGCGCATCTCCGACAATTCCATGACCAAGACCGGTCAGATCGTCGGGACCATCAACTACATGTCGCCGGAACAGTTCAACGGGCACGTGGTGGATGGGCGGTCCGACATCTTCTCCGCAGGCGTGTTGTTCTACGAATTCCTTACGGGCGAGCTGCCCTTTGACGCGCCGGAGACGCCGTCGGTCATCCTCAAGATTTTGAATGAACAGCCACCGCCGCTCAGCAAGTTTATCCAGAACTATCCGCCGGAAGTGGAAGAGGTGGTGGCGAAAGCGCTGGCCAAGGACCGCGAAGAGCGCTATGCCACCGCGGAAGATTTTGCCTTCGACCTGGGCCGCATCCAGGAAGCGCTGAAGAAGGAGATGGTGGTCGAGTACGTGGAGCAGGCCAAGACCGCGTACGAAAAGCAGGAGTTCAACAAGGCCAAGGACCTGCTGTTGCAGGTACTGAAAGCGGACACCAAGCACGAGTCAGCGAAAGAACTGATGAAGCAAGTGCAAGCGCAGCTTTCTGTGCAACAGCGCGGTGAGCAGGTGCGGCAATTGCGCGCGAGCGCGGAAGAGGCGCTGGCCAACAAGGCCCTGGACGACGCGCTCTCCTACTGCGAGCAGGCGCTCAAGCTGGACAAAGACAGTCGCGAACTGAACCAGTTGAAGACCCTGGTCACGCAGGCCAAGGGGCGTAAAGACCAGATCGAAAAGACGCTGCTGAAGGCGCAGCACATGCGCGAAGATGGCGATCTGGATGCCGCCATCCGGGCCGCGGATGATGCCCTGGCCATCGATTCCAAGGACACCAACGCGAAAGCCGTGCGCGAACAGCTTCTGGCCGAAGTGAAGAAGGCTTCCGCGCAAAAAGAAATGACGGCGCTGCTCGACCAGGCGCGCAAAGAGATATCAGACCGGCGGTTCACGACGGCAATGCAGTTGATCCGGAAGTCTGAGGCGCTGGGGCCGGCGGTGACGCAGACCGGTTCGCTGCGGACCATGGTAACGGCCGCCCGCGAATCGGAAGTGCGCCGTGCGCAAGTGGATAAAGTCGCCAATGATCTGGCCGTAAGCTGGCATCGCGACCCCACCAATGTGGCGCAACAAAAGACTGATGAAGCGCTGAAGAAATATCCGGGCGAGCCGCTACTGACGGAAATGGCACAACAGGGCAAAGACAGTCGTCAGGAAGCGGGCCTGGGCGAAGTAGCCAAGGTGAAGCGACGGGCGGAACATTTCCTCGAGAGCGATTACTTCGAGCCAGCGGTAGCGCTGCTGGAACACGCCATCAAAGCGGCGCCGGATGAATCGCTGAAGACGTTGCTGGCGCAGGCCAAGCAGAAGCACGACGAAGCGGGCAAGAAGGCGAGTGCCGCGGCCACCGAGGCGGCCACCCTGCTCAAGGCGAACAAAGTGGACGAGGCGGTCGTCCTGCTGGAAGCGCAGCCTGAGGGTTCGGCGCGCTTCGCTTCGTTCTATGACGTGGTGAGCAAAGCCCGGGCGGAGCAGGAGAAGTTGATCGCGGTGGAGGGCTCGCTGCTGGAAGTCCGCGGCGTGATGCTCAAGGGCGACGTGACCGGCGCTTGGAACAAGGCCAAGCTGCTGTTGCAGAACAATCCCGGTTCACCGCAGGTGCAGGAGTTTCTGAAAGAAGTTGAGGCCAAGCGCGCGGTCGTGGCCAAAGAAGCGGTGGAAAAGGCCCTGAAAGACGCGAAAGCGTTGCTGCTGGCGCGCCAGAGTTCCGCCGCCAACCGCACCTTGCAGGCGGTGGCCACGTTCCTGCCGGCGGTGCCGCCTGATTTGCAAAAGGCCTTCGCGGCGATGCAGCGCGAGGTGACTTCGGGATCGCAGTCGGCCATCAACGCCGACATGAACAAGACCATCGTGCATGGTTCGGGAGGGGCAGCTACGGCGGCGGCTCCGGCGCAGGCTTCCGCGGCGCAAAAGACCATGGTGCAGGACCTGCGGCCCCCGGCCAAGCCTTTCCCCACGAAGCCGGTGGTGGGAGCCGTGCTGGCCTTGGTTCTGGTGGTAGGCGGATACTTCGGTTACAAGACGATGACGGCGCCTCCGGTGCTCGACACGTATGTGGAAGTCAACGCCGGGCCGTGGGCGAAAGTGACGACCATCGTTTCCGAAGATGGCAAGTACAAGGTGGATGTGAATCAGGAGACCCCGGTGCGAGTGAATCTTCCCTCCGGCAAGTTCGCGGTGAATTTTGTGGGAGCAGATGGCAAGCCCGACTCCAGGACGGTGACGGTGGACAAGGCCAACCACGGGAGCATCAACCTGGAAGGAGTAGACGCCAATGACATTGAAAAGATCGTCAGCAGTTCCAATTAGTCGCCTGTTTCTGCTGGGATGTTTTTTCTTCCTGAGCGCGGTCCCGGGCTTGGCGCAATCGAGCGACGATCTATACAGTCGCGGCCAGGCTGCAGTGAGTAAGGGCGACGCCATCGCCGCGCGCGACGCCTTCTGCGCCATCAAAGACGCTGGCTTTAAAGATGCGAAAGCGCAATGCACCCTGTACACCGGGGAAGCGACCCGGGCAATGAACCGCTTCAATCAGAACTTCCTGGAAGGCGTCCAGTTGAAAGACGAAGGAAAGCTGGAGCAGGCGGCCATGAAGTTCCGCAATGTGAAGGCGGGTGAGAGGGTAGCCGACGCCCAGAAGCAACTGCAGATCGTGCTGGACATGATCGACAAGAAGAAGGCGGCGGATGCGCAGACTTCGCAGAACGCGGCGGCGGATTCCAGTGCCAAGACGCGGCTGGATGCCGGCGTGGACGCGTTCAATCGGGGAGATTTTACCGGCGCCAAGAACCAGTTGGACGGTGTCTCCGGACGCTATCAGGGCGAAGCGCAGAACTATCTGAACCGGATCAACAACTACAACGCGAAGATGAGCGAAGGGCGAGGCTACGAGGCGGCCAAGAACTTTGGGGCGGCCAAGGCTTCCTACACCGATGCGGCCCGCATCAAGCCGGATGGGCCGGGCGACCCGTTGGGCGCTGTGACCCGGGTGTCCGCGCTGGAAGTGGCGGGTTCGGCGCCCGCGCCGGCGGCGGCGCCGCCCAAGCCCATCGTGCGGGAGATCCCGAAGATCGACGTGGGACAGTACCTGGCGGAGGGCCGCAAGGCAGCGGCGAAGGGCGACTTTAAGAAGGCGCGTCGTTTCTTTAATGATGTGATCGCTCAGGACTTCAAAAACGTGCAGGCGCGCGAAGGGCTGGACGCCCTGCCGAAAGAGGAGGTCGCCAAAGGCGGAAGCGTGGGCGAAGCTGAACCCATTCTTGCCTCAGCCATCCTCAAGTACTACCGGGGCAACCTGAGCGATTCAGAGGACCAGCTCAAGTACTATTGCGTGCAGCAGGTGGGCAAAAAAGAAGGCATGTGCAAGTTCTACCTGGGCGTGATCCTGGCGACCCGGTATTACCTGGGTGGGGGCGTGGATAACGGGCTGTTAAACAATGCGAAAGGCCGTTTTGCGGAAGCCAGCGCGGTCTCGGGCTTTGTGGTGCCAGAGAAGCTGGTATCCCCCAAGGTATTGAAGCTTTATCAGGAAGAAGCGGCCAAGGCAAAGCCGCCGTCCTAAGGCCATGACGGCCGACTGGCCGGGCTGAGCACTGGCGGGGCACCCACAAAGGCAACTTTAACCGCCTTTTTTGCTAGCTACTTGCACCGGAAAATGATATTAGTTTTCCCCTAAAAATAGAGTATGAAATTGCGTCCGTCTACGGCTGGGGTGGAGTTGTGTCCTGTGCCGGAGGCAATGGTTCCAGAGTTCCAGGTTTCGTTCAGGAGAACGGCGATGAGTAGGAATCTTCGGCTGCTGTTAATGGCGATTTTGGTGGTGGGGATTGCCCCGGCTTTGCATGCGCAGAACGCAGTGGTCCTGGGGACCGTTTATGACGGGACGGGTGCACCGGCGCCTGGCATTACGGTGCTGCTGGAGAACAAGAGCACCGGCTTTACCCGCATCGCCACGACCGGCGCGGATGGCTCCTACAGCATTCCCGAGGTCCCTCCGGCGGAAGGTTACATCATCACCGCCAGCAAGGACGGCGCCAACCTGGACACGCGTCCGAATATCTCCGTGAACGTCGGCGACGAGCGCTCCATCCTGCCGCCGTTGCGCGAGACCCCAGCGGTAGTCACACCGAAAGAAGGGACCGGCGAGCCGGGAACCACGGCGCCCACTCCGGTCGCCGCTCCAGTGATATCCGGCCCCGCGCCCACGGTACGCAATGAGACGACCCAGACCAGCATCGGCGCGGTCATCACCGGCGACCAGTTGCGGTCTTTGCCTCTTTATAACCGAAACTTCCTCGTATTGGGACTCTTGACCGCCAACACCCACGATGTAGAAGCGGGATCGGCGCTGACGGGGGCCAGCTTCAGCATCTCCGGCCAACGGGCAGCTTCGAACAACTTCCTGCTGGATGGTGCGGACAACGTGGCCTCCAGCTCGAACCAGGCCATCCCCTTTCAGGTGAACGACGCGATTCAGGAATTCCGCGTGACCTCTTCGACGGCGAACGCCGAATATGGACGTGCCTCGGGCGGCGTGGTCAGCGTCGTGACGCGGCGCGGCACCAACCAGATGCATGGCGCCCTGTTCGGGTACTTCGCGAATGACCGCTTCAATTCTGATAGCCCACTCTCGCTCTACAACGGCAGCGGATTCGATCGCGCGGCCGCCTATGCGGGGTCGCCTACGGCGGCGCGGGCGGTGCCGGTCTTCGGCGCGAGCTCAGCCTTCGTGAACTCTTACAATCAATACGTAAGCACGGCCAGACAGGCGGGGTATTGCACGAACTCCATCGCGGCCACATTTGCGGGCGCGCCCAACACCTGCGTGGCTTCAGGTGCGGGGCGCAATGACGTCTTCAACCCCAACACCATCCTGGCGACGAATAACGTAAAGAAGCAGCCATTCTTCTCCAAACAGTTCGGCGCCAATGTGGGCGGGGCCCTGATCAAAGACAAACTCTTCGCCTTCGGCAGCTACGAAGCGACCATGATCGAGAACCCGAACCTGGTCTTCGAGCGCGTACCTACCGCTTTTGATAAGACGGTAAAGGCGGGAGCGCTGGGGACGGCGGCGCAGAATGCGGCGAACCCGAATTACATTTTCGCGCAAAAGATCCTGGCGCTCTATCCCACCAGCAACGTGGTGGCGGTGCCGGGAGTGCTGGAGTTCTTCCGCGGCGAAGCGGAAAACTACACCAATGTGCACAACGCCCTGCTGCGCATGGACTACGCCCTCTCTGACCGCAACAGCTTCAACCTGCGTTACGCGGGTCAACTTTTGCGGCAACTGCACGACGCCACTTTGCCGGGAACTTCCGCCTATGCGGGTAACGGCGCGTTCCGCAACGCGCAGAACCAGAACGCCACGTTCACTTATTCCCACTCGTTCTCACCCAAGATGATCAACGAAGTGCGCGCCACGGTCACGCAGTTCCGGGTGGGGGAGCGGGCGCAAGACTCCGGCTTCGACGCGACCACGCTGGGACTGGCCGGTAAACAGCTGCCGACCATCTCGCTGAGCGGGCTGGATACCCAATCCAGCGGTGCGCGTCCGGGCGTAGCCGGCGCCTTCGGCGGATGGTATGACGCATTCTGGGCGACGACGGCTTCCGTCACGATGCAACCCAGCTTGGATGGATTCTTCCCGTTTGCGCGCCTGGGCGCGCCCTTGAACGCGCCGGGCTTCCGCCGGGACACGAACTGGCAGGTGGCGGACAACCTCACCTGGTCGCGGGGCAAACACGCCTTCAAATTCGGCTCTGATTTCCGCTACCTGCAGAACCGTCTCGACAATGGCGGCTTCAGCCGGGGCTTGATCGTTTCCGGGAACATCGGCGAGTTCACCAGTGACAGTGAGACCTGCAACTCCGCGCTCGTGGCCGGCGTGACTTGTAACCAGGCGTTCCGCGCCCCGTCCTTCGATTACTCGCTGAACCAGCAGCCTTCGTTCGCGGGGCTGTTCAACTCGCAGAACTACTCAGGCTACATTCAGGATTCCTGGCGTCCGCGCCCCGGCCTCACCGTCAACATGGGCGTGCGCTACGAATATTTCGGCGTGCCCGCTGAAGACAACAACCAGATCTGGAACTACGACCCGGTGGCCAATGGTCTGGTGCAGCAGGGTGGGTCGAAGGTGTTCGATCCGTTCGGATATCAGTGTGGCACCAATCCCATCAACGACTCCGTGATCCGCGACAAGAGCACGGGACAGGTGGTGGGATGGACCTGCCGGACGAGTTCGAATGGGGCCATCGTGAAACCGGACATGAGCGACTTCGGCGGTCGCTTCGGTGTGGCGTGGGATGTGCGGGGTGACGGCAAGACCGTACTCCGCGGCGGCGTAGGCATCTTCTACGACCAGCTCCCGATCAATTACACCTCGCAAATGCTCTTCAGCCGGCCAACGACGTTGAATTCCTCCAACCCGCGGTACATCTATGGCCAGAACTTTGTGACCAGCTTCGTGCCGACGGGATCAGCGATGAGTTGCCAGCAGTGCGGCCTGGGCAACGCCAGCGTGAACCCGGCGAACCTGCAGCCCATTTTCCAATCGGCCTCCAGCCCGTTCGGCCTGTACGCGCGCGACTATCGCAGCAGTAGCACGCCCTACACCCGGCAGAACAACGTGACTCTGCAACAGCAGGTCACACCCAACATCGTGGCCGAGGTCGGGTATGTGGGCAGCGCCTCACGGCGCCTGCCGGTCATCAACAACCGCGGCTACAACAACGAATGGTTCTGCAACGTGTCTAAATTGCCGGTGGGCGGGATCCCCGGAGCTACGCAGCCCACTTGCGACAACTTTAGCTACTTCCCGATCTTCACCATGGCGAACATAGCGGAATCCAGCTACCACTCGCTCATGGCCCGTACCCGCATCGCGCAATTCCACGGGCTGCGCCTGAATGCGACCTATACCTGGTCGAAGGCCCTGGACAACGCACCCAGCATTTCCTTGCCCCTGGTGCCCACGCCACTCTTCACGCAGGCCTTCGGCTTGCAGTTCTACGGATTGGGTAATCCGTTCGGCTTCGGCTTGGGCAAGGGCGGAACGGTCCTCGGCAAGCAGGCGGCTTTGATCGATCTGCGCGGTATCTCCATCTCCACCGGCGATACCTTCACCGAAAGCAGCGTGACCACGACCGGTGCGGGCAACATCTACATCAGCCGTTACAGCCTGCCCCAGGATTCCACTAATTTTCTAGACGATGACCGGGGTCCTTCTGACTTCAACAGCACCCATCGGGTGGTGGCGGACTTCAACTACGACATCCCGCTGGCTAAGGACAACAAGTGGATGGGCGGGTGGGTATTGGCAGGCATCCTGGCGGTGCAGAGCGGTCAACCCTTCTCTATCTATTCGGGGCCCATCTTCGGTGAGTTGACGCAGCGCGCCAATGTGAGCGGCGTTACCCTGACGGGAGATCCGAACCAGTACATCGCGGGAACGATCTCGCTGCCGGCCCTCTTACCTGTGAACCAACCGTGCTTCTACGCCCAAGGCGCCAATCTGTATGAAGGCACGGTCGGATTCCCCTGCATCGGATCTTCGGGCCGGAATGCTTTCACCGGTCCGATGTATGCAAGTCTCGATATGGCCATACAGAAATCGTTCAAGGTCTTCGGCGAAGGCCGGGAACTGACCTTCCGCACGGAGGCCTTCAACATCTTCAACCGCGCTAATTATTACAATCCGATCAGCGCGGTCAGCCAGAATGGCATCACCCGCAACCCGGACTTCGGCCAAGTGAAGTCTGCTCACGAACCCCGGCAATTGCAGTTCGCCGTGCGCTTCAGCTTTTAGGCTAAGAATCGCGAATATCCAGCCCGTCTTCAAGTATCAGCCCCTCTGTGGAGGGGCTGTTTTTTCCCCGTCCGCAGCCCGTATGATAGGCAGGGAGGCGAAGCCATGAGACTGCTATTGCATTGGCTGTTGAGCGCGATCGCATTGCTGGGGGTGGCGCACCTGGTCCCCGGCTTCTTCGTAGACGGACTGATCGTTGCGCTGATCGCGTCGGTGGTCATCGGCTTCATCAATGGGACGCTGGGCTGGCTGATCAAGATCGTGACCTTTCCCTTCACCATCATCACGTTCGGGATCTTCCTGCTGGTGATCAATGCGCTCATGCTGCTATTGGCCGCGGCGCTGTTGCCGGGATTCCGGGTGGTCGGATTCTGGCCTGCCTTCTGGGGCGCGCTGGTACTCAGCTTATTGAACATGCTCATCCGCGCGCTACTGAAGGACGACAAAGAATAGTGAGCTACATTGGCGTGCTGTCGCCGGCGTCGATCCCTTCGAGGTCCTGATGTTCGCGGCGCCAATCGCCTCGGCTTTGCAGCACCCGCGCGCAGCTATTCCAGTGAAGGATGGCATCGTCGTTAGCCGGAGGACGTTGCGCGGCGGCCTGTTCAAAGGCCCGCATGGCATCTTCAAATATCACCAACAGCGTGTGCGGTAGTTGCCCGGTGCGCAATTGGCACTTGGCCTGGCGCTCCAGCATGATGCCGGTGTAATAGAGCTTCTCGTAGGGATTCTTGAGTTTGCCGAAAGCGGCCTCCGCGTCAGCGTAGCGGTCGCTGGGCTTGCCCACGAACTGGTCCGTGATGGCGAGACCGAGATTGCGCAGCGCCATCTGGTCTTCGGGCTCGATGGCGAGAATATCCAGGCAGATGGATTCGGCTTCTTGCGGCTGATTGAGGAAGCGATAACGCTCGGCTTTGGCGTTGGCCTCAGCGATGCCG
>JBKKBM010000117.1:0-4538 GCA_046714215.1 Terriglobales bacterium | reverse complement strand
GGCGTGTTCACCACCAACGACGAAGGCCGCACCTGGCATGGCGGCGCCGTGCCAGCCCACAATGACTTTATCTCCGTCGCCGCTTCGCCGGAGATCGCTGTAGCCGCAACGCGCAAGACCGTAGCCGTCTCCAACGATCGCGGCCTCACCTGGCAAGCCGTCGCGCTGCCGGAAGAAGTCTCCTTGATCTCCAATGTCGCCGTCGCCCCGGGCAACCGCCTTTACCTCGCCGCGCGTGAAGGCGCTTATCGCTCTGAGGACGGTGGCCTCTCCTGGGAGCGGCTCAAGCGGCTGCCCGTGAACCAGCTTACATCCATCTATTACGACGAAGACGCGCAGCGTCTACTCACTACGTCGTACACCTCCACGCAGATTTTCCAGAGCACTGATTTTGGCAAGACTTGGAAAAAAGCGGATACGGGATGGATCCTGCGGCGGATCCGCGCCGCCCGCGGACGAGTCCTGGCCACCACTACCTTCGACGGCATCGTGACCCCGCCGGACGCCGTTACGCCGGCATCGACTTCCACGACCACGGCTGTTTCCAGCCCGGGCGGCAATAACGACTGAATTAGCCCTCCCTCGACTGACCGGGCAGAATTTACACGATTCTGCCCGGTTTTCCTTTTATAAGTCCTTATATATCAATAACATGGTTTGGTATCGCAGATGCACCTATCAAGATGTTCCTTTCGTCAAAAGGGGGACCATCACATGAAACTGCGAACTTTCAATCTGTTATTAGTACTGGCGCTGGGCATCTTGCTCAACGGTTGCGGCAGCTCCGGCTTAGACAACGTGGAAGCGGCCAACAAGACTGAGAAAGAATCGACGGGGATCTTCGGCAAGCTGCTGCGCAGCACCGAGACCGTCACCATCCCGCAGGGGACACCCGTCGCCATCCGTCTGCAGCATTCCATCTCCAGCGCTTCGGCGACCTCGGGCGATAGCTTCGACTTTGTACTGGTGGAGCCACTCGTCGTCAACGGCAAGACGGTTGCGCCGGCGGGCGCTTCCGGCGAGGGTCGCGTAGTAGCCGCGCGCAAGTCGGGACGTCTGCACAACGCGGGCTATCTGCGCCTCGCACTGGCGTCGATCGAAGTGGGTGGGAAGCAAGTCCCCATCCAGAGTTCCAGCGTCTTCGTCTCCGGCGGCAGCTATAAGAAGCGCAACTGGGCCTGGATCGGCGGCGGCGCGGGCGCGGGCGCGTTGATCGGCGGATTGGCGGGCGGTCCCAAGGGGATGCTCATCGGAAGCGCCATTGGCGCGGGCTCCGGGACCACGGCCGCGTATGCCACCGGCAAGAAGGAAGTTGGATTCTCGGCGGAGCGCCGCTTGACCTTCAAACTGTCGCAACCGCTGCAGGTGGAGATCAAGAGCTAGCGCTGCCAAGCATGAAAAAAAGCGTCCCCATCATGGGGACGCTTTTTGTTTTGTTGTTGCCGGCGCCTTACGGCTTGTCGAACAGCTTCGGATCCACCGCTGGATTCAGCTTGATCTCCTTCACCGTGGTCTCGGCGGCGACCTCGCCGTTGTCCTTAGTCACGATCTTGAAGGGCAGCAACACCCCGTCAACGCTGCGATAGTCGGAGTACTCCCGCTCGAGCTGGCTGAGGCGTGCCTGACTCGTGTCCTTAAAGCTGGACCTTAAAATATTCCCGGTACCATCAACCAACCAGAGGGCTACGATGACGCCGGTATCCACCTCCAGAATGGTACCGTCGCCCACCTTCGCCGCAGCAGCGAATTTGTAGCTGGGATCTTCCGCATGCTGAAGGACCGAGATTCGGCGGAGTTTTAGGTGCCGCAGTTCTAATTCCTTGACCCGTTCGGGCATGACCTGTACCTGGCCGCCCATGCTGACGAATGCCGCCGCCGGGGTGAGCACCATGACCCCGGTCACCCATCCGTGTGTGCATGGTCAAATGCAAGCGGTCGGGATAGGCTACAGTCATCGATGACTCCATCGTAACGTCACCCTGTGGCCCCTTGAGCACCTGGGATTGCGTCTGACTAATCGCTTTGATCGCGCCCAGCCGCTTCTTCCCGCCCGCGGCCTGTACCACCTTCGCAATCAGTGCCATTCCGGTGGCATTGGACTGGGAGGGTGGCAAGGGACGCTTAAGGAACTGCTTATGCCTCGGGAATACGCCCGCGCTCTTACCGGCTTGCGGTTTGGACGCGGGCATTGAGGGAGTCTGCCCAGACAGGCTGGCACAGAAGAGAAGCACTGAGGTGATGCCTGCCAGAAGTTGGTTTCTCATCTACTTGTCCTCCTTCGCTGGCGTCACGTTTTCGATCATGCCGATTCGTCCGTTTGTTGGGCACGAACGTCTTATTGGCCACATGCCGGACGTCCGCCTTGGTGACCTTGTCGATCCGGTCGACCTCCCTGAGTATCTCGTGCCAGTCACCATACACGCCTGCACGGTCACGAGCGGAAATCGCCGGCCTGATTGTTGGCAAGGCCGCGCAGCAGGTTGGCCTTAGCATTCGTATTCACGCGATTCGATTCGTGGTTCGCAATACCTTCGCGATCAGCGCTTTTCCTGCGGCACTGGACTTGACCCCACCCGCTACGGTCGCCTTACCGGTACCATTGTTCCCGGCCCGGTACGGATGGTGATGTCGATCGGTTGCACCTGCCCCAACCCCAACCCCAGCCCCGACAGCGGCTTGCCGAAGTCGGCCGATTTACCCACCACCAGCACCGCGAACTTGTTACGGTCCACATACTTCTTCACTACGCGGGCTACATCCGCAGGCATGACCTTCTCGATCTCCGTGCGGAAGCGGTCGAGAAAGTCCTGCGGATATCCATAGAACTCGTAGCCCATCTTCTCGCGCAGCACTTTGTCTTTGGAATCGAAGTTGAAGATGAACGAATTCAGGATGTTGTCCTTGGCCTTCTGCACCTCAGTCGCCGTGCCTGGGTTCTTGCTCAGGTTGTCGATCTCTGCATACAGGGCGTTAATCGCGTCCACGGTCTGCTCGCTCTTGGTGCCCATGGCCAAGCGGAAGACGCCGGGGTAATCGTAATTCGCCCCGATGCCCCCACCCACCGAGTAGGCCAGTCCCTTACGTGTGCGGATGTTCACGAACAGCCGTGATGCGGAAGACTGTCCGAACAACTCATTCATCACCTGCACGGCGTAGTAGTCCGGATTGTCCCGCTTCAGCCCCAGCGTGACCAACTGGATGCTCGACTGGTTCACATCTTCCTTCTCGATGAAAGAAATGCCAGGTTTGGGATCGCGGAAGGTGACATTGAGTTTCTCCGCCGCCGGTCCCTTTGGCCACGATTCGAATTCCTTCCGCAGCCGCGCCTCCATCTGCTTAGGGTCGAAGTCGCCAGTGATGCCCACGATGATGTTGTTGGGATGAACATGGCGCTTGTGCCACGCCAACAGGTCGTCGCGGGTGATGGCGTCGAGTGTCCAGTATTCTGTCTGGCGCGCATATGGACTATCGGAACCGTAGGCCAGCTTGCCCGCCTCCCGGCCCGCTATGCCGCCGATATCGTCATTGCGGCGGGAGATGAGCGTCTTGGCATTGCGCTTGGCCAGATCGATCTTTTCCTGACGGAATTCCGGTTCGCGCAGAACGGACAAATACACCGCGAAGACATCGTCAAAATCTTTCTTTAGCAAGCTGAACGATAGCGACGTGGAATCAATGCCCGCACCCGCTTCAACTCCGGCCGCGCGTCCCTCGAGATACTCGTCGAGTTCGTCGCCGGTCTTGGCTTTGGTGCCGCCCGTGCGCCAGGTCTGGGAGTAGATACCCATCATGCCCGCTTTTTCCGCGGGAGCCTCGCGGCTGCCGCCGCGGATGCGCATGGTGCCATCGATGAACGGCAGCTCGTGGTCTTCCTGGAGGAAGATCACCATGCCATTGCTCAACTGGATGCGCACCGGCTGCTGCGGTTTAAATGGCGGCAGCGGACGCTTCGGGATTTGCTTGTAAGTCTTGGCTACGCCCCTAGTCACGCCAGCGCTTTTTCCCGTTTGCGGCTTGGATGACGGCGAAGCGGTGGCTTGGCCGAAGAGACTGGCGCTCAGCAAAAGCACGGAGGTGAGGACAGCGATTATCCGGGTCTGCATTACTTGCCTCCCTTGGCTGCGGGCGCTACGTTCTCAATGGTTCCGATGGTTCGTTTATTGGCCAGGAACGTCTTGTTGGCCACGCGGCGGATGTCTGCCTTCGTGACCTTGTCGATCCGGTCCACCTCGCGGAAGATCTCCCGCCAGTCGCCGTAGCGGACTTGGGCGGTCGCTAGCTGGATGGCCAGACCCTGATTGTCGGCCAGGCCGCGCAGCAAGTCCGCCTTGGCATTCGTTTTTACTCGATTCAATTCCGCGTCGGAGACGTCTTCGTTCTTCAATTTCTCGATCTCCTCGCGGATGGCCCCTTGCATGTCGGTGGGCGTCTTGCCTTGGCTGGGGATGGCTTAGAAGAGGAACAGGTTGGGATACTTGTTTCCCGGGAATCCGCTCTGCCCTCCGGCCTGGAGCGCGATCTTCTTGTCCCGGACCAGC
>JBKKBM010000116.1:0-3453 GCA_046714215.1 Terriglobales bacterium | reverse complement strand
TCTGTAACTTCTCTTGCGGTGTTCTCTGGACCTTCGGTTTCCTTGGCATCTCGCCTCCTGGCGGAGGCCCTGAATCCTAACTTATGCTACTGTCCAGTTCTAGAGGGGTGCATTACACGAATGACACAAGATCGCCTTTTGACAAATGCAGGCGCCGAGCTTCTCGGACTCAATCCTCGCTGCCGAAGCTCGTTCGAGACGTGCCACGCGACTCTGTATCTGCATGGATTCCCTCCAATTCTCTGACCCGTGTTTCTAGATCAGCCACCTCGATTGACTTCAAAAGAGCCGTTCGATGTAGCCGAGCGTACTGCCGATCTTCGGGTCCATCTTCCCAAACCTAACGCGCGCCATTACATCAGCGAGAATGTCCCGGACGTCGCCCGAAGTCTTCGGGACAACGAACCCTTGATCTAGCAAGTCATTCGCGGAGTTTCGCCGGCGCTTGAGACCGCCCTTTCTACCCAACTCCGCGGCTCGTCCAGGATTGGCATGGAAGGCGCAAAGATTCTTCGCTAGTGCTCTCGCTTTGCACTGCTTTCCCAGCTTCGTTCTGGCCTTGCAGACGTCGCTCATGTCACTCCAATCGTCGCTTCGACCGCTCTAAGCGGTAGGGGGGACACCCGGTGAACGGTTGTGCAATCTTGTTGCAAAGCGTCCGGATTTGCCGCCATGCTGAACCATTCCATAGTCAGATTTCTACGGTGCAGCTACGGTGCAACTTGTGTCCGCAACAGCACCTGAGCGTCTCTAAGCGACTCTCCTGTCCGTCTAAGTCATTGATTTACCGTGAAAGAGAAACTTCGATTCCCCCTCCCGCCATCCACTCACCGACCCTATGCTGCGGGTCAGTACCCGACCAGCCCGCTCCGGTACACGATCCAGGAGCCGACCACCCCGAGAACGGCCAATGCCATCGTTGCCCCTGCCATAACGGGCGCCACCCGACGGTCTGACTCTGGGATCTGCTCGCGCGGGACCTGCCGCAAGAACAAACGATAAGCGATCAACGCCAGCAACATTCCTGCGACCACGTCCAGAATGTAGTGTTGCTTGGTAAACAGCGTGGAGAGTCCGACGAAAGCAGCACAGAGCATCGCCACAATACCCAGGCCGGAGTGAACGCGAAAGCAGGTGAGTGCCGAGACGAACGAGTGCGCTACGTGAAGCGATGGAAAACAGTTGCGGGGCGGGTCCGACGAATAAAGGTTAGCTAATCCCCAGACGGCAAATCCCTCGCCTGTCAGGCGCTCGGGGCGTGGCGCTGAGGTCGGGTAGATCACGAAAAAGACATACGCCGTCAGCCACACCAGCAGATAGGCGTTGACGGTGCGGCGAATGTGGTCCGGTTGCCGGACGACCAGAATCGGCAGCAAGATCAGGAATGCATAGAGCGCGCCATACACCAAAGCCCAGACAGGCTGCAGAGGGATCAACTGGTCCCAGGCCAAGGAGGGGGAATAGGTCGTGCGTCCCCGGATCCAGGCGCTAATGAAGATGTAAAAGGGCACCAGGGAGAAGAAAATTACCATCGAGATCGTCACCCGGTAAGGTCGGTTGAGCGACTCGAGCACCATGCCCCATCCACTCATCAACGGCGCAAGAGTTCTCCGCATGCGTACCCCTGGGCTGGGCTAGCGACGACCGGGACTCTGGTCTCTTGGCGGATGCTTTGCCTCTTCGGATTCAGCCGCAGCCGGCGAGATTCTAGCACTAACTGTACTTCCGAGCGACTACACGGATGGAAAGCCTGAGCTTCATAGCGAGGGAAGTTACTGCATTGGCTGGTACGAGGAGGCGAAAAGCGCCTGAATCGAAGGCGGTGCGCTAACCATTCGTCCCAGCCTCTTCGCGCACCGGCCTGCCACCCGCGCTCGCTGTAGTACCATCATTTCCTTGATTTTCCCACGGTCGCATGAGGAGATTTCATTCCATGAGAATTGCGCTATCGCGTAGTCGGTTTGCCCTGGTGCTGATCACTGCCCTGCTCGCGGGCGCGCTGCCCGCCGACGCTCAGGGTTTTGCCGTCAAGACCTACGAGCTCAAGAACGGCATGAAGGTCCTGGTGCAGGAAGATGCCACAATTCCCAACGTGGCCTTCTACATTTTTTACCGCATCGGCTCGCGCAATGAACGCCCCGGAACCACCGGACTCTCGCACTTTTTCGAACACATGATGTTCAACGGGGCAAAAAAGTATGGGCCCAAGATGTTCGACAACACCATGGAGGCGGCCGGCGGCGCCAACAACGCATATACCAGCCGCGACGTGACCGTCTACCAGGATTGGTTCCCCAACACCCAACTGGAATTGATCTTTGACATGGAAGCTGACCGCATCGAGCATCTCGCCTTCGATCCCAAGGTGGTCGAATCCGAGCGCGGAGTCGTCTATTCCGAGCGTCGCAGCTCGGTCGACGCCAATAATGCCGGCATTCTGCGCGAACAGTTGAACGCTGCGGCGTATAGCGCCCATCCTTATCAGTGGCCCGTGGTCGGATGGGCGAAGGACATCGAGAGCTGGAAGATGGACGACCTGGAAGAGCATTTTCGCAAGGGATATTCGCCCAGCAACGCCACCATGGTGGTGGTGGGGTCGGTGAAGGCCGAGGAAGTGTATCGCCTGGCGCAAAAATATATTGAGCCCATTCCCTCGCATGATCCGCCGCCACCTGTCGTTACGGCGGAGCCTGAGCAACTCGGCGAAAAGCGGCTGACGGTGAAGAAATTCGCCCAGCTACCCATCGTGATGATGGCCTATCACGCGGTTAATGCAAAGAGTCCTGACTATTACGCCCTGCAGGTACTGGAGGCCGTGCTGTTCGACGGGCAAAGTTCCCGCATGTATCAGCGCGTGGTGGACAAAGACCAGCTAGCTATCGCCATCAACGGTGGCAGCGGCGCCAGCTTTGATCCCACCCTCTTCACCATCTCCGCCCAGCCCAAGGCTGGTATTGCGCCGGAGCGGGTGGAGAAGGCCGTCTATGAAGAGTTGGAAAAGATAAAGTCGACCCCGCCCACGGAACTCGAACTGCAAAAAGCCAAGAACATGCTGCTCGCGGATTTCTATCGGCAGATGAAGACCATCAACGGCCGCGCCAATGCGATAGGGACTTACGAGGTCTTCTTTGGCGACTATCGCAAGCTCTTCAGTGCCGCAGATGAATACGCCAAAGTCACTGCCGCCGACGTGCAACGCGTGGCCAAGCAGCATTTTAGTGAGAAGAATCGCACGGTCGCGACCCTCATCCCCGAGAAGCAGGAGGCAGGCAAATAACATGACGCAGATGACCCGTGCGCTCACCATCCTTGCAATGGCGGTTTCTTTCGCACTCATCGCCCCGGCCGGCGCCCAGGCGAAGCCCCAAAAACCGGTGACGAAGTCGGCCAAGAAGACCCCTGCCGTCGCGCCGCCTGCCGCCGGCGCGGCCACTCCTGCGGGCGGCCTGCAAC
>JBKKBM010000115.1:0-4442 GCA_046714215.1 Terriglobales bacterium | reverse complement strand
ATTATGACCACCGATCCCGCGGGCATCATCACAGACGTCAACAAGCAGATGGAGGCGCTCACCGGCTGCACCCGTGACGAACTGATCGGCGCCCCGTTCAAGAGCTACTTCACCGATCCTGAGCGGGCCGAGACGGCCATCAAGCTGGTGCTGAGCGAAAAGAAAGTCACCGACTACGAACTCACCGCGCGTGCCCGGGACGGCAAAAAAACAGTGGTGTCCTACAACGCCACCACCTTCTATGACCGAAATAGGACGCTGCAGGGCGTGTTCGCCGCGGCGCGGGACGTCACCGAGCGCAAATACAACGAGCAGGCGCTCCAGGAAACAAACGTCGAGCTGGAGAGCGCCAAGTCCGCGGCGGAAAAAGCCAACCTGGCCAAATCAGATTTCCTTTCCAGCATGAGCCATGAGCTGCGCAGCCCGCTCAATGCGATCTTGGGCTTTGCCCAGTACATGGAATCCGATTCCCCGCCGCCCAGCGAGACCCAAAAGGCCAGCATCGATCAGATCCTGCATGCCGGCTGGTACCTGCTGGAGTTGATCAACGAGATCCTTGACTTGGCCATGATCGAATCGGGAAAGCTGCCCCTGTCGCTGGAACCGGTCTTGCTGGCGGAAGTGATGCTCGAATGTCAGGCCATGATCGAACCCCAGGGCCAAAAGCGCGGCATCAAGATGTTCTTTCCCCGCTTCGACACTCCCTTCACCGTGATCGCCGATCGCACCCGGGTCAAGCAGGTCTTTATCAATCTCTTGTCCAATGCCATCAAATACAACCGCGAGCACGGCACCGTGGAGGTGCAGTGCGTGGCCACCAGCCCGGAGCGCATCCGCATCAGCGTGCGCGACACCGGCGCCGGACTGCCTCCGGAAAAACTCGCGCAGCTCTTCCAGTCATTCAATCGTCTGGGCCAGGAAGCGACCACCGAAGAAGGCACCGGCATCGGCCTGGTGGTGAGCAAGCGGTTAGTAGAACTGATGGGCGGAGTGATAGGGGTGGAGAGCGTCGTCGGCCAGGGCAGCGTCTTCTGGGTCGAACTCGATTCCACGACGGCTCCCGCGATGGTGGCCGGACCCGAATCGATTGTGCCGGCTCCGGCTCCGGCCACGGTACCGGTCGGCGCCCAGCTGCACTTGCTGCTCTATGTGGAGGATAATCCCGCGAATCTGGAGTTGGTAAAAAGGCTGATCGCACGCCGTCCGGACATCCGGCTGCTGACCGCCGTGAACGCGACTCTGGGCATCGGACTGGCACGAGTGGCACAGCCCGACTTGATCCTGATGGATATCAATCTGCCGGGCATCAGCGGCATTGAAGCTCTCCAGCTCTTGCGCGCAGACCGCGTGACCGCACATATTCCCGTGGTCGCGCTCAGCGCCAACGCCATTCCCCGCGACATCAAGAATGGATTGGACGCCGGATTCTTCCGCTATCTAACCAAGCCGGTCAAGGTCAATGAGTTGATGGATGTACTGGACGAAGCACTGGGACTTACGGGTAAAAACGTCAACTAGCATCTCCCGCTCTAACGCCCTCCCGCCGTGAAGTCGGTGCGATTGGTACTGGCGGCTGGCCGCCGGTAGCTGACAGCTGTAAATGATAAAATCATCCGTTCCGCACTCTTTCTGAAGGATTTGTACTCCATGGCTGAAGCCACTTTGCAGAAGGTCCCCGGCCCGGCGCCGCTGGTCGCCCTCACCGACGACGAGCAACTCTTCCGCGACAACATCCGGCAATTTGCCGATGAGAAGATCCGTCCGCTGGTCCGCGAGATGGACGAGAAGCAGCACTTCGAGCCTGACCTCATCCAGCAGTTCTTCGCCCTCGGACTGATGGGCATCGAGATCCCGGAGCAATACGGCGGCGGCGGCGGCACCTTCTTTGAGGCCATTCTGGCCGTCGAAGAGATCTCCCGCGTGGACGCTTCCTGCGGCGTGCTGGTCGACGTCCAGAACACCCTCTGCATCAATGCCCTGCTGCGCTGGGCCACCGACGCCCAGAAGAAGAAGTACCTGACCAAGCTCACCGCTGACACCGTCGGTGCCTACGCGCTCAGCGAGGCGGCCTCCGGCTCAGACGCCTTTGCTTTGCAGACCAAGGCGGAGCTTAAGGGCGACCACTACGTCCTCAACGGACAAAAGCTCTGGATCACCAACGCCATGGAAGCGGGCCTGTTCATCCTGTTCGCCACCCTCGACCCTGCTGCCGGATACAAAGGCATCACCGCGTTCCTGGTGGAGAAGGACTTTCCCGGATTCAAGGTGGGTAAGAAGGAAGACAAGCTGGGCATCCGCGCCTCGAGCACCTGCGAATTGATCCTCGACGAATGCCAGGTGCCAAAAGAGAACGTGCTGGGCGAGCCCGGCAAGGGCTACAAGATCGCCATCGAGACGCTGAATGAAGGACGCATAGGAATTGGCGCGCAGATGCTGGGCATGGCCCGGGGCGCGTGGGAACACGCCGCCCGCTATACCCAGGAGCGCAAGCAGTTTGGCAAGGCCATCGCGGACTTCCAGGGCGTGCAGTTCCAATTGGCGCAGGCTGCCACCGACCTTGAGGCCGCACGCATGATGGTCTATAACGCCGCCCGCATGAAAGACTGCGGCATGAACTTTGTGAAAGAAGCGGCCATGACCAAGCTGTTCGCCTCGCAGGTGGCGGAGCGGGTGTGCTCGCTGGCAGTCGACCTCTACGGCGGTTACGGCTTTGTGAAGGACTATCCGGTGGAGAAGTATTACCGCGACGCCAAGATCGGTAAGATCTACGAAGGTACGAGCAACATGCAACTCAATACGATTGCGAAGATCGTGCTGGGCGGGAAATGATTGCATCGGTAAGTGAGTAATCGGGTAATTGGGTAATTGAAAAACACAAAGGCCGGAGCCGAAAAGGTAACTGCCAGCTAAAGCAGGAGCCAACAGCTTCAAGCTAAGCGCCAAGAGCTAACAGCCAAGAGCATTTATGTCGATCAACCGCCGCCAATACGATCGTTTGCAAGTTTCCGAAGCCGCCTACGCAGTGGATGAATCCGGCCGCCAGTTGGGCAAGGTAAGCCAAGCCAGCGGTGGCGGCATGCTGATCCTGGCGCGCGACGCCGCCGGCTACACCGCGGAAACGGAAGCTCCGGCCGTCGGCACCCGCTTCACCGTGACCATCATGGAGCCTCATACCCAGACGTCGAACGTGCTGGATGTGATCGTCCGCTACAAGGACGGGCCCAAAGTGGGATTGGAATTTGTGGGCGCGGAGAAGTAGACCTGTGCTTCCACCGCTTCTCCTGTGAAGTTTTGTTGTGCCTGCCTCGATTGTGCAATACACTTGTCCCGACTTCCCTCCCCCAGGTTTGCATTGAGTAGAAGCTTGCGTCTATCGAATTGAATTACGAGTCCATGAGCTAACGAGTCAAGATATCTATGCCGGCCCAAGACCCCGTTCGTGAACTGTTGGACCTGGTTGCCGTCCACAAGTTCTACATCGCGACGCTGGAGAGCCTTTTAGGGCACGCGGTCCCGTTGCCGAAGGAGACGGAGAGCACGCAACAAACGGGCTCGCAACTGGCAACGTCTATCGCCGTGCTGCGGCAATGGCTGGCTGTGCTCGATCTGGCCATTGCGCCCATCAACATCCGCGACGCGCTCAAGGGTAACCTGCCGGCAGAGACGGCCGAAGCGCTGATGCGGTACTTCCTCGAAAAAGTCAGCCACCGCGAGACCGACCGCGACAAGACCGACTTCATGGCCACGTATCTCTACCGCAATTCTCCGGACGGCAAGACCAAGCCGCCGGAGAGCGAAGACCGCTTTCACTTCATCAGCCAGATGGCGACGCGCTTCGAACAGGAGCTGTTCCGCATCCTGGGTGACGCCGTGCTGCCCCCCCTGCGCGAAGAACATGCGCAACTGGCCCGGGAGTTCGAGTTCCTGCATCAGGAGGTGGACGACTTCCGCACCTTCGACCAGCTCATGGACTCCGGCATCGTACAGCGGGTGCGCGACCTGAAACAGACTTTTGCCGAATCTTTCTATCACCCCAAGGTCATCTCCCACGTGGCGGTCTACAACGCTATTTTCGGACAACGCTTTGATGAGTTGCTGCACACCACTACCGAACAGCTCAAGACTTTTGCCGAAAAGGTGCAGGGCCAGGGCGCCAGCATCATGAGCAAGCTGGAGGGCGACGTCACGGTGAAGCACCTGGCGGACATTGAAGAAAACAGCATCAAGACGCAGGAATACGGTAAGGCGCAAGAACACTTTCACAAGATCTCGAAATTCAAGAAGGTGGTGGACAAGAGTCCCCACAGCAACAAGACCGCGGCTGCGGCGGCTGCCCCAATCCCGCCGAAGACCCCGTTCACTTCATCGCCGACGTTGAACATGGCGGGCGCCCGGCGGGTGACCGCGCCCGAAGCGGCCAGCGCCGCGATCAACGCCGGCTT
>JBKKBM010000114.1:0-9597 GCA_046714215.1 Terriglobales bacterium | reverse complement strand
GTGTACGGACGCGCCATCCTTTACGCCGACCGCATGACGGACTCGATGCGCAATGCCATCAATGAGACCGACCGCCGCCGTGCCATCCAGGTGGCCTACAACGAGGCGCACGGCATCACGCCGACAACCATCCTGCGCCCGCTGGACATGGAACTGGCGGGCATCGTGAAGGCGGATTACGTTGACCTGGCGGACCTCACGGAAGGTGTCCCGGAATTCGGCACGCAGCAAGAGTTGGACGATTACATCGTGCGACTGGAGATGGATATGCGCGAGGCCGCCAAGAAATTTGAGTTTGAGAAGGCAGCCAAGCTACGCGATGCGATCCGCGACCTGAAGACGAAGGAGTTTTTCCTGGCGTGAAGTGTAGAGGCGTAGCTTGCTACCTCTCTGAAGTCGAGTCGCCCCAGAGACGTAGCAAGCTGCGTCTCTACATGCTTACTCCGATTCCTGCAGCGTCTTCACGTGTTCTTCCAGCGCGCGGGCGTATTCCCGTTCCGCCGTCAGTTCGGACTGCAGCTTCTTGACCAGGCCTTCGAGGCGCATCACTTCCAAACGCAATTTCGCTACATCGCCAGAGCCGGACATCGCCGACCGGCCGGGTATGGGCGCGGCGGCTACGGGCGCCGGCGCGGCCATAGGCGGCGGAGCAACAACACGCGCCGCGGGCACCGGTGGCGTGTACGCGAACGGAGGCGCTCCTGCCGGCATTGCCGGCCGCGCCATAGCCGCGCGCGGAGCCGCCGCCTGAGCAGCCGGCATTTGCGTCGGCATCTGAAAGATGGAACTCAAGGCCGCTGCGGCATTCATCGCCGCCGCCTGGTTCGGCACCGGTGCCGGAACTCCGCCCAGATGCAGCAGGTGACGCACGCGCGTGATCAGGTCTTGCGGCTGGAAGGGTTTACGGATCAACTCATCCGCTTTCACGGAAAACGCTTTTTCCGCGACCGTGCGATTGACCACGCCTGACATCAAAATGACGGGCGTATTCCCCAAAGTGGCATGCTGTTTGATGAACTGGCAAACCTCGTAGCCGTCCTTGTCCGGCATGATGACGTCGGTGATGACCACGTCCGGCGGCGTAAGCTCGAACTGTCCCAGCGCCGATGCCGCATCGTTATACGCCACCACGTTGATGTTCTCACGGCGGAACGCGATCTTGATGACTTCGCGCATGGTCGCGCTGTCGTCAATGAAAAATACGGTCGGTGTGCCGGCCACTAAGATCTCCCCTCATCCATTTCTTGCGAATGTTCGTCCAGTTCCCGCATTGCATCCAGCATCAGATCAGTCGGGGACCGCAAGACGGTGCGCGTGGAAGCACTCGCACCCGGAATAAACTTGTAAACGCCCACGTCCACGCCATTGCAACGCTTGACGATAATGACGACGGCGTCGTCGCCGACCAACTCACCCGCCTCCGCATGCACGATCTCGCCCCCATCAAAGAAGACGATGCCATCCACTTCATTGGTATTCACATGCAGCGAACCGGACTGGCGCGAGTGGCACAGCATCTGCACCACGCCGGGCAGGTCGAGGTGAGAGAGACTGCCGCTCAGCGCGGTCTCAGACGTGGTAAGCATCTGCGTCGGTTGAAAACCTTCGGTATGGCTGCGTAAAAATGTGCGGACGTGGCTGGCAATGTGCTCCGGCCCCAGCCGCCGGTCGATGTAATCGTCGCAGCCCGCGCGAAAAGCTTCCATCAGCGCCTGGTCGCCGCCGTCGCCCATGGCGATGATGGGAATGTGCGCGGTCTTCGCGTCATTGCCCAGGATCTTCGGCAACTCGTACGCGCCCATCTCCCGCAGGTTGGTGGAGCACAGGATGGCTGCGGGCGGGTCCCATTCGAGCGAGGTCAACGCAAACGCCGATTGCGTATTGTGCACCACGTCAAAACCTTCCAGCTTGAGTGCGTCACTCAGGCGCTTGGCAAAAAACACGTTGCTATCGATGAGTAAAAGTTTTGCGGGGGCAGTGGCAGGCGTGCTCATGCGGCCTCCCCGGCGGCGGCGAGTTTTTCCAGTTCGATCACTTGCACGATCTCGCCTTCGAGGGAAAGCAGCCCGGCCACGTATTTCGGCAGGCGTCCGGTCGGCGCGCTCATTTCCGCTTTCAGCAATTCACATTCGCCGGACACCGGCACGGCGGTCAATTCGGAGGTGTCGGCAAACTTGCGAGCGGCGATCAAATAAAATTTGCGGGCCGGGGCGTCCGGCCCAATCAGCACTTGCGCCACGTCCAGCACAGGGATAATGCGCCCCCGGCGCACCAGCACGCCAGCCAACAGCGGCGTGGTGTGCGGAAATGCCTGCAAACGGTCAGGCTGCGCCAACTCCGTCACTACCTCCGCGCGCAGCGCGAAGCGCAGTTTGCCCAGCGGGAAGAGGACGAACTTCTCTGCATTGTCGACTACGCGTTTCATGCGGTGGCCCCCTGGGCGGCGATCAAGCCTTTCCAACTGGCCTGCAGCACGGCCTGTTCCCCTTTATTGAGGAACGCTTCCGGCGCCACCAGCGGCACCACCTGCTCGCCCACCAAGGCCAGCCCGCGATACCAGACCCGTTCCTGGCCGCGAAATGCCGCGGGCAGCGCCACCACGGTTGAGATCTGGGTCATACGGTCAATCTTCTCCACCTGCAGCGCGCCCGCGGCGTGCCGCAACACCAGCACGCGCTCCGGCTCATTGCGCTTGAGTCCAAAGTACGCCGCTGCGTCCACCACAAAATAGACCGTGTCCGGATCTTTTTTGCCGCGAACCAGCGTGGCCTTCACCTTGGCCAGGCGCGGATGGTGCAAAGCAGGCGGCAGCGGAGAAACTCCATCAAGATTGCGGATCTCATCCACCGCATTCGCAGCGATGGCAAAGCGATGACCGTCCACCACGAACAGGATCACGTCTTCGGTCTGCGCGGTCTTCTTCTTGTCGGCGGCGCGGGTCAGCCTCATAGCGCACCCACCCTGGCCGCGCCGAATATATAGAGCACTCGCTTTTCCACCGCCGCATAAATGTTCTCAATCGGTTGGATCTGATCTACCGCGCCGGTCTTGATGGCCTCCGCATTCATGCCGAAGATCACCGATGTGACTTCATCTTGCGCGATCACATGCCCGCCCGCCGCCTTGATCTGCTGCACCCCGCGGCATCCGTCGTTGCCCATGCCCGTAAGGATCACGCCAATGCCCATGTTGCCGGCGAAATCAGCGGCCGTCTCCAGCGTGACATCCGCACAGGGCCGATAACCGTTGATGCGCGCGCCTTCATCCAGCGTGAGCCGCCCCGTCTGCGACACCTTCATGTGACTTGACCCCGGACACAGATACATATTGCCGGGCGTGATGATCTCGCCGGGCTCCGCTTCTTTCACCCGGATGGCGGCGATCTCCGCCAATTGTTGCGCGAACTGCGACGTGAAACTCGCGGGCATGTGCTGTATCAGCAACACTGCTCCGGGAAAATCTTTGGGAAAGGCCGGCACCAGCTTCATCAGTGTGGCCGGACCACCGGTGGAGGCTGCGATCACCACGATGGGGAACCTGCCGGCGCTTCTCGTAGAAGTTGGCCCCGCCCCCCCGGCAAACGCCGAAGACCGCGCGGCATCGCCCCGGACGGGGGCCGCTATGGTGTGGTTGCCAGAGTTAGCGTGATTGCCGGAGTAGGCATATCCCGAAGGCAACGACGGCTCCGTGCGCGGCGCGGAATTTGCGATCTCCTGCGCCAGTTTAGTCTTCGCCGCATTGCGCACCACACGAACTTTGGAGGCCATCTTCACCTTGCGGCAGATCTCGTCGCGCACTGTATTCATGTCCAGATCAACTCCACTGGAAGGCTTCGGGACGAAATCGATCGCGCCCAGTTCCAGCGCCTTCAACGTGGTATCCGCGCCCTCCCGCGATTCTGAACTGACGATCACGATCGGTTTGGGCTTGGTGGACATGATGATCTCGGTGGCCTGCAACCCGTCCATCTGCGGCATATTGATGTCCATCGTGATCACGTCGGGATTCAGCGCTTCGTTCTGCGCCACCGCGTCGCGGCCATCGCGCGCTTCGCCCGCCACCTCCAGCTCGGGATGAGCAGAGATGATACTGACCAGCACCTTGCGCATGAAGGCGGAGTCGTCAGCGATCAGTACCCGGATTCGTTTGCCTGGCGTGCTCATTCCCGGTGTGCTCATCCTTATCTAATTCCCTGCCGTGGTCGCTTCGGCGGCGGCGCTCGTCTTGGTGCTGCTGGCGGGGCCGATCAAACTGGCAACCGTCGCCACAAATTGATCTTCCTGCACTGGCTTAGTCAAAAATGCCACAGCGCCTTCCTTGATGGCGCGGTCTTTATGTTTTGCTCCGGCGCGTGACGTCACCACCATCACCGGCACGTTGCGCGTCTCCGGATTCTGCCGGAGGTGCGCCATCAACTCATAACCATTGGTGCGCGGCATCTCCAAGTCAGTGACGACGAGGTCGCACTTCGCCATGGAGACGATCTCCAGCGCTTCCAAACCGTCGGACGCAAGCTTCACGCGATAGCCGGCTTTCTCCAGCATGCGACCTACGTACTTGCGAATACTGATGGAATCGTCGGCCAGGACCACCACTTTTTCCGGTGCCACGTCATCGATGGCGGCCGCGGGGATCTCGCCGCGGGCCACCGCCGCCGCGCCCGGCGCAAAGATGCGCGCCGCACTGGCGCTGGCCGTCGCCATGAGAGGACGGTGCTCCATCGACTCGCCCATCACCAGGCGATTTACGTCGACCAGGAGAATAAGGCTGCCATCCGGCGCAATGGTGGAACCCGGGAACAGTTTTACGTTGCGCAGATACTCGCCCAGGTTCTTGATCACGATCTCGTCTTTACGGATGACTTCTTCCACCACGATGCCCACCTGGCGTCCGCCGACATTGACGATGACCATGCGGTAATAGCCGTTGATCGGCTCCACCGCCTCCAAACCAAGTTGCTGGTCGAGGCGCACCACTTCGGTGACAACGTCACGGACTTTTGTCAGCAGCTTGCCGCCGACTTCTTCGATGTCGACTTCTTTCAAGCGGCGGATCTCTTCCACGAACGCCAGCGGGAAAGCGAAAGTATGTTTACCACAGCGGACAAAGAGCGCCTGCGAGATGATGAGGGTCAGCGGCACTTTCAACGTGAAGCGCGTGCCGTGTCCCTTCTGCGTCTCAATCTCGATCTCGCCATTCAGCGCGGCCAGGTTTGCGCGCACTACGTCGAGGCCCACTCCGCGGCCGGCCAACTCCGTCTTACGCGGCGCGGTGGAGAAGCCCGGATGGAAGAGGAATTCGAGCAAGTCGCGCTCGCTCAGGCTGGCTGCGTCGTCCCCATTCACCAGGCCGGCTTCAACAGCGGTGTTGCGTACGCGGTCATAATCCACGCCGCGGCCATCGTCTTCCACTTCGATAAAGATATGGTTACCGCGATGGTAAGCGCGCACTGCGACATTGCCCACATCGCTTTTACCCGATTCATAGCGCTCGTCGTGCTTCTCCAAGCCGTGGGCCACGGAGTTGCGCACCAGGTGAATGAGCGGGTCAGATATCTGCTGAATGATGTTGTTGTCGAGTTCCGTCTCCGCTCCCGCCAGCGTCAGTTCCACTTGCTTATTGGACGCCTTCGCCGCATCGCGCACCGTGCGTGAAAGGCGCGCGTACAAGTTGCCGATGGGCACCATGCGCGCCTGGGTGATCTCGTCCTGCAGGCGATGTGCGAGTTTTGTGAACTCGTCGATATCAGAATCAACCCGGCGGACAAAGCCATCGAGCTGTGTGAGCACTTCGGTGATGTCGGCGGAAATCTCTGTCAGCGATCGCGAGAGGATGCTGAAATCGTCGTAGCGATCCATCTCTAACTCGCTGAACTCAGCCAATGAGGCGTCGTAACTGTGCGAGTAGCTGGAAAAACCGCCGCGGAACGGGAAATTCTCTCCCCCGCCAAATGACGATTGCGGATAAGAAGTCTGCGCATAGGACGACTGCGGATACTGTGGCGCCGCCGGCTGACTACTGGTCAAACGGCTGAATTCGTATTTCTCCTGGAACTCCGTGACCTTGTCCGCCATACGCGCCTTGGAAAAATTCAGCACATCGGCCAGACGTTCCAATTCGGCGAGGCGTCCCAGCATGCGGGTACGATTGATGACCAGCTCGCCTACCGCATTCATCATGCGGTCCAGACGCTCGAGTGCGATGCGCACCGACTTCGATTGCGGAACCGCGGCGATCTCGCGCTTGCCCGCGGGCAGGGCTTCGTCTTCTTTTTCGGCATCAGGCTTGGCCGCTGGACGCGCCATCTCGAGGACGCTGACCTCTTCCGCAGCTTCCACCGCTTCTTCGTCGGCAACGGCGTCAAACTGGGCTTCTGCGACGGGTTCGGTGGATGCAGTCGCCGCCGGCGCCTCATCTTCCGACTCTTCCGGCGCCAGCCGCGCAATGCGCGTTAGCAGCGACTTCACCGACGCCTGCATCGTGGCTTCATCCGGCCACTGCCGATACAGGAACTTCTTCAGCGCATCCACCGATTCCAGGCAGATGTCCACGATCTCCGCGCTGGGGTGGAGCAGACCGTCACGCAGGCGTCCAACCAGATCTTCGGCGCGATGGGCAACCCGGGCGATGCGCTGCAATCCAACTTGCGCTGCGCTTCCCTTCACCGTGTGCATAGCGCGGAAGAGACGGTTGATGTCTTCCGCGTTGGGATTGGCTTCCAGTGCCAGCAGACAATCCTGCACGATCTGCAGATGCTCTTCCGCCTCCGGCACAAAGAATTCCAGGATCTCTTCCGGGACTTCGCCATCCGGCTCGAGGTCGGAAATGACGATGGGCTGCGTTGCCCGCGGCGCGGGCGAAGGCGAAAGGGTTTCGCCGTCCGCCGGAGGTGCGTGATAGATGATCGGCACTTCCGGTTCGGGCTGCGGCGGGGCCGGCGCTTGAAACGCGAACGGATACTTCGCCTTGAAGGCGGTGATGTCTTCTACCGCTTCCACCGCGTTGGCGCTGATCATCAGCAGATCCGACTCGAGCACCGCTACACCTTCATAGATCAATTCCAAAAGCGGCGCCGCGGCATCTTCGGCGATGGTCGCATTGATGGCGTAATGGAAGATGTGAGCAAGTTTGCCGGAGACTTCAGAAAACAGAGCGAAACCGTAAGAAGCTGACGTTCCCGCCAGCGTGTGCGCGGAGATATACAGCCGCTCCAGATCTTCCGGCATGGGATACGGATCTTGCAGAATGCCGGAGTACTCCCGCAGAAACTGCAGGTGTTCGGAGGCTTCCTGAAGGAAGACTTCGACGAATTCTTGCCCGTGCGGGTTCAAATCCTCTCCTGTGCTGCGGTAGCGGCTTTACGCGACTGGCCCGCCGCCGGCTTCTGATAGATCAGTGAATCTCCCACTACCAGGGGTTCGAATCCCACTTGCGCCTTCGCGACGGACTCGGCATGACCCAAGAACAGATACCCGCCGGGCTCCAGATACTCATAAAACCGCTGGATCAACTGCGCGCGGCGCTCTTCCGTGAAGTAGATCAGCACGTTCATGCAGAAGATGCAGTCAAACTTTCCCATGTAGACCACTTGCGCCAGGTTCATGGGCGCAAAGGTCACCAGGTTGCGGATCTTAGGCTTCACCTTGTAATCGTCACCGACCTTCGTGAAGTAGGCGTCAATCTGCTCCAGCGTCTGGCCATTCAACTCGCGGCGCGGATAGATCCCCGTCTCCGCCATGTCCAGCGCCTTGCGGCTGATGTCGGTCGCCAATATGTGGATGTTCCACGCATCGGCAAACTCGATAGTGTCCGCGATCGTGATCGCGATGGTGTACGGCTCTTCTCCGGAAGAACATCCCGCACTCCAGATGCGTAGCGACCGCGGATTCTCCCAGAACTTCTTCATGTGCATCTCCGGCAGCACCTTCTTCTCCAAAGCGCGAAAGATAGCCGGATACCGCACGAACGAGGTTTCCTGCGTGAGCAGGCTTTCCAGAAACTGGTCGTACTCCACGTTGGAGTTGCGGACCAGCCGTAGCAGCTCAGAACCATTCGTGAGCCGCTTGTTCTCCAGATGCTCCCGCACCCGCGGCGGAAAAAAGCGCTGGCGCGATTCATCGAACAAGATGCCGGAGCGCTGCTCGATGAGCGCCCGCATCTCGGACAGCTCATGGTCCGTCACCGTCACACTCATCGTCTGCCGTTCGATCATCACCCTGGTTCCCGGTTTCTGGTCCTTTAACTGCGCCTACCGACGCGCTACGCCGGCCACTTCCGCCGCCGCCCGGTTCTCCCCGTTGCCGGAGGAAGCGATGCGGAATTGCGACAACGCTTCGTTCAACTGCTCCGAGAGTTTCACCATGTGTTCCACGGTGCGGGCCGTCTGGCGCGCGCCCTGCGAAGTCTGGCGAGTGATGTTGGAGATGATCTGCATGGCGTTCGCTACGCCTTCTGTGCCACGCACCTGCTGCTTGGAGGCGAGCGAGATCTCCTGCACCAACTCCGCGGATTGACGCACCACGCTGGAAATCGCTTCCAGCGCTTTGCCTGCCTGGTCGGCCAGCTTGGCGCCCACTTCCACTTCCTTGGTTCCCTCTTCCATGACGACCACCGCTTCGTTGGTTTCCGCCTGAATGGCTTTGATCAGCGCGGCGATGTCCTTGGTCGCGGCGCGGGAGTGCTCGGCCAGCTTGCGGACCTCGTCGGCGACGACCGCGAATCCGCGGCCTGCTTCACCCGCACGCGCTGCTTCAATGGCGGCATTGAGCGCCAGCAGGTTGGTCTGCTCGGTGATGTCATTGATCACGTTGATGATCTCGGAGATCTCGAGCGAACGATCGCCCAGTGACTTGATCTTCTTGGCCGTAGCTTGTACTGAAGCGCGGATGCGCTGCATACCTTCCAGCGTGTCACGCACAGCGCGGTTGCCTTGTTCGGCGGCGTCGAGCGCGCGGCGCGCAGCTTCGGCACTGGCTTCCGCGTTGTTCGAAACCTGCTTCATGGAGACGGTCAACTCTTCCACCGCGGACGAGGTATTGGTGATCTCCTGGTCCTGCTGGGTAGCACCGGCCGACTTATCTTCCGACGACAAGAGGATCTCGTTGGCGTTGCTGGCCACGTCGATAGCGCTCTTGCGAACCCTTTCGAGCACGCGGGTGAAGTTGTCGAGCATGTAGTTGACGGAGTCAACGACGTTGCCTAGGGCATCATTGGTGACCTTGCCCCGCAGGGTGAGGTCGCCGCGGCCGATCTGGCTGACGATGGTCAGGAAGTCAGTCACGCTCTTCTGCAATGACTCCTGAGCCTCCTGCTGGGTGACGGCGCGCGCGATCTTTTCGCTGCTCTTGTTGAAGTTCTCCGCCACAAAGCCGAAGTCATCCTGCGAGTCGATGTTGACCTTGGACTTGTAGTCCCCTTCCGCCAGACGCTCGGAAAACTCCGCGAGTTCCTTCATCGGCTTCAGGACTTTATTTGCCAGCATGAAGACCAGCAGCACGCTCATCGCGAGGGCAACCACGATGCCGATCAGCAGCAACAGCGGCGTGCTACCCGGCGCGCTAAAAGCGCTGGAGAAGGGCAGACCCTGCGGCCCGGAAT
>JBKKBM010000113.1:0-8967 GCA_046714215.1 Terriglobales bacterium | reverse complement strand
CACATATAGTGGTGGAACGTACCCCTAATCTGTTGCGTCTGTTCGGTGTATTGAAGGCGCTGGTCGAGATGGGCCCTGTGGCCACAGCTGACCGCGACTTCTCTGACACCGTCCAAGACATTCTCGAACGCACCCTCGGCGCTCTCGATGCCGTCCAGGGTTCCCTCTTCATTTTTGACAGCGTGGCGCTCCGGTATTCGTGCGTGGCCAGTGTGGGCTTTGAGATGATGGAGCCCAAGCGCACCATCGAGATCACGCCCCGCGAAACTCAGCAGTGGACCCAATCGCGCGAGCCGCGCGTGTTGCAGGCGGGCGAACATGCGCTCTATTTCGCCACCAGCGCGCCCAAATATGCCGAAGCCGTGGAATGCCTGATGCCTTTGCGCGTGGGCTCGGTGCTGGCCGGCGCCTTCTGTCTGGGTAAGCGCCTAAAGAATCATGCTTATGGCGAGACGGAGCTGGAAGCCATTAGCCTATTGGCCGGACACCTCGCCCTCATGCTGCACAACCATGTGCTGGCGGAGTCGTTGCGCCTACAGATCTCTGACAATCTGCGCCTCCTTTCCTCGCTCAACCACTCCTACGAAGACGCGCTTGAAGCCTTCGCCACCACCATCGACGCCAAAGACCATTTCATGCGCGGCCATTCCATGCGCGTGGGCCATTACGCCGCCGACATCGCCGCCAGCCTGGGACTCGCTGAGGCTGAGGTCAGCAGCGTGCGCGCGGCGGGCCAGTTGCACGATATCGGCAAGGTCACGGTGGACAAGGGCCTCGCCAACAAGACGACTTCGCTCAATCCGGCCGAGTTTCGCGAGATTGCGGATCACACTGTCATCGGCCACCAGATCGTGCAGTCGGTGCGGTTTCCGTGGCGCGAGGTGCCGGACGTCGTCCGCTGGCATCATGAGCGCGCTGATGGCTCCGGATATCCGGACAAGCTCCATAGCCAGGAACTGGCGCTGCCCGTGCGCATCATCGCCGTGGCGGATACCTTTGACGCGATGACCCACAAACGTCCGTATCGCCAGCCCATGACCATGATGCAGGCGGCGGAGGAACTGGTGCAGCTCACGCCGACGAAGTTCGATCCCGACGTGGTGCAAGGACTATTGGTGCAGTTGCGCGCGCACTCCAACGGCAAGAGCAAGCTGGCGGGCAAAGACGCTGAGCATCATCCGAAGATCTCTCCGGTCGAGTTAGACCGGCTTTCGGTCTCCCTGGTGCATAAACTCACGGGAAACCGCGTGTACTCGGCCTAAATCGACTATTAACGACCCAGGAAGAGAGACTTGGCGGAAACAGAGTTGTACTCCATCGAAGCAGTGGTCGAGGCGCTGATGCGCACCAGCGCGGCGTGTGCCCATGCGGCCGATGACCATGCGGTCATCCGCGGAACCCTGCTGCCTCTGATGGAATTGATGCAGGCCAAGTGCGGGGTCTTCTATCCCGCGGCGAATTCCGCGCTCGATACCCAGACGCCCATCCGTGTGCATTCCGCCGCCACCGGCGAGCCCCACATGCCGCCGCAACTGCCACCAGAGTTGGGCGAGTTCATCTTCGAATCGCTGCAGCAGGTAGCCACCAGCCAGGACGCGGCCTTCACCAACCAGCACCTCAAGAAATTACCGGCGGCGACGGCGGCGTCTTCGTCCATCTGGGCGGCGGTGGCAGCGGGAGAGACCCGCTTCGGTATTCTCGCGTTGTTCGATCCCGCCACCCGCAGCTTTGGTTCCGTCGAGCAAAAATTAGTGCGGACCTTCTCCCTGCAGATGGGACACGGACTCGCCTCGTCACGCTCGCGCAAGCAGGCGGCCATCACGCCGACACCCGTCAGCGCACCGCCGCAAGCTGCGGTGAGCGAAGCCGGCATGGTCGACCGCTACATCGAATTCTCGCGCATCATGAATGGCGTCTCGCGCGAACTCATTAATCCGCTCACCGGGGTGCTGGGCTACATCGAGTTGCTGAAGGGTGAGCCACAGAACGAGCGCTCCGTCCATTACTTGCAGAAATTGCAGGAGCAGACGGAAAAGATGCAGGCGGTGGCGTCCACGCTGAATTCAGCGCCGCAGGCCGGAGCCTGGAAGCCGTCGTCGCAGGGGCAGATTGCCGCACCCGCTCCCACCCTAGTGCCCAAGCCTCTGGTAGTGCCTTCGCCTACCCCCACGGCGGAGATGCATTCGCGCGTGCTGCTCATCCAGAAAAGTGAAGCGGTCATGGAGTTCCAGAAATCAGTGCTCTCCACCGCGGGCGCCGAAGCCATCTGCACCAGCGCCGGGTGGGAAGCCCTCTCCATCATGCAGAACAGCAAGGTGGACGCCGTCATCCTGGACGACGAACTCGAGGGCGAATGGAATGCCAGCAAGATATTTGCCTGGATCTGCGAACACAAGCCGGAGCTGGCGCAGAAGGTCCTGCTCACCGTCTCGCCCAAGCCCGCCGACGAAGTCCGCGAGTGGATGGAAGGCTGCGGCATCCCCAGCGTGACCAAGCCGCTGCACATCATGAAGCTGTTTGACGGCATCCAGCGCATCCTGGGCATGACGCCCGCGCTGCCCGCGCCGAACAGCAAGTTCCTGCATTAGACTCCGGCAACAGCTCCCACCAAAAAAATGACCCGCCCGATATTTCGGGCGGGTCGTAGAGTCCCATCCCCACTCAGGAGTTGTTGAGCCGGTGCGTCGCTTTCTCGCCCGGCGTATGTACGTTGAAGAAATAGAACAAGAAGCGGTAGATCAGCCAGAAGGTGATGCCTACGCTGAGCCCAATGATCACTTGCCCTCGCGCGAACATGGGCTGATCGCCGATCAGCGCGGCCACCGTCAGGAACAGCAGCGTGCCGAAGGCTACGATGCCGATGTCGACCGTCGCTTTCACTGTTCCCATGACCAGGGCCTTGATCTTCTGCTCCGCCAGGATGGTCTCCTGCAACTCTTCAGCGTTCAAGTCGGCTTCGAAGCTGTCGCCATCTTCGATGATCACGTTCTGCGCTTTGGCCCGCGCACGGATCCATTTCTGCAGTTGTTTCTGCGCGTCCGTAGTGAGCGAGCGGAATTCCACTCCGGCGCGTCCGCCTGGCTCGGTCCACATGACTTGCGCCATGGTCTCGATCAGGTCGAAGGTATCCGGCAAGAGGAATGACGTATAGACCATCTGCCCCTGGATCAGGTCTTGCGGCGCGTGGATGGCAATGCCTCCCTGACTTACATTCAGGATGATGGCCTCCACATGGTCGCCAACGGTAACGGTGGCAAGGTTCTCCACCGGCAGGCGCAGGAAGCGGCGCACGGCCCGCGTCAGCACGCCTTTGGAGATGCGTAGGATGCGGCGCGCGTCCTCCAAGGGAAGCGGCTTGCTGAGCACGAACGTAGCGCCGCTGTCGAAGACGCTCTTCATGCTGCCGTAATCACTGGTAATGCCGACTGCTACCGTCTTTTGATTGGCCTGCTCACGTCGCAAGGTGCTAAGAAGGTCAAGCCCGGATTCGTCGGCATCACAGTCTACGATGACCGTATCAAACTTACGGTCGCGGATGGAGCGGAAGGCACCCGTGCCGTTGGCACAGACTTCCACTCCTATCCCCATTTCGTTTAGCAGGGGACGCAGCGCCAGAAGGAACTCCGGGTCACTGCTCACCACAAGAGACTGGGTAGCCATAATGGGCCCAGCATAGTAACCATCTGGTGGTTACGTAAGTGACTGGCAATGTTCCGGACTCAAGGTGGTTACTATTAGGGCAGCAGGCAGCGGAGGTCTACCGATTACTTGATGTGGATGCCGACGCCCTCCATCTTTCTAAAAGTTCTCCAGGAGCCAGGCATTGCTGCTGCTAGTGGACACCTTGACCAGAAGATGTTTTCCGTCAGGCGACGGTAACGGAGAAGAGATCTGAAGTTTTCCCGACAAGATACGCGAGGCGCGCGACTGCGTCACGCGGAAAAGATGATTACCGCGTGTGTCTCCAACTGTGACCAGCAGTTCCGGTGAGTCATCCGAGGCAAGGGTGAGGGCTGAGATCTTTCCCGGCAGCGCCTTTTCGGAAGCCGTCCATCTGCCGTGCGGCCCGTGGAAATGGATATTGCCCTGCGCCACATAGGCAATGTAGTCAGGATCGATCCCGACCGTCCAAATAATGGGTGGGCCCTCCAGGGGAACCTCTTTGGAAGTTTCGCGGGAGCCGTCAGCGGGATTGAACGCGGTGAATCGAAGTCTGTCGGTGATAAGTTCTGCCATAACACACTTGGCGTTTTTGCCGGTACGTGCGTTGCAGTGGACTTGCGAGTTAGGTTGGGCGTCAAACAAGAACGATGATGAACCGCCTTTCAATGGAATGGACATGAGACGCAGGCGGTTAGAGGTCTTTGAAGCACTCCAGTAGAGCAACCGTTCGCCATCCGGGGCGGCTTGTGCTCCGAACTGCGCCTCCGGCCCGCCAATGATCATTTGGGCAGACTGTTCCCGGATGGATTGCTGGAAGATGTCCACGGTGCCGTTGCGGTTTGAGTCGAACAAAACGCTGCTGTTATCGAGAAGCCAGCCCGTGGGGTGATCCTCACGGTCATCCAGAGTGAGGCGACGCGGGTCACTCAAGGCAGTCTTGCTCTTGACTTCAGAAACATAGACGTCAGATTGCTCCATGGTGCGTACTACGGAGATCTGTTTGCCGTCAGCGGTGACCGACATATCCGCTACAGTCATCTCGGGCCCGATATCCGACTTAAAACGACTGCCGGATCCGTCAAACAGATGCAGTACGGCAGAGCCGAGATTGGTGCGGTCTTGCGTGACCACAGCGAGGGTGCCATCAGAGCGCCAGACGAAACTGCGAAGGTCGGCGATCTTCAGCAACTCGGAGCGCGAACCATCGTCAAGGCTGACCGCATTCACAATACCCAACGGATCACCCACGCGCCGTACCAGGACGGCAACGCGCTTGCCGTCCGGTGACCACTGGAGCTTGTTGTAAACAAACCCAGCCTCTGCCTTCAGAACACTGCGAAGGTTTTCACCGTTCGAATCGATGACAAAAACGCCGGCGGCATTCCGGTAAGCGACAAGAGAGCCGTCCGGAGAAGGTACGGCACCCTCAGCATCCCCACGGATCTGTCGTTGACTTGCGGAGAGAACGTTGATGAGCCAGATGCCCGTGGCCTCTCCCTGCTTCGCCGGCCCCACCCCGCTTGCCAAGAGTTTGGTTCCGTCCCGGAACCATGCAAGGTTCACTCAACGGAAACAGAAGCCCGGCGGGAGCTTAAGCGCATGGGTTTCCCCGCTGTTCAGGATAGCAATGTGGACACCAGTGGGATCAGAGTATGCCAAGTGCTTTCCATCCGGTGAGATCGCCGCCGTGTAAACCGGCACTTCCGCAGCATTTGCTGTGAGTTGCCTTTGCTTGACCGGCCCGGAGACACCTTGTTTACGCGGGTTGCTTATAAAGACGAAAGAAGCAATGCCGAGTGTGATCAAAACAGCGGCCACAGTTGCCCATTTGCGCATGGAGGGAGCGGCGGCAGGCTTAGATCCGGCACTGACGGGCACTTCCAGGGAAGACTCTGAATCACGCTTGATCCGTTTTAGGTCCGCGCGCATCTCCGCTGCAGATTGGTAGCGTAAGTCCGGATCTTTTTCGAGCGCCTTTAACACTATCTGCTCAAAGGCCAGCGGCAAGTCAGGATTCAGACGAGTGGGAGGGACGGGATGCTTATGCAGAACGGCATCACTGATCTCACCCAGGGAATGTCCAGGGAAGGGGGAAGCCCCAGTCACTCCGCGATAAAGCACGATGCCAAGTGAAAAAAGATCTGAACGATCGTCCAGGTCGCGTCCGAGAACCTGCTCCGGCGACATGTAGCCGGTGGTGCCCACGGTGGTGCCGGTGGAAGAACCGAAAATCGTGGTGTCACTGTCACTGGAGGGCATGGCTTTCGAGCTGAGTTTGGCCAGGCCAAAGTCTAAGACCTTGGCGTGTCCTTGCTGGGTGATGAAGATGTTGTTCGGCTTGATGTCACGGTGAATAATGCCTTTATGGTGCGCGGCATCCAGCGCGTCCGCTATCTCAATGGCGTACCCAAGAAACTGCGCAAAGGGAACTGGCTTGGCGAGAAGAGTCTCCAGACACGCGCCATCCAGGCATTCGAATACCAGATAGACAAGGCCATCCTGCTCGCCGATGTCATGGAGTGTACAGATGCTCGCGTGAGTGATGCGGGCGATGGTCTTCGCCTCCCGCTCAAGACGAAGCTTGGATTCCAGATCGGCGAAGTGTCCTGGCCCCAGAACTTTGATGGCGACCTGGCGGTCGAGCCGGGTATCACGGGCACGATAAACCTCGCCCATACCTCCTGCGCCGATGAGTCCGACAATCTCAAAAACGCCCAGTCGTGTGCCCGGCTTGATCGTCATGATTGGGGGGATTATAACGTGTTCTAAAGTTCAGTTCAGGCGGGTTGCGGAAATGAAAAATGGTTAACTGCCGAGATAACAGGCCGGCCAGCGCGTTTCGCCTTTGACCACGGGGGACTGGGCGAATATCCTTTCAGGGTATGAAGCCTGGTAGCGGGGCTGAGCATCAGCGTCCTTTGTCTGGCAATTGCTGGCTGCCCGCGCAAGCCGGTCAGCGCAGGTTCAACTCTTCCACCGCCCCCAGCCACATCAGCGGCAACGACTGCCGCAGCTTCGCCACCCGCCACGACACCGTCACAAACACCAGGAGCAACACAACCACCGGCCACACCGCCCGCAACATCTGCAGCAGCGCAGCCACTACCCACGCCATCGCTGCCCGAAGCAGAGCCCCTGCCGACGCCCCAAGTGTCCTTCGTCGGACGGGCAGAATGGACCGCGCAGAATGGAGACATCTTTATCCGCTATCGCTTTCGGGTGCTGAATTGGAAGGATTTTCCCAACGACTTGTTCATACCCTCACCGGACCTCCCGCCGTGCGGCCTAAATCCCAATTCCGCCCGGACCTGGGTGGACCTGTTCGCCGACGGGCGACGAGTCTACGGATTCTGTGTTCTGGATAGTTCACAAGCGCTCGGCGATGCGCTTAGCTTCAATATCCCCAAGGGGCAGAAGCCGCCCACCAGCTTATTCATTCGGATTCACGATCGAAAGGTGAATCGCTTCAGCCAGTCCGAACCAATCTCCCTGCCCGAACAAGCCGGGTAATAAGCAAGAACGATGTCAGCACTTCACTTGATGTGAATGCCGACGCTCTCGAGGCTGGTGGCGCCAACGTTGGCGGCGCGGTGTTCGACCTGGCGGGGAAACCACATCACGTCCCCGGGTCTCATGGAGCGACGTTCCGTCTTGCCCCCGATCACGGTCTCGACCTCGCCGGGAGTGATGGCGACTACCAGTAGATCGGTCGGGTGAGAATGGGGTAGCTCCCGCATCCCGGCGTCCAAGGTGAGATGGCTGGCGCGGACCGCGTCGTTGTCCAGCAAACGGCGGACAGCCATTCCGGTGAAGGGGGTATTCGCCGGGATCACGCCCGGACGCAAGCCCCGGGGGTCTTTCTTCAGCGTGATGGACAGCCACTCGAAGCGCTTGCTGGTGGGATTGCGCATGGCCTGTGCGTCGCCCTTATAAAGAAAACGCACTTCTCCGGCCACCGGATCGGTGCGATAGGTATGGCCCTCGCGGGTGAATTCCAATTCCATGTTGGAAAGAAACACATTCAGATAATTCGTGGCGTGGGAATGCACCGGTTCGGAACAGCCCGCTTCGCAGGTGACGCGCGTGACCCGCACCACATCGTTGTCCAGGACCACGCTCTGCGCCACGCCCGAGGGCTTCTGTGACGCGGGGGCCGGGTCCTTAGGAGCAGATTGTGCGGAACCGATGGCCAAGGAAAGCAGAGCGACGCACAGCACACGCAGGTACATAATAAAGTCCTCTGGGAATTCGGTCGCACTCTACAGGAACAGGGCATAGATGGCAATCCAACCAAAAACAAATCCCGCCACCAAGGCGGGATCTGAGGACACGAAAAGGGTGGAGCTTACCCGATCTCTTCGCTCCAGTTTTCCAGATAGTTGCGCACCGCCACCATGAACTTGTCAGCGTCGGCGCCATCGATGATGCGGTGGTCGTAGCCCAGGGTCAGCCGGATGATATGCCGGATGGCGATGGAGTCATTGCCGTCCTTGTCCGTGATCACGACAGGCTCTTTGAACATGCCGCCCATGCCCAGGATGGCCACTTGCGGCTGGTTGATGATGGGCGTGCCGAACTGGGGACCAAAAATGCCCGGGTTGGTGATGGTGAAGGTGCCGCCCTGCACTTCATCGGGCTGCAGCTTCTTGTTGCGCGCTCGCTCAGCCACGTCATTGATGCCGCGCTGGATGCCCAGGAAGCTTTTCTCTTCCGCCTGCTTCACCACGGGAACAATGAGGCCCCAATCCAGCGCCACGGCGATGCCCAGGTTGATGTTCTTGTGATAGCGGACGGCGTCGCCCTCGACCGATGAATTGATGATGGGCATCGCCTTGATGCCGGCGATGACCGCGCGCGAGACGAACGGCATGTACGTGAGCTTCACGCCATTGCGCTGCTCGAAGCTGTTCTTCTGCTTCTCGCGGATCTTCACTACGCGCGTCATGTCCACTTTGAAGACGGTGTGCACGTGGGCGCTGGTGTGCTTCGATTCCGGCATGCGCTTGGCGATGATGGCGCGCATCTTCGACATCGGCACCAGGTCGCCGGATAGCGCGTGTGCCGCCGGTGCTGCCGGAGCCGCCGCCTGCTGGCTCGACTGGGCCGGAGCAGCTTGACGCGGTGTCGCCTGCGCGGGCGCCGTGCCTGCTCCGTGCTGGTCGATAAAGTTGAGGATGTCGTCCTTAGTGATGCGGCCGCCCATGCCGGTGCCTGATCCGGCAAGCTGCGCGAGGTCAACGTTCTTGTCCTTGGCGATACGCCGCACCAGCGGGCTGCTACGGACTTCTCCCCGAGCGCCGTCGC
>JBKKBM010000112.1:0-7913 GCA_046714215.1 Terriglobales bacterium | reverse complement strand
CGTCGGACTTGATCCCGGAAGTCAATAAGGAGCCCGGCGTGCGCATGGCCTTGGTGGTGTTCGTGGGCGTGGCCCTGCTATTCGTGCTGGACCACTTCTTCCGGATGGGTTAAAGCTCTTGGCTCTTCGCTTGAAGCTTTCAACCGTCAGCAAAGCAAATCGTGCCGCCCCTAAAGGGGCTCGCGCTTCAATGTACCGCTCACCCACCCCTTCCGGGGTGGGTTAAGCTCAGGCAGCTACGCCGCCTTCGCTTCCGCGCCTAGCGGCGCTGCCGCTGAGTGGGTGATGGGTCTTTTATCACTTCAGGCCAGCGCTGGAAGCTGAGTTGGTGAAGGGACCTTATCACTTGGGGCCCGGTGTTGTTTGTGCCGTGATGGCTGATCGCTTCTGACTTTGACTCAAGCCAGGAGCTAACAGCTAAGAGCTACAAGCTATTCCACTGACTGCTTGGCCCGATACCCTTCCTTCGCGATCACTTGATACTTCAGCTTCTTGCCTTTTTCGTTGACCACGCTGAGCGGGGTGCCGTCCGGCCCGACCAGCTCCACTTTCAGTTTGCGGAAAGTGCCATCCTGTTTGCTGTTGGTGGGGCGGTAGGTGAGCATGTACTGGTTACGGATGGTCTGCGCCACTTCGCGGAAGATCTCCGGCATTTCCGCTTCAAAGCGCGGCGCAAAGGCGCGTCCTCCGGTCATAGCGGCGAACGTCCGCATCTGATTGTCCGCCTGCAGGTAATCGAGGCGGGTGACGGCGCTCATCTGGTTCTCGTAATACATGCGCAACGCCTGCCCGGTACTGATGGTATAGATGGTGATGTTCTGGGTCTCTTTCACCTTATTAAGGATCTTGTCGTAGTTGATGCGGCTGAAGCTGTCATAGCCGCTGGAGATCAGCACGATGTACTTGCGTCCTTCGATGCCTTCCAGCCGATCGATGGCCTCATAGAGCGCGTCGAACAGGTTGGTCTCGCTGAATCCGGGGATGCGCAGCAGGTTCAGTGCCCCATAGATGGCCCGCTTGTCCTGGGTAAAGTCCTGCAGGATGGTGGTGCGCATGTCATAGGTCATGACCGCGACCCAGTCTTCCGGCTTCAGCGTTCCGGTAAACGAATAGGCGCCGTTCAGCATGTCATGGATGAACGCGTAATTGGTGTTGGCAAATTCCACCAGCAGCACCGCGGTGATGGGCGCCTCCGTAGGCGCGACTGCCGTAATGGTCTGCGGCACGCCATCTTCAATGATGCGGAAGTTGTCCTTTTTCAATCCGGGAATGAATTGGCCATCTTTGGTGAGAACGCCCACGTCCACACTCACCAGGGGCACGTTCACGCGCAAGGAGAAATCGGCCATGCCCTCGGGATTTTTCACCCGGGGCGCGGGTTTCTCCGGCGGTTTCTCTTCCGCCTTCTTTTTCGGGACGGCGATGGGCCCGATCTCGCCCTGTGGTCCACCGGCTGCGGGCGGCGGTTCCGGCTTTTGAGCTTTCGGGTCAGCGGTTTGGGCGCCCGCGGCGCCTGAACTGAGGGCCATGAACGCCACCAGCAGCGCCAGTACTACGACGTTTTGGGCAAGGGTTCTATGCCGAATCGAATAGGTTTTATAAGGCATTCTGTTTACCTGGGGCTCAGTTTTCCTATGCTAGTATAGATGCACTTTCAGCGGATTTTGCGTCAAGTTCCTTGTCTTCTTGCTCATCTTGAGCAACGCCGCCGCTGCAGTAGGCCGTATGAAAAATGTGGTTGCCGTTCGCGGTATCGTCCTCGCTTCACTTCTGCTCTGCTCCCTGAGCCTGGTAACCCAAGCCGCGCAAAAAAGTCCCAAACGGACGCCTGCGAAAAAGGCGCGCGCCACGGCTCCCGCTGCCGTCACTCCGGCTAAGCAAGAATTCAAGGAACCGGAACTCATGCCCCTGGCTGACATCAAGCCCGGCATGAAAGGTGTGGCTAAGACCGTATTTCAAGGGACGGTCCCGGAAGACATGGGGTTCGACGTCCTCGGCGTCATGAAGAACGCCAACGGCCCTCAGAGTGACATCATCCTGGTCCGACTCACCGGCACTAAGCCTGAGTTCACCGGCGTGGTGGCAGGCATGAGCGGCAGCCCCGCCTACATTGACGGCAAATTGATCGGCGCGCTCTCCTTCCGTATCGGCGTCTTCTCCAAGGAACCCATCGCGGGCATCACTCCCATCGGGGAGATGCTGGAGATCAACGAGTTGGATCGCACCTCTCCGCCGCAGACCAGCTATTCCCTGCCGGCCAAAGGGGAAGAAGGCGGACGCAAGCAGGCGAATCCGGCTGCCCAGACTCAGACCAGTTCCGGCGCGGGCGCTTCCTTCGATCTCAAAACGGTCACGCAGTACATGACCCCCATCGCGGCGCCGCTGGTATTCAACGGCTTCACCGAAGAAACGCTGCAGCGCTTCGCCCCGCAGTTTGCCGGCGCCGGCGTGATGCCAGTCATGGGCCTGGGCAGTTCTTCGGATGCGGCCCAGCCCGAACCCATCGAGCCCGGCTCGTCGGTGGGCATCGTGCTCGCGCGCGGGGATATGGATATCGCCGCCACCTGCACCGTCACCTACATCAGTCCGGAGCGGCTCCTCGCCTGCGGCCATCCAATCTTCCAATTCGGCCTGGTCGACATGCCTATGACCAAGTCCACCGTGCTGGCCACGCTGCCCTCACCGCTGAACGCCTTCAAGATTGCCACCAGCACGGAGACGGTGGGCTCATTCAAGCAAGACCGCCACACCGGCATCATGGGACGTTTTGGCGCCGACGCCAAGATGATCCCCGTAAGCCTTACGCTGCACGGCGGATCGAAACCCAAGATTTTCAAATACGAGATGATGAACAGCCCGCGCCTCACTCCGGTGCTGGTGATGGCCACCGTCTTCAATGCGCTGCAAGCGCTGAATGAGCACGGCGAAGAAGCCACCTACCGGATGCGCGGCAAGATCGATGTGAGCGGTTACCCCAGTGTGCAGTTGCAGAACATGTACGCCCCCGGCGATGGCGCTTCCACTTCCATCGCGGTAGCGCTCTCGGTGGGCGACAAGTTTAGCCGCATCTACGACAACGCTTACCAGGCACCGGAGATCAAGGGCATTGACCTTGACTTCGACGTGGTGCGCGAGCGCCGTTGGGCGCGCTTGGAATCGGCGCGCACGGACGTGACGGAAGCCCGTCCGGGCCAGGAAGTGACGATCGAAGTAGTGCTGCGTCCCTACCGAGGCGAACGCGTGATGCGGCAGATCCCGGTGCGCATCCCCACGTCCACCCCCAAGGGCAACCTGCGCATCCTGGTGAGTGATGCGGACACGCTCGACCGGGCGCGCCGCGTGAATCCCGCCTTCAGCCGCAAGCTTGACCTCTCCGCCACCATCGCCGGTTTGAACAAGGACCGCGTGAACTCGCGCTTATACGTCTCGCTGCTGGAAGCCAATCCGCAGGCCATCGTGGAAGATAAAGTGATGCCCGCGCTCCCGCTTTCGGTGATGAACGTGATGGACGGCCTGCGCGGCACGCAGGACATGATCGTGAGCAGCGAATCCGCGGTGAACGAATCTTCTACGCCGCTGGATTTCGTTGTGACCGGCGCGCAAGTCATCACCGTGCGGGTGAAATAGGCCTAGCCGTTTGCTTTTGATTTGTCCCGAGCACAGCGAGGAAACCCTGCCCTCGCTTTTTCGCTTGCTCCGCTACAATATCCCTGAGGTACCACCCTTGAAACGACTCGCTATCTTCCTGCTCGCGTTCACCCTGCTCGCCGCCGGCGAGGGCACCAAGACCTGGCAGCAATCTTCCTTCGATGAGTTCTCCCGCGGCACCACCAAGGGCATCGCCATCCGCAGCGATGGCAGCCTCGAACTTGCGCCCTCGTTCAAAAGCATTCATACCTCGCCCGCCACCTACATCTGGTCTACCGCCTCGGACGCCGCCGGCAACATCTACGTGGGAACCGGCTCGCCGGCGCGCGTCTACCGCATCACCCCCGAAGGCAAGACCACCGTCATCTTCCAGCCCAAGCAGTTACAGGTGCAGGCCATCGTGCTCGACGCGAACGGCGCCATCTATGCCGCCACTTCACCCGACGGCATGGTCTATAAGATCGAGAAGTCCGAAAAAGGTGGCGCAAAGACGCCGCCCGCCCCAGACAAGAAGGCGAAGAAAGACGCCAAAGAAGACCTCTCCGACCCACGCGCACCCGGCGCGCAGGAAAAACCTTCTGACGCACCTAAGCCTGACGCACCCAAGGAAGTCGACGCCACTCCAGTGGACCCCAACTACACCGAGTCTGTCTTCTTCGATCCCAAGACGAAATACATTTGGAGCCTGGCCTTTGATCCCGACGGACGCCTCTACGTAGCTACCGGCGACCGTGGCGAAGTCTTCCGCGTGAATAAGGATGGCGGGAATGCACTCTTCTTCAAGAGCGACGAAGCTCACATCCGCACCGTGATGGTGCATCCGGACGGCAATGTGATCGCCGGCTCCGATGGCAGCGGCCTGATCTATCGCATCTCGCCCTCAGGCGAGGGCTTTGTGCTGTACAGCGCGAGCAAAAAAGAGATCACCGCGCTGGCCGCTGACAAGGCGGGTAACATCTATGCGGCGGGAGTAGGCGAGAAGCGCGCCGGTACCACCACAGCGGTGAGTCCTATTCTGCCGCAGCCGCAGATCGGTCCCACGCTGCCGCCAGCGTCCGGCGCGGCGCCCGTGCCTCTTCCGACAACTTTTTTTCCTTCGTTCAACTCGACCGGCGGCTCTGAGGTTTACCGCATAGCACCCGACGGCTCGCCTAAGCGTCTGTGGAACAGCCGCGACGACATTATTTATGCGTTGGCCTTCGACGCCGACGGCCGCCTGCTGGCCGGTTCCGGAAACAAAGGACGCCTGGTCGCTATCGCCAACAACGGCGATTACGTTGACCTACTGAAGGCCAGCGCTACGCAGATCACCGGCTTTGCTTCCGCGCCCGGCGGCGCCTTGTACCTGGCCACCAGCAATCTGGGCAAAGTATTTTCTCTGGGCGCGGAGTCCACCGAGGAAGGCGTCTTTGAGAGCGAGGTCTTTGACGCGCGCATCTTCTCCAAATGGGGACGCGTGGAAGTGGAAGGCGCGGGCAACTTCGAGATCTATGGTCGCAGCGGCAACGTGGATAATCCCGATCGCAACTGGAGTCCGTGGAAAAAAGTTGTACTCGACCAGGATTCGCTGATCGATGCGCCCCCAGCTCGCTTCATCCAGTGGAAGATGGTGGTGCCCGCGCGCAGCAACGCCCGGGTGCATAGCGTGAAGCTCAACTATCGTCCCAAGAATGTGGCCCCGGTGATCGAGGACGTCGCCGTCCAGACCGGCGCGCGCTTCATTCAATCCAGCGGCAGCGGTGCCGGACCGCGCCCCACCAACGAGACCATCATGGTGGGCGTCGGCAGCCAGCCTGCAACTCCGCAGTTCGGCTCCCCGCAAGGCCCGCGCCTTGACCCGCCCGTGCCCGCGCAGAAAGACCGCAGCTTCATCGCGGTGCGCTGGTCTGTCCGCGACGATAACGAGGATCAACTCACTTACTCCGTCTACTATCGCGGCGATGGCGAGACGAAATGGAAGCTGCTCAAGGACAAACTTACCGAGAAACTCTACTCTTGGGATTCCGGTCTGCTGCCCGATGGCGGCTACACCCTTCGCATAATCGCCAGCGACGCACCGTCCAATGCGCCCGATGACTTCCTCACCGATTCCAAGGAAAGCGCGCGCTTTGAAGTCGACAACACCGCCCCTCACATCGATGGTCTCAGCGCCAAGCTGGACGGCGCTGAGCTGCACATCAACTTCAGCGCCACCGACACCTTCTCCCCCATCCAGCGCGCAGAGTTCTCGGTCGACGCCGGAGAGTGGCAGTTCGTAGAACCGGTGGGCCAGCTCTCCGACGCGAAGGTTGAGACTTACGACTTCAACGTGACCGCGCCGGTAGTGGCGAGCGCTAAACCTGCTCCCGCGGCCCCGCCCGCCAAAGGCAAGAAGAAAGCGTCCAGTTCTAAGGACAAGACGGCGAGTTCCAATGTGCCGAGTTCGAATGACAAGCCGGGTGCCGGCGATGCGTCAAACGGCGCCCCTGAGGTCACCGATCTGAGCAACGAACACGTGATCGTCGTCCGCGTCTTCGACCGATTCGACAACGTGAGCACCGCAAAGATCGTGGTGAAGTAGGGCCTACTGGGGTTGTTGCGGCGGACGGCTGGAGTGGCGCGCCAGCACTCGCCATTGTCCACGTTCTTTGATCCAGGTGTCCGTCAGGCGCACAGTGCCACCCCAAGGCTTTCCATTACTGGTAGCCTCAAACGTGAACAAGCAATGCAGTACCGCCACGGAGTCACGGACTTGCACTATTATCTTATCGAAGCTGAAGCTTTTGGCTTCGATCGAGGTCATGTTCTTTATGTAGTTCTCCTTTGTAGTAAGTTCGCGATCGCCAGCCCATCTCTCGCCCAACAACGCGAAATCATCAGCCATGATACGGTCAAGAATTTTTGCATCCTTCTTGACAACAGCATTCATCCATTCATTCTCTAATCCGATGATCGTTTTCTCGGTCTTACTTTGGCCAGGTTCTCGCCCGACTTTTTCTTGACCTGTCGAGAATGGAAGCATGCCAACGACGAGCAAGAGAAACACAGATTTCTTCATCACGTAGCTCCATGGAGGAGTGACTGCATCCGGAATTTCGGAATTATACCTACCTTCAGGTTAAAATTTATTAATGCAGTCCGTGCTTCACGTTGCTTGGATTCTCGTCATCATCTACGCGACCATCCCGCTCTTCTGGCTGGTGATCCATCCCTTCGCCGAACGCTGGCGACGATCGAACATCGGCGCACGCCCACTACTCGCCGGACCCTGGCTGATCAGCAGCCTGGCCACCGCATTCCTCACCGCGCCCTGGCGCGGGCTCCAGCTCTACGCCACGCCCTGGTCGTGGCTGGCTTGGGCCATACTTTTTGTCGTCGGCGCCGCGATGTATGCCCGCATCGGCCACTTCGGCCTCGATAACCTCATCGGACGCACCGAACTCGAGCCCCAACTTGCGCAGCGCCTGGTGACCACGGGCATGCACGCGCGCGTCCGCCATCCCATCTACCTTGCGCACCTCATCATGCTGACCGCCTGGACGGTCGGCTCTGGTCTCGCCGTTGCCTTCGCGCTGTGGGCCATGGCGATCGTCACCGGATTCTTCATGATCCGCGCCGAAGACGCCGAACTCGAACGTCGCTTTGGCGACGAATTCTGCGACTATAAGCGCCGCGTCCCTGCGGTTTTCCCATGAAATTCGCCGAAATGACCCGCTAAACGGGGTGGGTTTGCATCTCACCTCTGACCCTTCGTTCTTCTGATGGCTGCCCGCTTTTGATTTAAGCTAACAGCCAAGAGCTAATGAACTTCGAACTCTTCATCGCCGCCCGTTATCTCCGCGCCAAGCGGAGGCAAGCCGTTATCAGCGTGATCACGGCGATATCCGTCGTCGGCGTGACCGCGGGCGTGGCTTCACTCATCATCGCGCTGGCCATCAACAACGGCTTTCGTCAGGACTTGCAGCAGCGACTGCTCGGCTCCACGTCGCACGTGAGCCTGATGCGCACCGCGCAGGACGACGGCTTCCGCGACTGGCCCGTCATGATGGCGCGGCTGGCCAAACAGCCGCACGTGGTCGCCGCCTCGCCCGCCATCTATGAGCAGGTGTTGATCTCGCGCGGGGCGCGCGCTAAGGGCGTGATCCTCAAAGGGATCATTCCGGAGCAGGAAGAAAAAGTCAGCGGCATATTGAAGACGGTGACCATCGGCTCCGCCGACCAACTCCGCGCCAACGCACAGAAGATGCTCCAGCCGCTCGAAGGCAGCCAGTCGGAGTTACCCGCGC
>JBKKBM010000111.1:0-15915 GCA_046714215.1 Terriglobales bacterium | reverse complement strand
GGTGAAGGCGTCATCGAAGTGAAGTCCACCAACGGTGACACTCACCTCGGCGGCGACAACATCGATAACAAGATCGTCGAGTGGCTGGTGGACGAATTCAAGCGCGATGAAAGCCTCGACCTGCGCGCCAAGGGCAATGAGATGGCCCTGCAGCGTCTGCGCGACGGTGCGGAAAAAGCCAAGATCGAGCTCTCCACCACCATGGAGACGGAAATCAATCTGCCCTTCATCACCGCTGACGCTACGGGACCTAAGCACTTGGTGAAGAAGCTGAGCCGCGCGCGCCTGGAGCAGTTGGTCGAAGACATCATCCAGCGCTCGGTGGGGCCGTGCAAACAGGCCATGAAAGACGCGGGCGTCGATATCGGCAAGATCAATGAGGTCGTGCTCGTCGGGGGCCAGACCCGTATGCCCCGCATCCAGGCGCTGGTCAAGGAACTCTTCGGCAGAGAACCGCACAAGGGCGTGAACCCGGATGAAGTCGTCGCCATCGGCGCCGCGCTTCAGGCGGGTGTCCTCGGCGGCGAAGTCAAAGACCTGCTGCTGCTCGACGTGACTCCGCTCACGCTCTCCATCGAGACTTTGGGCGGTGTCGCTACCGGGATGATCCCGCGTAACACCACCATCCCGACCAAGAAGACGGAAGTGTTCTCGACGGCGGCTGATAGCCAGCCCTCGGTCGAGATCCACATCCTCCAGGGTGAGCGGCCGATGTCGAAGGACAACCGTACGCTGGGCAAGTTCCACCTCACCGGGATTCCGCCGGCGCCGCGCGGCGTGCCCCAGATCGAAGTCACCTTTGACATCGACGCCAACGGCATCCTCAACGTGACCGCAAAAGACCGCGCCACAGGCAAGGATCAGAAGATCACCATCACCTCTTCTTCCGGTCTGAGCAAAGAGGAAGTGGAGCGCATGGCCAAGGAAGCCGAGGCCCACGCCACCGAAGACAAGGAACTGCGCGAGAAGATCGAAGCGCACAATCAGCTTGACTCCACCATCTACAACATCGAGAAGATGATGAAGGAGAATGGAGACAAGGTCTCAGCCGACGATAAGTCCGCCGTTGAGACGGCGCTGGGTGAAGCCAAGCAGGCGCTTGACCGCAACGAAGTGGCCGAGATGAATGCCGCGCGTGAGAAGCTGACGACCGCTTCGCACAAGGTGGCGGAAGCTATGTACAAGGCGGCGCAACCACCGGCTGACGGGGCCGGCGGCGGCGCTTCTTCGGCAAACGGAGGCAGCGAAACCGGCTCCGCCACCGGGGACGACAAGAAGAAAGACGAAGGCGTGATCGACGCTGAGTACGTCGACGTCGAAGACAAGAAGTGACCGGTTCCAAAACGGCCGTCGCCAGTACCTGGCGGCGGCCAGCTTATCTCCGGAAGATTTTTGCTTCGGAGGGGCGCGGCTTCAGCCGAAATGAGCCAGATTTTGCTTTCGAAGGGGCACGGCTTCAGCCATGCCGTTAGGAACCCAGAAATACCCAAGCCCCTTTAGAGGCGACAGAAAGATAACGATGAAACGCATTCCCCAAACCGTATCCATGCTTCTCCTGATCGGCGCGCTCGCCGGCTCGGAAGCCGCTGCCCAAGTGGTCAAAGGCCCCGAGGCCAAAAAAGCCGAGCAGGAGATCACTTCCTTGCTCAAAGAATTCCTCGACAAGGTCGACGCCGTGGAGATGCACGACCGCTTCTGGGCGGAAGACCTCATCTACACCAGCGGCATGGGCGCGGTCCGCACCAAGGCGGACATTCTGAAGTCCATGCGCGCGCAACAAAGCGGCGAAGGCGCCAACATCAAGATTGAAACCGGGGCTGGTCCAAACGCCCCGAGTCCCGGTGCTCCCTGTGGTGGCGGCGGCACTCCTGTCATCATTATCGAGAAAGACAAGTACTCCGCCGAAGACATCACCGTCCGTTCGCTCGGCGAAGTCGCTCTGCTCAATTTTCGTCTCGTCCAGCGCCTGCCCAACGGTACCGTGAACAATCACCGTAACAGCGGCACGCTGGTGAAGCGCAATGGCAAGTGGCAGGTGGTGAACTGGCAAGCCACCCGCGTCGCGGATGCGCCCGTAAAGAAGGACTGAACCGATTCAAAGATTCCTTCGTGACCTTCGTGTCCTTCGTGGTTAAATCGCTCTATGGCTACCGCGCAAAAGGATTATTACGCCGCTCTTGGCATCAAGAAGACGGCCTCTCCGGACGAGATCCGCAAGGCCTTCCGTAAACTTGCGCGCAAATATCATCCCGACGTCAATCCTAAGAATAAGACCGCGGAAGAGAAGTTCAAAGAGATCTCTGAAGCCAACGACGTTCTCAGCGATCCCAAGAAACGCAAGCTCTACGACCAGCTCGGTTACTACTCAGCTAACATCGATCCGGCTGCGGCGGAAGCCTACTCGCGGGGTGGCGGCTTCGGCGCGGGCGGATTTGCCGGCGCCGGCCGCAGCGGACACTCATCGGGTGGCCATTCATCGGGCGGGCGCGGCGTTCCCTTCGACTTCAGCAATTTTGACTTCGAACAGGCCAGCGGTCAGGCCGGACGTGGCGCGGGCGGCTTTCGCGACGTTTTCTCCTCCATGTTTGGCGGCGGCTTCGGCGCGCAGCCCAGCGGTCCCATGCCCGGACAGGACATCGAGTACACCGTCAACGTCGGTTTCTGGCAGGCCATCAAGGGCGGCACCGTGAAGCTCAACATCCAGCGTCCGGAGCCTTCGGGCAACGTCCGGACCGAGCCGCTCGAATTTCGCATTAAGCCGGGCACGCGCGACAGCCAGCGCATCCGCCTGCAGGGGCGGGGAAGTCCGGGCAGCCATGGTGGCCCCGCTGGTGACCTTTACCTCATCGTGCGCATCGGCGAGCATCCTGTCTTCCGCCGCGATGGTGACGACATCCAAATCTCCATCCCCATCACCGTGACCGAGGCCGCCATGGGCGCGAAGATTGAAGTGCCCACCATCGAAGGGCGCGCCCAATTGAAAGTTCCGCCCGGCACCCAGAGCGGACAAAAGCTGCGCATGCGCGAAAAGGGCGTGCCTTCTGCGGTGAAGCCCGGCGTGGTCGGCGACGAGATCGTTGAAGTGAAGATCGTGGTGCCGCAAGTCCGCGACGAACGCTCCAAAGAGATATTGCGCGAGCTGGCGCAACTGAATCCCGAAGACCCCCGCGCCGATATCTGGAGCAAGATCTGATGGCCAAGAGAAAGACCAAAGGCGCGTACATGATCTCGGTGGTCGCGGAGATGTATGACATCCATCCGCAGACCCTCCGCCTTTACGAGCGTGAAGGCCTGCTCAAACCCTCGCGCACCGAAGGCAACACGCGCCTCTACACCGAGGAAGACCTCAAGCGGCTGGAATTCATCCTGAATCTGGCCCGCGACCTCGGCGTGAACATCTCCGGCATCGCCATCATCCTGCAGATGCGGGAGCGTATGGAAAACATGCAATCGCAGATGCAGGAGTTCATCAGCTACATCCAGCAGGAAGTCATGGACCGCGCCAATTCATCCGACCATCGCGCCGCCCTGGTGCCCTTCCGCCGCACCGTCGTCACTCAGACCGACGCCAAAGATAAAAAGAAATCGCACTAGATCTTGCAATTACTCAAGTACCCGATTTCTCAATTACTCAATCTCTCTGCCCATGCGCGCCCACCAGGGGCACGAACTTGCATCCATACAGCCGCTGCGGGTACGCTGCTCCGTTGACCTTGCGGACCACATACAATTCCTGCTCGTACACGCCGCCCACCGGCACCACCAGCCGTCCGCCCTCGCGCAGCTGCTCCACTAGCGGCGGAGGCGCTGCCGGGGCCGCGGCCGCTACGATGATCACGTCAAACGGCGCCGCTGATGCCAGCCCCAGCGACCCATCGCCGGTGGATATCACCACATTCGCGTAATTCAAGTGGGCCAGGATCCGCTGTGCCGACTCCGCCAGCGCCGCAAACCATTCCACGCTGAAGACCTCCGCAGCCAGCTCCGCCAGCAACGCCGTCTGGTATCCCGAACCCGTGCCGACCTCCAGCACCATGTCCGCGGGCTTGATGGCCGCATGTTCCAGCATCGACCCCACCATGAACGGCTGTGAGATTGTCTGGCTCTCGCCGATCACAATGGGGTGGTCTTCGTAAGCTTCGGCGGCGTTGTAGGCGGGAACAAACTCATGTCGCGGCACGCGCTCCATCGCCGCCAGCACGCGCTCGTCGCGGATGCCCCGTGCGGTGAGTTGCTGTTCCACCATCAGCCGGCGGGCGTCGGAATACGGATCGAGAGGTAATGCCGCGTTCATGTTTACTTCTACTTCTTGCGCTGGCGGATGCGCACATCAAAACCGAGCACGCCATTCTGGTCGCGCACGGCTACGATAGAGACATCGCGGGTCACATTGAACTCCACCTGGATCACCTGCTGCGCGGATTGTGACAAGTTCGTGATGTAAGTGAGGGTCACGTTATTGCTGACCTGCTGTTCGATGGTCACGCGCGCATTCGCGTTCTCCGGGCCGCCCACCTGCGGATCGATCTTGATGCGGCTCACGCCAAACAATTTCTCTACCCGGCTGCTCAGCGCGGCGTTCAACGCCTGCCCCAGGATCGCATTCGACGCCGTCTCCGTGAAACTGGTGTTCGATTGCTGCTGCGTGATCACGGCTTCTTCCCGCGTGCGCCCCAACGCCAGCAACGCGATGATGTCCTGGCTGGGCAGCGGCGGCTCTGAGCGATACGTAGTGCTCAACTTGTCCGTCGAGCCATGGAATCCCAGCGTGATGTCGTATTCCCGTACTCGCGCGGATGCTTCCATGTTCAGCACCGGTTCGATGCGCACCGGGTTTGTGAACGTCACATCGCCGCGTTCCAGCTTGTACTTGGTGCCACTGAAGAAGATCTCCCCTTCCACCACGTTCACCCGGCCTAATACGGCGGGCCGCGATGCCGTGCCCCGCAGCCGGAGGTCGGCGTCGCCCGATATCTTCGCCAACGACGTCTCCACTCGCAGTTCGGGGGTCGAAGTCACATGCACGTCGAGCCGCAGGTTATCCATGAACGGATTCGCCGTGGGCGCGGTGGGCGGCTGTTTACTGCGGGCCAGGTACAACGCAAAATCAAAACGCGGATTCACTCCGAAGCGCGTCACCAGGATGTCGCCACTCAGCAGGGAGCTCGTCGCATTTCCGATGTAACGCAGGTCCGTATTCACTGACGTACTGATCCCCGGGGGATACCGCAGGCGTATCTCCTGCCCCGTGGCCGACAAGTTGAAGAATAATCCATTGCGATACGCGATGAAGCCGCCGATATCGAGCAGTCCGCCGCCGGTGCGTGCCGTCAGGGTCTGCACCTGCAGCCGGTCCTCATTGAAAATAAGGGTGCCGTTGATGCCGCTGAGTCCATTGGGCAAGTCCAGGAAGGAGACGCCCGCCTCCTTGATGTCAACCTGCCCGGTCATCGCCGGCTTCGCCATCGTCCCCGCCACCGTCATATTCAAGGTGGTCACGCCCTGCGTCATCAGCCCCGGACTGAAGCCTTGGAACAATCTCAGGTTGGCCACACCATTCGCGCGCAGATTCACAGCCTGCGCGCCCGCCAGTTGCACCGTGCCTTCCGCCGTCAGGTCAGTGCCTTCGCCGGTGATGTGAAACTGGCGGATGTTCACCGTCTGGTTTTCCATCAGGAACGAAAGCGGCCCCGCGTTCGTCAGCTTGATCTTTTCCACCACGGCCGTAAGCTGGTCCACTTTCGCTTCCACCCGTAGCAGCTTCGGTGTTTTCAAAGGCCCGGAAATGTCTACCGTGCCGTTCATCAACGTCTTCGCATCGACCCGGCCATCCGTGTAAGGACGCAGCAGCGGATCAAAACTGAAATTACTGAAGCGCGCCGCGATCTTTCCCGGGAAGTCGCCGCGCAGATCGACCGTGCCGTCGGCGGTCAGGTCGGCATTCTGGAAGTTGGACCTTGCCTTGATCTCGAGTTCGCGGCCGCGGGTCACCGCTTCCGCGTCCAGGTCGCCGGCCACGTCGCCATTGATGGTCATACCGCGTACGCGCAGCTTCGCATTTACCACCGGCGCTTCCACCGTTCCGGAGCCGCTCGCCTCCAGCGTGGCGGTGCCGCCCAGGGCAACCCGCGCGGTCTTCAACCGATCCACATGCGCCAGTTCGATGTTTTCCGCCTTCGCATCGAAGCGAAAGAATTTCGTCGTCAGGTTGTAGGCGACATTTCCGCCCAGCCGTCCGCCATTCTGCGCCAGGTCCAAGTTTTGCAGTTGCACTTCCTGTCCCTGGAAGCGCACGTCACTGGTCAGCGACTTATACGGCTCCCCGTAGATCGCGCCCGACGCCAGTTGGATCCGCCCTTGGCCGCGCATCTCCTTCATCGTGCCCGAGACTCCCGCCGCGCCGTTCAGCCCTCCCGTAACGGGATAATCCGTGCCCGCCAGACTCTGGACGTCTTGCAGCGTGGCATTGCGCAGATCCACCTGCGCACTGAAGACGCTCGTCGCTTTATCGAACGCGCCCTTGCGCAGCGACGAGCGTCCGGAGAAATCGATCTGCGCCGTGCCTCTCTTTAGCACGCCGTTCTGCAGGATGATCTGCTGCGGCGAGTAGTCCACATTCACCGTCAGCGCGTCCCAGTGGATCTTCTTCACCGCGCTGGGTGCGACAACAGGCGCGGTCGGCGCCGCAGCACTTTCCGCTGTCGGCATCGGCACTGCCGATTCAAAGCCGGTCATCTCCAGGCGCCCGCGTACATTCGGTTGGTCGAAGCGTCCGGAGATCGTGCCCACGAATGTCGCGCGCCCTTCCAGCACGATGGGGAACTTTAACGACTCCGTTGACAACAGCGCGTCAAACTCACCCAGGTCCGTCGTCTCCGCGCGCAAAGTGAGCCGCCCTGCTTCTGTGCCCAGCACTCCTGAACCTTGCACCCGCGTGGCGCGCGTCACCAGGTTCAACTCCGCCACGTCTAATGCTTTGCGCGCACCGTTGTACTGGCCGCGCAGACGCGCGGTCACGGGCAGCACGTCGCTGCCAGGATTCGCCGGCGGCGCAACATCCAACACTATCTCAGCATTCGCATTGACGGGCGTTCCCGTCCATCTTGCCGTGATCGTGCCCGACGCCGTTCCGGCCGTCTTCAACTTGTCCAGCGGCAGCGTCGGGCTGGAGATCGCCGCCGCCAGGTTACGCATTTGCACTCCGGTCAATGCCAGTGACGCCTCGCCCCGCTGCGTCTCCTGCTCCACTCCCGGCTTCGTGTTAGCCCAATTCGTTATGTGGACTTTCCCGCGCACGAGGCCGCCCATCGCCTGCACCGCAACATTATTCAAGTCGAGCGTCTTCGGATTCAGCGCGTATTGCGTCACTCCCGCCACATTCGCGATCGTGATCCCTTCATCGCGCCAGGTCAGTCCCTTCACGTGCGCTTGACCTGTGGTCGCATACTCGCCCGCCGCGATCATCGCCGTACCCTTCAGGTCGATGGTCCCGCCCCGCAACTCCGGGATGCGCGCCGTCGACCCCAATTCCACTGCGCTCAGCGTCGCGTTGTAGGCCAGGTCGATCTTCGGATCATCCAGATTGCGGATGCGGCCGCTGGCCTCCATCTGCGAACCCGGCGACGCCCACTTCAGTGATTTGATCTCCGCCTCATTGCGTACCAGCGCAAATTGCAATTCCGCATTCGACGCCAGCGGCCGGTAGTTACCGTAAGTGAACAGCGATCCCCCTACGGAAAATTTCCCCTCGTAGCGCCGCGCCGCCAGGTCGTGCGTCATCAGCGCGGAGACTTTTTCCGCCTTGAAGTCCAGCGGGATCTTGTGGTCATTCCACAACAGCTCGCCCTCGGCCACCTCCAACCGGTCGATGGCCAATTGGAACAGCACATCCAGCGGCGTCCCTTTCCCCTCTCGCTTCACCTTCGGCACCGGTTGATTAGTGCTGCCATCCGGGTTCACAATGATGTGCAGCATCGGCCGCGACGCTCCCACAAATCGCAATCCCACCTCGCGCTGAAATATGGAGAGGATCTTTATCCGGATCTTAAGGTAGTCGATGTGCGCGTAGGGAGCGACGTCCGGCGGCTCCAGCCCATGGATAGTCAGGTCTTCTGCCACGAACTCCAGTTGCGAAAGGTTCCAGGTGAAGCGCTTGAGTTCCACCCGGCCGCCGGTGATGCGTTCCAACTCTTCCACCACCCGGTTGCGAACTACCATCTGGAAGCGTTCGCTCCGCAGATACCAGGCAGTCGCCAGCACCACCAGCAGAAAAATGCCGGCGATGATCGCCCCGCGCTTGCGCGTGGGCAATACCGTGACCTCGTCCTGCGGCGGATTGGTCTCTTCCAGCAACATTCGTTTTTCTCTAAAGAACGCTTACGCTCAGTTCGCTCCCACTGGCGCCACCGATTTCACCGCCGCTTCTATTCGCTTCACCCGCCCTTGCGCCCGCAGGCTGGTCAGCCACATCCGCAGCATCTCGTTGAGCTTTTGCTCAGAGAGTATGCTGCGGATCTTCGGCTCCACATCTTTCAACGGGGGCAGCGACTCCTGCGTGGACCCTGCCTTCATCAACTCCGGCACCAGCGATTGCTTGTAATAACTTTCCACCAACTCGCTGTCCACATGGACGCTCGGCCGAAAGCGCAGGTCGACAAAGCGCATCACTTCCACCTGCGCTGCCACCCGGCCGGCAAACTCTGATTCTGACAGCGAATATTTCGCCAGCATCGCGCGCCATTGCGCATCGTCCAGCTCCGCCGCCACTTGCTTGCGCACCGCCGCCACCTGCGCCGCGATCTGCTCCGTGGAGAGTGGCGCAAAACGCACATGGTCGATCTGCTCCCGCATCAGCTGCTGGTCTACCAGCCGGTCCAGTGACGCGGGTGAGAACTCCACCGATTGCGGAGCACGTCCGTTCACCAGCGCTTCAAAGCGCTCTTGCTCGTCCCAATCGCTCTGCGTGATCACTTTCTTGTTGACCACCGCCACCACGCGATCAATGGTTGTCTGCGCCGGCGCCACTTGCGCCAGTCCCAGCATGAGCATAAAGATCAAAATGCGTTTCATCAGAATGTTTGTCCTATGCTGAAATAGAAGTTGAAGCGTTTTAGCGTTTCCGTGCGCGCCTGCGCCGCGGGCGTGCGCACCGAGAACGTCGGTGGGTTCAGGTTGTAGCCAAAGTCGACGCGCACCGGCCCGATGGGCGTCTTGTAGCGCAGGCCCGCGCCCAGCGCATGCGACGTGTAGTTGAAACTGCATAAGCCCGGCGTCACCAGGTTCTTGCAGTCGTTCGCGTTCTTCTGGCTGACCCGCGCCATGCCCTGCAGCAGGTCGTCCACCGATGAGAAAACGTTCCCCGCATCGTGGAAGAAAACGGCGCTCACGTTTTCGCCCAGGAAGGGAAGCGCGATGGGTGGCGTGCGTAGTTCCAGGTTGTTCATGAACATGGCCTCCCCCCCCAGCGGGAAGCCGGTCTGCAGATCTCGCGGGCCCGCTTGGTTGATGGCGAAGCCGCGGTGCGAGTTCGATCCACCTCCGAACAGCCGCTCCGGCAGCGGCACAAACGCTTTGTTCGTGTTGCCGAACGGTGCTTCAAATCCGATGCGCGTCGCCCGCGCAAACACCCAGCGCTTCTTAAAAAGGTGATACGTCGAATTCTGCAAAAGCAGCCGCGTGAAATTGCTCTCTGACCCGAACACCCCAGACGCCACTCCCAGGTCGCCCGTCGTGTACGCTCCGCGCGTCGATTGGATAGGATCATCCCGGGTGTCGCGGATATAGGTGATGCTCGGCAGCCCCACTCGCACTGTCCGCGAGAGCAGCGGAATGTCCTGCTCGCTTACCTGCAAGGTCGTCGGGTCTACTTGCACTCGGCGGTATGCCAGCCGATACAGGAATGTGGTGGCCTTGCTCACCTTGTGCTGCACCTGGGCTGACCCTTCCAGCCGCTCCGCTGTGAATGTCCGTACGTCTTGTGTCTTATCGAAGAATGCGGTGAAGGTCAGCGTCATGTTCTCGCGGTTGAACCAGCGCGGCGCCTCATAGCTGACCAGGGCGCGTTGCTGCAGCCGCCCCAACCGCGACTTAAACAGAATGGTGTGGTCACGTCCCAGAAAATTGATGCGGGTCACATCGAAGGAGACCCGCGGACTCACGCCTGTACGCCCTTGCGGACGGCACACACTTGTGCTCGTCGGATCCGTCGAACAGCCTCCCTGCACGTCGCCCGTCTGCACCTCCACGCCGAATCCATAATTGAAGGTGTAGCGTTTGGCTTCATCCACCTGCAGGATCACGTTTTTTTCTTTGATCTTTCCCTGCGGGTTCTGGATGGCCAGGTTCACCTCGTTGAAGATGCCCAGGTCGTAAAGTTTGCGTTGCGTTTCCAGCATATTCTGCTGGCTCAGGGGCTCGTTGCCGTGGATCTCAAGTTCGCGCCGCACCACATACGGACGCGTGTTCTCCAGTCCCGAGATCAACACCCGGTCCACGAACTGCTGCTCGCCTTCCTCGATCTTGAAGCGCACCTTCATGCGCGTGGCGTCACTCGCCGAAGGTTCGGCAAAGGCTTCAAATTTCAAGTCGGGAAAGCCGCGATTGAAATAGTAGGTCGCCACTGAATCGCGGTCCTGCGCCACATTGAAGTCTGAGTATGGCTGCCCTTCGGCGGTGTTGATCAACTGTCGCAACTCATCTTCACCGAAGGCGCGGTTGCCTTCGAACTTGAGCGACTCCACCAGCGTCTGCTTGCCTTCGTCGATGGTCAGCGCCACCCGCATGCGTCCCTGCTCGCCCTGGTAATCGTCCTCCACCTGGCTGGTGACCTTCACCTGCTGGAAGCCGTTCGATCGATACAGCGCCTCCAGCGCTTCCAGGTCCCGCGCCAGCATCGTCTGGCTGAAGCGCCCGTGGTAGAGCAGCAGACTCGCCGGCGTCACCAGTATGCGTTCGCGCAACGTGTCCTGGTCGAAATACTTATTGCCCACGATCGCCAATTCCGTCAGCTTGTGGCGCTCCCCTGTATCCACATCGAATATCACGGTGGTGTGGTCGTCTTTCTTCGCCGTCGTGTACTCCACGTCCACGTCGAAAAAACCCTTGGTCTGAAAGTAGTCCCGGATGTTGCGCCGCCCTTCCTGCAACAGGTCATCGTCTACCGCGTTCTCTTCGTAGATGGGCACATACTTCTTGAGCAACCCCTTGCGCAAGTGGGCCCCTTCAACTTTCACGTCCACCGTGGGTCCCCGCTGGATGGAAAAGGTGTAATCCAGCGTCTTCGCGTCTGGGTTATACGTCCGCTGGGTGATCGATACCTGCGCCTCCAGCCGGTCTTTCTTCTGATATTTCTTCCGCAGCCGGCTCAGCGCTCGCGTTACCCGGGCCGACGTTACTTTATCTCCCGTGTGGATCTTGGCGATGTTCCCCACCTCTTCCACGCTATAGCCCGGTGTCCCCGTCACGTTCACTGCGCCCACCCGCGCTTGCGGGCCGCGCTCCACCTTGAACAAAAGCTGGACTTGCTGCGTCCCCGGATTGAACTCAAACTCCGGCGCGATCTGCGCTTGGTAATATCCGTTGTCTTCCATCACCCGCTTCATCCGGGTCACGCCCTGCTCCACGCCTTCGTCGGTGAACAGCTCTCCCAACTCCAGTTTGGTGGCATTGGCCAGTTGGCTGGCCGTCGGAGGCCGCGGGTCACCCTCCACCCGCAGCGCCCCAATGAAGTAATTCGGTTCGATCACGAATGACACCACTACCTGTCCATCTGCTTCCCGTTGGGCCTGCGCGGTGATAGTGGCGAAACGCCCGGTGGAGAACAATACCTGGATGCTGTTGCGGAGTTTTTCGCGGGTCAGCTCTTCGCCCGTGCGCAAGGGTAGAAGGTCACGCAGGCGATCGATGTTTTCACTCTGGTCGATCAGGTTCCCAAATTGGATGCGCGCCACCTTCGCCCCGAGATAGGCGGTGATGCCTTCGCTCGTCGGCGCCGCCGTCTGCACCTGCGCCATCGCGACGCCCACCAGCATCAGGGCAGCACCCATCGCTACCCTTATTGAAGGCAGAAGGCCTGCCGCTGGGGATTGCGACACTCGAATTCCTCTCAGTTCGCGATTGGACTGCTGCGCCAAAGACCAGAGACTTAAGACCCGGAGACTTAAGACCCAGACTTCAGACACATAAAACCGGCAAACCTTTTGTTTCGATGGTCTTTCTCATCCCTGCCGTTGTACCCCGGGCTGCCGAAAGGGCCAAACCTTACCCCCTGATTTCAGACCACTTATAATAAACGGGAACGCTGATGATTGACCGCAAAAGCACCTATTCTGACAATACGCCAGTCTCGCCTGAGTCGCCGGATAGCGAGCGCTACTCCCGCCAGGTGCTTTTTCCCGGGATCGGTGCCGCCGGACAGGCCAAGTTGCTTGCCGCAAAAGTCGTCATCGTGGGCTGCGGCGCTACCGGTTCAGCGGCGGCCAGCCTGCTCGCTCGTGCCGGCGTCGGCACCATCCGCATCATCGACCGCGATTACGTCGAACCCAGCAACCTCCAGCGCCAATCTCTTTTCGACGAAGCCGACGCCGCCCAGTCCCTCCCCAAAGCCATCGCGGCTGCCCGCAAGATCGCCCTTTTCAACTCCCATATTGTGGTTGAACCCGTGATCGCCGATCTCGTTCCGGCAAACGTCGCCGAACACCTCGGCCAGTGCGATCTCATCCTCGACGCCACGGATAATTTCGAGACTCGCTACCTCATCAACGATTTCGCCGTGCAGCAGCGTATTCCCTGGATCTACACCGCCGCCGTCGGCGCTTACGGTCTCACCATGAACATCATTCCCGGCGAGACTGCCTGTTTGCGCTGCATCTTTCCCGCTGCCCCCACCGGCACCGTCGAGACCTGCGATACCGCCGGCATCCTGAACTCCGCGGTGAATCTCTTTGCCTCCATCGAAGCCACCGAGGCGCTCAAATTCCTGGTCGGCGCTCAGGACAAAGTCCGCCGCACGCTGCTTTCCTACGACCTCTGGAACAATCAGCGCTCGGAGATGAATGTCTCTCACCCCCGTCCCGACTGCGAAACCTGTCAGCGCCGCGAATTTCCTTACCTCGCCGGTGAAGGCCGCCCCCAGATCACGCTTTGCGGTCGCAACTCCGTGCAGATCCACGAGCGCCACCGCCCCCTCGCTTTCGGCGAGCTATCAGACAAACTGAAGCGCCACGGCAAAGTCATGCATAACGATTTTGTGCTGAAGTTCTGGCCCGATCCCTACGAAATGACCTTATTTCCCGATGGCCGCGCCATCATCAAAGGCACCACTGACACCGCCATCGCCCGCAGCCTCTACGCCCGCTACATCGGCTCCTGATCGACGGGCGACCGACCTCCCGCCTCTAGCAAAAAAGCTCATTTTTGGCCAACTCCTGCTAACTAACCAGTAATCAAAGGATTCGTAGTTAGGAGCTGTTTTTTAGGGGTGTTTCATGGGCCGAGTCCTGGTTGTTCTACTGTTGCTGTCGTTATCACTTACAGCTTTCGCGCAGACGACCGCGCCGCCGGCGACTGCGGACACCATTCCCGCCCGCGTGAACCTTGAGCCCGCGCCACTGGTGGTACCCGGCGCCACCACGCCCATCTATGTGATCTCCGCGCCGGCGCCCAACGAGACCAGCGTGGCCGTTCCCGACTACGGCGTAGCCACGCCGCTCATTCCTTCCGGTCCTCCGCCCTCCGCGGTGCGGCCCGCGGAAACGCCGGCGGCGGCGGATACCACCCCGGTCAACTCCGGTTTCATCTCTTACTCCAGCGAAACCCCGGCGCCTGCGGGTCCGGCCATCAGCGTGGCTGACGCCGCCGCCCAATATCGCACCAGTAAGACCGGCGTGAAGTCGCGCGTCATCGACAACACCACCTTGAGCACGCTCGACCGCAATCCCTCCGGCCTGGTCAATGCGAACGAACTCACCATGCCTCAGGGCGATATCTCCCCGGAAGAGGAAGCAGCTCTCCGCAATGCCAAGCCTGAATTCGCCGCCGCTGGCGACGTGCTCGACCCGCGCGACTTCGCCGCCGTCGAAGCCGCGGTACGCCGCGGTGACATGCAGCACAATCCTCAAGACGGTGCTGCTGCCGCTGACCCGCGGGATGCGGCCAGCGCGCAATATGAGCAGATGACTCAGGAAGCGGAAGCTGAATATCGACCCTCCGCGGAGCCGCGAGGCGAAGTCGTGGCGCCGTCTCCCACGCAGGCTGAAGGTGTACCCCAGCAGTCCGAGGCCGTCGAGCCTGATCAGCGCGAGCGCTTGCCGGAATCTTCCAGCGCACTTCCGTTCGTTGCTTTGTTGGGATTCATCGCCCTGGCGGGCGGCGCCGTCAGCGTTCTGCGCGCGCGCGCTTAAACCAAAGCGGCCGCGGGGCCGCCCTACAACCCGAACAACTCGCGCAGACGCTTGGTCTGTGCCCGGCTCACCGGCACTTCCGTCTGCTTTTTGTCGTCCATGCGCAGCTGGTAGCTGCTCTTGAACCACGGCACCACTTCCTTGATGCGGTTGATGTTCACCACAAAGCCGCGGTGCGCCCGCCAGAACTGGTGGGGATCCAGTCCATCCAGCAATTCTTCCAGCGTCCGGCAGTTCGACTGCCCTTCCATGTGCACCGTGAACACGCTGATTACGCCGTCCTCGATGGACGCGAAGCATATGTCTTTCTGGTCCACCAGCATCAGCCGTCCGGCGGAGCGGATCATCACTTTACTGGTCTTTGCCTGCCCCGGCTTCTGCGCTTCCAGCAATTTCACCAGCGTCTCGATGCGGTCGGCGGGAGCGTTCTGCCCTGCATCGCGCTTGCGCGCTCGCACCTTTTCCACCGCTTGCACCACCCGCTTCTTGTCGAAAGGCTTCAGCAGATAGTCGACTGCGTTCACTTCGAACGCCTTCACCGCATATTGGTCGAAGGCGGTGGCAAAGATGAATTGCGGCATGGCCAGCTTGCGGTCCAGCAGCTTCTTGATCACGCCAAAGCCATCGAGTCCCGGCATCTGCACATCCAGAAACACCAGGTCGGGCGCATGTTCCTTGATCAGGTTCACCGCTTCCACGCCATTTTTTCCCTGCGCCACCACGTGCACGTCTTCCATGTGGCGCAACAGGAAATGCAGCTCGTCCCGGGCAAGCTGTTCATCATCGACAATAAGCGCGGTCAAAGGCATGGCTGAGAAGATTATAGAAGGGTTAGGGAATAGAAGGGTAACTGCCGACAGCGCGTCCACATTGTAAAGACGTAGCTCGCTACGTATTGAGCCCTAAGGGCGACTGCTAGTAGTCCGGCATGAAATGCCGGGTAGAGGTCAGTAGAATGACCTAGTTCCGTAGGGACGGCTGAACGATTTTCAACAATTGAATCTTTTTCCCGGGGCGCCGCGTAACCTACCCTCTTAGATTCGCGTATCGCTCCGTGATCGCCGACTCCTGCCCATGTCCGCAATGCGCGCAATAAACATCGCCTACGCGTACCGCATGGCGGCACTCCGCACACGTCGGGTTCAGCTGGAAGTGGCACTTCGGACAAAAATTGAAACTGCTCTCCACCCGCTCCGCGCACTTCGAACAACTCAGCACCACCGGTTGCCGCAACAGAAAGTACACAATGAATCCGATGCCTGACACCAGCAGCAACACCATGACCAGCGTCCATAGGCTGGCATTCATCCCGCGTCGTTTGGCGTCGCGGTTCACATACCCGATCATCAGCATGTAGAGGCCGAAGAACAGGCCCACCATCACGCCCCAGAAGATGACCAGCGGCAGGGGCTTGGGCCGCGGATCCAGCGGCACCATTACTTTGTGCACCAGCACCTGCCAGCAGATGAACGCGGCCACCGCCAACACCACGGACCACCACGGGATCATCCGGCTC
>JBKKBM010000110.1:0-2915 GCA_046714215.1 Terriglobales bacterium | reverse complement strand
GAACTACCAGCGATCTCAACGGACTGCAATTCCTTCACGAGGATTGAGGCAACGATCATGCAAAACCCTTTGACCGCCGCTTGCATGTTCGCCGCGACTGCCATTGCGATTGTGTCTTTCATCGCCTCGACAGTTTTCGGGCAAGAGAAAAAGCTGGCTAAAGTTAATCCATCACCCGCCGAGTCAGTTACACCACACATTAGTGGAGCGCCGGCAGCCAACAAGCCGAGCCTCGAGGGCCTTGATGAGTTCATCGTCGAGCAGATGAAGGAGTGGAACGTGCCCGGCCTGGCAATCGCGATTGTGCGCGACGGCAAGGTCATTCACTCGAAAGGGTACGGTTTCCGCGATGTGGAAAAGCAGCTCCCGGTCACACCGAAGACGTTATTCGCCATCGGCTCCATCACCAAGTCGTTCGCAGTCGTGACGCTCGGGATGCTGGCCGACGAGGGGAAACTCGACTGGGACAAACCCGTGCGCGTATACCTGCCAAACTTCCGGCTCTACGACCACGTGGCGAGCGAGCGGATAACCGTGCGCGATCTGCTGAGTCACCGTTCCGGCTTGCCGAGCCACGATTTCTTCATGTACGACACCGGCTTCACTCAAAAGGAAATGATCGAGCGGCTCCGCTATCTGGAGCCGAGCCAGGATTTGCGGACGACGTATCAATACAGCAACGTGCTGGTGATGACGGCGGGCTACCTGGCGGGGAAGCTTGCGGGCACGACATGGGAGGAACTCACCCGACAAAAAGTCCTGGTTCCCCTGGGAATGGAACGCACCAACTTCTCCGTGCGGGAGTCGCAGAAGACCGGCGACTTCGCGCTCCCCTATGTGAAAGCCAACGAGGAGGTCAAGGAGATTCCCCATCCCTTCCTGAATTTTCCGGAGGAGGGGGCCGCCGGCATCATCAACTCCAGTGTCGAGGACATGAGCCGCTACCTATTGTTCTACCTCAACCAGGGAAGCGACGGGAAGTCACAGATTCTGTCGCGGAACAACATTCTCCAGATGCAGACCCCAATGATTGCGCTGCCGCGCCCGCTACACACCGAATTTGGCCAGGGCAGCTACGGGATGGGGTTGCGTATCACAACCTACCGGGGGCACAAACTCGTCTCGCATGGCGGCGGCTTGAGCGGCTTCAGCGCCATGCTCGCATTCATGCCTCAGCAGAAGATTGGCGTCGTCGTGCTTACCAACAGGTATAGCCCCATGCCCAACATCGTCGCTTTAAATGCCCATGACCGTCTGTTGGGCCTGCAGCACGTGCCCTGGAGCCAGCGGATCAAAGTGCAACAACAAAAGCAGAAAGAATCCGCAGCGGAAGCCGAGAGGAAAGGCTACACCACGTACAAAACCGGGACGCATCCATCGCACGACCTCAAGGACTATGTCGGAGAATACGAGCATCCGGGATACGGGACAGTCAGGATCGATCTGGAGAAAGATGAACTGAGACTCTCCACCCGCAAAAGGTCTTCTCCGCTCAAACACTTCCATTACGACATCTTCGAATTTGCCCCAAATCCTATCGAGGAGCCGTCTTGGACGTTGAAATTGGGTTTCGACACAAACCTTCGTGGGGAGATCGACCACCTCCGGATTCCCTTGGAGGAAAAGCTGAAGGAGATTGCTTTTACCCGGCGGCCTACGAAAGGGATGACGGAGAAAGGCTTCCTTCAACCCCTGGCCGGAGACTATGAGCTCGCCGGTAACACCGTCACCGTGTCCCTCAAAGGTGACAGCCTGTTAGTCCTGACCAATTGGGGCGCCCAGCCCGAATACGAACTGCTGCCGACCAGGGGCCTCTCGTTCGAAATCAAAGGCCTAACGGGGTTCGCCGTGGAATTCAAGAAGAACGTTTCCGATTCTGTGACCGAAATGGTCCTTTACGAACCGGACCGCACGTTGGTGGCGAAGAAAAGCAGTTCCCGTTGAATTGCTAACTTCGTGACCTACTTGCTGTTTTCGCATGATTCCAACGCGGTTTGTTGCGGGGTATTGACTGAATGAGGGCTCATTCAGTACACTGGCCATGGTTTTCGGGCGCAGAAGCGGAGCTCCCACGGATTAGAGAAAAGCTCGGGATCCGTGGCGTAAGATGAAGGTCCGCGAGCCTGGGCTTAGATCCAAAAATTGAAACGCGGTTGTCAGCACACAGTCCTCATGCCGATTGCGATTCGTAAGCTAGCTGTTCTGGGTGCGGGCACGATGGGTGCGCGCATCGCCGCCCACGTCGCCAATGCCGGATTTCCCTGCGTCCTGCTTGACATCGTGCCGCCGGGCACGCCGCCTGACGCCGACCGGGCCACGCGCAACAAGATCGTGGCCGCTGGCCTGGAGGGTGCGAAGAAGTCGAAGCCCGCGGCCTTTACCGAAGCCGGCAATGCGCGGCTGGTGACCATCGGCAACTTTGATGACGACCTCAAAATGCTGGCGACATGCGATTGGATCATTGAAGCAGTGGCGGAGAATCTCGACATCAAGCGCGCGCTGCTGAAAAAAGTGGAGGTGGTGCGCAAGCCCGGTTCCATCGTGACCACCAACACCAGCGGCTTGCCGGTGGGGATGATTGCTGAGGGATTCAGCGACGACTTCCGCAAAAACTGGTTTGGCACGCACTTCTTTAATCCCCCGCGCTATATGCGGCTGCTGGAGATCATTCCCACGCCGGAAGCCGATCCCGCCGCCATCGCCGCGGTCTCGCACTTTGGCGAAGTGTGGCTGGGAAAGGGCATTGTCCGGGCCAAGGACACGCCGAATTTTATTGGCAACCGCATTGGTACTTTCTCGGTGCTGAACGTGATGCGGCTGATGCAGGAGATGGACCTCAGCATCGAGGAAGTGGACGTGCTCACGGGCACGGCGGTGGGCTGGCCGAAGTCGGCTACGTTCCGCACCATCGACTT
>JBKKBM010000109.1:0-2516 GCA_046714215.1 Terriglobales bacterium | reverse complement strand
TGGAGGTGGGCTTCGCGCGTGACCGGCTGATAGTTGATGAAAGAGACGGCATTGGGAGGCAGCGAATCCGCCTTCAGTGGGAAAAACTGCTGCATGGTGTTGTAAGGGATGAAGACGCGCTGGTTGGTGGCGTTGCCTTCGTCCTTACCGGTGCTGTCGAGGTATCCGATGACCTGGAATTGCACGCCGTTCAGCAGGACGCTGTTGCCGAGGGCGGGGCGTCCGGGAAACATGTTCTTGCGCATTTCGTAGCCGATCACGGCCACGGGGCGCTTCTGCGCCTCGTCCTCGTCATTGATCCAGCGCCCGCCGCCCATGGGTAAGTAGCGGATCTGGTTATAGGCTGGCTTGATGCCGAAGACCTGTCCGTTGGTGTTGCCGTAGTCACTGACCGCGCGGATGTCGCCGCGCTGCACCACCGGCGCGCTGGCGCGGATGGTCTTCACCTCGCGGTCGATGTCTTCCCAATCCTGATAGGTCAGCCAATAAGGACGCGCGCCCCCGGTGCTGCCTTCTTGCGCCGGAACGCGTCCGTTGAAGATGAACATGATGTCCTGGCCGATCTGGTTCAGTTGGCGAACGTTGCCGGAGCGGAAGCCTTCGCCCAGCCCGATCAACAGCAACAGCGAACCCACACCCCAGGCGATGCCGAACATCGTCAGGAACGAACGCAGCTTGTGGGCCCACAGGGTCCGCAGGGTTTGGCCGACAATGTCGAAGAACATACGCATGGCTGGATAGGAGTACGGGAAAATGGCCCAGACGGTTCCCTGGGAAGGAAAAAATCGCCTTCCTCATAGACTGGAAATGGCGGCTTTGGTTAACAGCAATGCCGTAAAAAGGCGGATTGCACCCTAGGGGCGGGCTTTTTCGGGATTGGTTGGGAAAAAACTGTTATTTCGCAGCTTTTTCCGTCTTCGCCGTCAGTTCGGGGTACTCGTAAATACCGCGGCCGGCTTTGCGGCCGAGTCGTCCCGCTTTCACATACTGCACCATCAGCGGATTGGGGCGGAAGCGCTCGCCCAACGACTTGTGCAGATATTCCAGGATGTGCAGGCGGGTATCGAGTCCGACCAGGTCTACAAGTTCGAACGGCCCCATAGGATGGTTCAAGCCGAGCTTTAAGGCTTTGTCGATATCTGCTGGAGATGCCACGCCTTCCTGCAGCATGTTGAAGGCCTCATTGCCGATGAGCACGTTGATGCGGCTGGTGATGAATCCGGGTGATTCCCGGATGACCACCACCTCTTTGCCCATACGCTTCCCGACGGCGGAGGCGGCGGCGATGGTGGCGTCGTCGGTCTCCAGCGCGCGCACGATCTCCAGCAGCTTCATCTTGTGCACGGGATTAAAAAAGTGCATGCCCAGACATTTGGGAGCGCGATAGGTCACGGAGGCGACCTCCGTGATGCTGAAGGAAGAAGTATTGCTGGCCAGGATGGTATGCGGGCGGCAGACCTTGTCGAGCAATGTGAATATCTCGATCTTGGATTCCATCTCTTCGGGGACGGCTTCGATGACGAGGTCAGCCTCACGGGCGGCCTCTTCCACGGAGCCGGCGAATTCAATGCGCTGGTAGGCGGCGTCGGCGTCAGCGGCGCTGACCTTGTTCAATTCCACGGCCTTATCGAGGTTGGCGCGGATCTCCGTCTCCGCCTTGCGCAGGCTGCCGGGCAGGATGTCTTCGAGAATGGTGCGATAACCACCCAACGCGGCGGCATGGGCGATGCCCCGCCCCATGATGCCGGCGCCGATGACGGATACCGTCTTGATCTCAGGCGACTTGATCTCAGCCATTAGAGGCCCTTCTCCAATCGTTCCAGAACCAGGTTGAAATTAGGGTCTGATTTCTTCATGTATTCGGCGAGCCGCTTACGCTCTTCTTCCGTCATGAAGCTTACATTGGCGCTGATACGGCGCAAGGTGGCGGCAATGTCATCGACATAATTCTGCAGCCGGATAAGTTCTCCCGTCATGGGCATTCGAATCTCCTATGCATCATCCCGGTGATCGGGATGAACTAATCATTTTCACCTTTGATGCAGGATTAGTAAAGCCGTCCAGGACAACCACTTGGGCGAACCCACGGCCTCGCTGGCTTGCATCTAAACTAGGGGAACGAATGCGCCCCGTCGAAAGTAGCCTGACTGCGGAAGAAACCTCCCTGCAAGAACGCTTAGAACGCGTGCGGCAGGGCCGGGGAGCGCTGCGTCCGGGCTCCACCTACCGGCTACAATTCAATCAGGACTTTCGCTTGCCAGATGCGCTCGCGCTGGTGCCCTATCTGCGCGCGCTGGGCGTCACCCACGTGTATGCCTCGCCCTTGCTGCGGGCGCGTGGCGGTAGCACCCACGGCTATGACATCGCCGACCACAACCAGATCAATCCCGAACTGGGCGGCGAGACTAGCTTTGCCCAGCTCACACAGACACTCCGCGCGCACGGCATGGGAATGATCCTGGACACCGTGCCCAACCACATGGGGGTCGGCAAGGGTGACAATCCCTGGTGGCAGG
>JBKKBM010000108.1:0-6786 GCA_046714215.1 Terriglobales bacterium | reverse complement strand
ATCCAGACACTATGTTCCTGTCGCGCGGCAGCTCGGCAGGCGTGCTCGCCTTAAATCCTCGGGGCTGCACCATGATCGGGGTCAACAGTCAGCGCGGCGGCATCATCACCGACCCGGTGACGGGGGCCGAGATTGAGCGCCGTAGCGGTCGTTACTTCAACATCGACTTCCGGGCGACCAAAGCCTTCAAGTTCGGCGAACGCGTCACCCTGAAGGGATACGCCGATTTCTTCAACCTCTTCGACACCGAGAACCTCTCGTTTGCCAGCCGCCTCGGCCTCAGCAACGCCTCCTCCCGCTCCGCCTTCCTCCAGCCGGTCGCGCTTTTCGGGCCGGGATTCGGACCGCCGGTGGGTCGGCCGCTGACCGTCCAGTTCGGCTTCCGGCTCCAGTTCTGAGAAGTGGACCCGTTGTTCTAGGGGGGACGCAATCGCGTCCCCCATTTTTTTCACTTGGGGGAATCTAGATGCACACATAAGCCGGACAAGGTCGTATTTAGGCCTTGGTGGCTTCAAGTAGAGGACACGGCTTTCGCCGTGGTACGCAGCTTCCATTCATAGGGGACGCGTCCGTCCACCATCTGCGTGGTCACTTCTTCGAAGCCGGCGGAAGATTCCAGTTCGGTCAGCACTTCTTTTCCGATCCACAAGGAAGCTGGCGCTGCATACTTCTGCATGTGGCCGGCCACGTCGATGGTCTCGTCGCTGATCTCTTCCATCCCTTTGTCATCCGGGTGGCGAAGTGGCCGGCTGGCGAAGAGCGGTTCATCATGAGCGCCGACAAGTTCTTTCAAGAGCGGTCCTATGAGGCTGACGAGAAGCTTTGGCAACGCAAGGCGCCAGGCGTTGTGCCACCACCAGCCAAGATGAAATCAGCGTCAGAGGTTCTCAAGGATAGACATGGACGAAATTGAGACTTCCGTAATGCCCGCCGCGATACCTGAACGCGACCGACTTGCAGGATCTGAATGAGACGGTTGACCGAATCATCCAATGGCCACTGAAGGTCGATGACACGACCGGCATCAGCATCTCCGAACTGGTAGCCAAATCCCGCTTACATATCAGCAAAGGCGTGGAACTGATAATCGTCGACTACCTACAGTTGATCACCGCGCCAGACGCAAAGAACGAGCGTGAGCTGCAAAGCCCTTCCCTGGCCGCAGCTTGCAGCAAAACTGGTTGACTCCAGCGGCAGTGCGAGTTGGGATCGGAAGTATTGGCTGGCATGCGCTTCGGCATACGTACCGATCACTGCTGGGTGACTCCAATACGCCGATGGGAGTTCAGCAAGAATTGATGCGTCATGCCTCGATCACAACCACTATGAACGTGTACGGATCGGCTGTGGCCGAGACGAAACGCAAGGCTCACAGTGTTGTAGTAAATCAGTTGTTACAGTGAAGTTGCACTGTAACTGCACCGTAAGCGTCTCTAAGTGCTTTGTTTGTGGTGCCGGGAGGGGGAATCGAACCCCCAAGGGCGCAAGGCCCGGCGGATTTTGAGTCCGCTGCGTCTGCCAGTTCCGCCATCCCGGCGAAAGGACGAGGAAATATTAGGTTAGCACAAGCACGTGGCCGGTCGCTTGAAGCGTCAGCGGAGAACTGTACTCCGCAGATAGACCGCAGAACAGACCGCTGCGGCCGAGCGCACGCGTGATCGAAGAAATAGGGTGCTTCCTTCCCGGGGGGCGCGATAGAATCGCGTCTCTCTTTCTTTGGGATAACCCATTTCGGATAACCCAGAGCACACGGGTTTCGAATAACCCAGAACACGCAGGGGCCCCCTGAGCAAATGTCTGCAATGCGGCTTGGAGTCAGATGCGGCGGCGCGCTTCTGCGCGGCGTGCGGCCAGCCCGTCAGTTCCGTCTCCCAGATGGCCACGATGGATGGCGCGGGTACAGGCGCAGTGACCAAGCCGGTGTCGACTAGCTCATCCTCTGCGACTGGCTTCGCTCCGGGTGCTATCTTCTCTGGACGGTACCGCATCGTTGCCCTGCTGGGACGCGGCGGCATGGGTGAGGTCTATCGCGCCGACGACCTGAAGCTCGGCCACCCGGTGGCGCTGAAGTTCCTGCCCGTTTCTTTCGAGCGTGATCCCGGCATATTGGAACGCTTCCACGCGGAGGTCCGCAATGCCCGTCAGGTGTCACATCCCAACGTCTGCCGCGTGTACGATGTTGGCGAGTGGCAGGGCCAACAGTTCCTGACGATGGAGTTCATTGACGGCGAAGACCTGGCTTCCCTGCTCCGCCGGATCGGGCGGCTGCCGCCGGACAAGGCGCTCGAGATCGCGCGCCAGCTCTGCGCTGGACTCGCCGCGGCGCATGACCGCGGAGTGCTACATCGCGATCTGAAGCCCGCCAACATCATGATCGATGGGCGCGGCAAGGCGCGCATCACCGACTTCGGCCTGGCCGTGACTACAGCGGAGTCGACGAGTGAATTCGCCGGGACGCCGGCGTATATGTCTCCCGAGCAGCTCGCGGGTCAACCGGCGACGCAGCAAAGCGACATCTACGCCTTGGGACTGGTTCTCTACGAACTTTGTACGGGCAAGCGCGTCTTTGAAGGCGCGTCGGTGGCGGAGTTACGGCGTAGTCGCGCTGAAGGGATGGCGCGGCTGCCCTCGTCGTTGAGCGCGGATACAGATCCAGCCGTCGAGCACGCCATCTTGCGTTGCCTGGCAGAGGATCCCAAAAAACGACCCGCCAGCGCGCTGCAACTGGCGGCGGCGTTGCCGGGCGGGGACCCGCTGATGGCAGCCATCGCAGCGGGCGAGACACCTTCTCCGGAATTAGTGGCAGCGGCGGGCGGCGAAGAGGCGCGCATCTCACCGCCGGCTGCAGCAGCAGCCCTGCTCGTGATCGTCGTGGCGATGGCGCTGCTCATTCCGCTGGCGCGGAAGGCTACGACCTTCGGCCTCGCCCCCAACGTGAAATCGCCGGATGCATTGGCGGACCGAGCCCAAGAGCTGGCCAAGATGTTCGGCTACCCCGAGCCTCCCGCCGAGCGCGCTTGGATGATGCTCTCCACCAGGCAACTACGCTACAGCGCGATGCACGATCCCTCTCCCGAACGCTATCGCAATCTCGCCTCCGCGGATCCCGGGCCTCATCGTTTTGCCTACCGGCAAAGCCCGGAGTCGATGATCGACCCTAACCCGCTTGGCGGTGTGAATGCTTATGATCTGCCGATGGACACTCCTGGCATGGTTTCCGTATTGCTGGATGGGCACGGCCACCTGCTTTCCTTCGCGGCGGTCCCTCCCAGCCAAGAACCGACTGGCGCCAAGACCTCCGGCGTAGATTGGAGCAAGCTATTCGCGCAGACGAACCTTGACCTCGCGAGTCTCAAGCCGCTCCCACCCAAGGACGTCCCTCCCTTTGCGTTTGACGAGCGCGCGGAATGGGAAGGTGTTTGGGGAGGCATGCCGGTGCAGGTTTCCGCCGCTGCATTTCGCGGACGCCCTATCGCGTTCGACATCACCTTCGCCTGGGGGAAAACCGCCACCCGGCTCCCGACGGCGGATCGGGCGATTGAAGTGATCGTGATCATTTTTGTGTTTCTGGTTTTCGGTGTGGTGCCCGTCATTGCGGGGCTGATGGCCCGCCGCAATCTGCGGCTTGGCCGCAGCGACACCAGGGGCGCTCTCCGTCTCGCGGTCTTTGTCGGCTTGTGCAATGCGTTGGCGCTCCTCTCGGTGGGCGGCTACCACCCCGAGGTCGAGATCGTGGTGCAGATCGCCAGTCGCCTGGGGCTGGCGGCTCTCTGTGCCCTGGTCGTATGGGTCTGTTACATCGCCATGGAGCCGCTCACGCGACGCCAGACTCCAGAGTTACTGGTCTCATGGATGCGCGTGATGGAAGGACGCTGGAGTGATCCTCGCGTGGGCCGCGATGTCCTTATCGGTCTGGTAGCCGGTTGCTCCCTTCCCGTTGTCGCCTACGGTCTCGTCGCCCTGCCGTGGTGGATCAATGCTTCAGGCGTGGTACCGCTGAGTCATGTAGTCACTGTGAACTCATGGGCGACGGTACTGATGTTCATCGTGGGCGCCACGCCGCTCATGAGTCTGGCCGTTCTCTTCTTGCTCGCCTTGGTGCAGAGCATCTTTCGCCGTTCCTGGGTCGTCTTTTTGGCCATCTTCGTCGTATCGGCATCCGGAGTGGCCGTCGATCAGCATCTGAGCGGCCCGTTTGCGTTGGTCTACAACACCGTCAGTTCCATCGTCAGCTTCTTCTTGCTCACCCGGGTCGGGCCCCTCTCATTGTCCGTGGCCACCCTGGCCGCCCTGTTGCTGTGGACGACTCCGCTGGATTTCCACGCTGACGCCTGGTATTGGCCGCAGTCCGCCGCCATCGTAGCCTTGCTTCTAGGGATGGCCCTGTTCAGCTTCCGCAATGCGCTGGCCGGGCGAAAAGTGTTCGGTACTCTCCTCGAAGACTAGTCTCGGCTCATATCACCCCTTTCTGAGCAGCAGTCAACACCCACTGCTCGGCGTACATCCAACCTCTTCTATAGGCCGTCCCCGGGCCCAACTGCTTTTACGTAACAAATTCTTTTAGGAGGAACACATGGGAGCGCCTATCCGCACCAGTTCCGACATACCGGATTTTTCCACCTATCCTTCATCGCCCAGCGATCAATCAGTCTCCGCTCATGACTCCAGCGCCGTGTTGAACGACGTGGCCACCGAAGTGGGCAACCGCTTAGGCGAGAGCATGAACGTGGTCCGCGACGCGCGCGACCGCGCCCTGGACCGCGTTCAGCATATGCGCGAGTCGCTTGACGACCTCTACTGCACAGCTCGCGACCGTTCCCGAGAGTTGGCTCAGGAAAAGTTTGGCCAACTACGCGATGTATCGCAAGTGCAATTGCGGCGCGCCAAACAATGCGCCGAGGCGCGCCCGCTGGCGGTGATCGCGGCGGCCGGCATCGCGGGAGTGTTACTAGGCGCGGGCGTTCGCGCATGGAGGGGAAACCGTGGCTGACCATATCTATCAAGAGGCAAAATCACTGCAAACCGTGCTCCATGACATCAAGAACGAGTTGCGCGACTTCATCTCCACGCGCATGGAGTTGCTGCGCGCGGAACTGATCGACAAATGGGAGGGATGGAAGTCAGCCCTGCCCCTGATGGCCGCGGGCGCCTTACTACTGGTGGCGGCATTCTTTGCTTTCACCTTTGGGCTGGTGGCAGGGGCGGCCGCTCTCATCGGCGGCGATTATGCCTGGGCCCTGGGCGCAGGCGCGGTCACCTTGCTCTACGGCATTATCGGGGGCGCGCTCGCCTGGATGGGCAGCAAACAACTCACAGCCGAAGGCGTGGTGCCGGACCGCACCCTGAAAGTCCTGAAACAAGATCAACTCTGGATCAAGAATGAAGCGAGGGCGTCATGACGAATCCACAATCGATCGACTTGCTGGAAAGCCGGGCGGCGGAACAGCGTCGCCACCTGCATGAATCCGTGCAAGACCTGCGGGGCGCGGTGCGCCGCCGCCTCGATGTGAACGCCAACGCCCGCCAGTACATGTTGCCTGCTTCCGGGGCGATGGCTGTTCTGGGACTGGGTGTGGGCTACCTCGTCGCGAGCCTCTTGTTTGATCTGAAGCCCAACTGGCGCCGTCGCTAGGGGTTCACCTGAAGCCGCCCGGTTAGCGCTCCACGAAGCCCCGGGCAGCGCCTTCCCCGACCTGTCCGGGGCGACTTCTTTCAAGTCACCTCACGCTCTACTGCCGGCCTCTCTAAGCCCCCTGCCCTATAGGACGGGAGGGTTTGTTCGTGATATAAACCCATTTGCGCTCCCCCACAAGCGAACTGCCCCCAGGAGGGGTTATTTTGGCAGACCTGCGTACAGGCAAACGGTTTCCTTTGTCATTGCCTATCACCATCCGTGGCAAGAAGGCGGCCAAGGGAAAACTGGCCAAGACGGCCGACGTCAGCGCTGCGGGCGTCTACATCGAGGCCGATGCCGACCTTGAGGTGGGGACCCAGATCGAGTTCGACATCTCCCTGCCGGCGGAAGTTGCGGGTACGGATACTGACGTCGAGATCGTGTGCAAAGGGCGCGTCGTCCGCATCAGCAATTCCGGCAAAGCCAAGCAGCGCAAAGCCGGGGTAGCGTGCGTGATCGACCAATACAAGTTTGTACGGAAGAAATAAACGGGACCGATGTTGAAGATCATTTTAGCGGACAATCAGGCGATCTTCCGGGCGGGCGCAGCCAAGGTGCTGGCTGTGGAGGACGATTTTCGCATCGTCGCTCAGGCCGATTCCAAGGACAAGCTGGAGATGGCGCTGACGAATTTCCGCGCGGGCGTGCTCATCTTTGCCGACAGCCTGAAGGCTGACCTGCCCCATCTTTGTGAAGTGGCGCGCAAGAACAAGACCCGAGTGATCGCCGTCGCCGATTCCAACGACGATGTGAAACATCTTATCAACCAGGGAATTCCCGGCGTCATTTACCGCAACGTGAGCGGGCAGGCGCTGGTGGATTGCGTGCGCAAGGTCGCCAAGGGCGAATCGTGGGTGCAGGACGTGGTCGTTGAAGCCGAGGTGCAGGAGAGCGACGCGGTGGGTGCACGCGTCCGCGACCGGCTGACCCCGAAGGAATTGAAGATCGTCGCGCTGATCGTGCAGGGCTACAAAAACAAAGAGATTGCGGTGAAACTAGGAACGACCGAGCAAGTGATCAAGAATTATCTGCGGAATGTGTATGACAAGATCGGTGTCTCAGACCGGCTGGAACTGGCGTTGTTCACTATCCACCACCGGATATTGCTCGAG
>JBKKBM010000107.1:0-22658 GCA_046714215.1 Terriglobales bacterium | reverse complement strand
TACCAGAAGGGCCAGGGCGGCATGTCGGGTGGGGTGGGGGCGGACATCGCCATCAGGAAGAAGAGATAGCAGACGACGGCGAGGATGATGGCGTGTTTGAGGGGCTCGCGTCCGGCGATGAGTGCGGCCATGTATCCGCCGAAGACGGCAAAGAGAGAGCTGTAGGCGAGGTTGATGGCGATGTAGTTGGGGGTGGGATGTCCGTTGATGGCGATGCCGGGGAAGAAGCGGGCCACGAGAAACGTGGTGATGCCGATGCCGACGGCCATGGCGATGTATCCACCGATGATGGCAAAGAGGGAGCGGAGCATGGGGGATTGTAATTTGTAATGTGGAATTTGTAATTTGTAATGTGAAAACGCCGAGGCCCTGACGCTTCCAGCAAGGGTAGGGATTTCTCGCTGCGCTCGAAATGTTGAAAAAAAACTCTAGAACCCCATGATGTTGTAGCCGCAATCGACGTAAATCGTTTCGCCGGTGATGCCCGAGGCGAGGTCGGAGGCGAGAAAGAGGGCGGTGTCGGCCACTTCGTTGACGTCGACATTGCGCTTTAGCGGTGACTTCTCCGCCTGGGTCTTCATCATCTCACCGAGGCTGCCGATGCCGCGGGCAGCCAGCGTCTTGATTGGTCCGGCGGAGATGGCGTTCACGCGGATCTTACGGCCACCCACATCAGCGGCGAGGTAGCGCACGGTGGCTTCGAGCGCGGCCTTGGCTACGCCCATCACGTTGTATTTAGGAACGACTTTTTCCGCTCCGTAATAAGTGAGGGTCATCACGCTGCCGCCTTCGGTCATGAGGGGCGCGGCGGCGCGAGTGACGGCGATGAGCGAATAGACGCTTACATCGTGAGCGACGCGGAAGCCCTCGCGCGAGGTCTGGAGGAAATCGTTCTTTAGCTCTTCCACCGGCGCGTAAGCAACGCTGTGGACCAAGATGTCGAGCTTGCCGTATTTCTCCTTGAGCTGGGCGAAGAGTTGATCGATCTCGGCGTCGTTGGCGACGTCGCAACGGAAGGCTTCGGCGTCGGGCAGGGCAGTGATCATGTCCTTAGCTTCCGCTTCGAGGCGCTCGTTCTGGTAGGTGATGGCGAGCTTGGCGCCGGCGGCTTGCAGGTGCTGGGCGATGGCCCAGGCGATACTGCGTTTGTTGGCGACACCGAAGACGACGGCATTGCGTCCTTGAAGGCTCAACATTTCTCGGCGCTCTCCTGACCAGCTTATGCGAACTGTTCCGGGTTCCTCGCCGACGCCTTCGCGGTACTGACTGCGAGTTGCACCATATGGTGGGGCCGACGCGGAGCAAGAAGCAGTAAGGATAGCAGGGCGGGAAGCGAAGTGTCTTTTTCGGAGAGGCCCGCCCATTCCGAGACGGATTCCGCTTTTGGCATTCCCGTACTGGATTCCCCGTCAGTTCGCTACCTCTCAACCCGCACATTCCAAAGGCAAGGCCGATTTGGAACGCTAACTGCTTTAGGAATAGGTGAGATGACGACCCTGACCCAGGCCGGATCCAGCGAACTAAAGCAGCTCCGGGTGCGGGTGCGGCTGCTGAAAGAAATGGCGGTCTCCATCAACGCCGGGCTGAATGTGAAGCAGATGGTGGAGCGGACGCTGCTGGAGGCGCACAAGAGTCTGCCGGAGTTCCGCATCTCGTATTGCACGCTGGATGCGGAAGGAACGTTGGCGGTAGTTTGTTCGGTCACGCCCTTGAACATGCCGGTGATCGACGGCCGGCAGTTCGGCGTGACCCGGACCGAGGCCCTGGCAGCGGTGTTGCGGAGCGGCGTCCACGTTGCCGTCAACGACGTGGAGAGCGACGAGCGCATGGCGGCGTTACAGGATCTGACCGCTTCGGTCCACGCGCGGGCGGTGCTGATCATGCCCGTCCAGCATCCGGAGCAGACTCTCGCCTTTCTCATATTTGCCCGCCCGACGCCGCATGCGTGGACGTCGTATGAGATCGGTATGTTGGCGGACATGGCGGAATATCTGGCCATCGCCATCCGCGAAGCCGGCATGCAGGAAGAACGCGAGGCGATGAACCGCCAACTGCGGGAGTCGCAGAAGATGGAGGCGGTGGGGCGGCTCGTGGGGGGAGTGGCCCACGACTTCAACAATCTATTGACCGGGATCATGATCTACAGCGGGCTGCTGTCGACGGCGTTGGGCGGGTCCAGTCCGTTGCAGCGCCATGTGCGCGAGATCCAGTCGGCGGGGGAGCGGGGCGCGTCGCTGGTGGCGCAGTTGCTTTGCCTCAGCCGATCTCAGGTGCTGGAGCCGCATGTGCTTTGGCTTAACGACGTAGTAGGCGGGATGCAGGAGATGTTGCAGCGGGTGGTGGGCGAAGAAGTGGTGATCGAGTGCCAGTTGGCGGCGGACCTGTTGCCCAGCCTCCTGGACGAGAACCTGTTGCGCCAGACCATCCTGAATCTCGCCATCAATGCGCGCGACGCGATGCCGACGGGCGGCAAGCTCGGGTTCACCACCCGCAGTCTGACCGCGGATGCGGGCATGGTGGAGCGCGTCCCCGGACTGATCCCCGGCGACTACGCGGAGCTCTCGGTGAGTGACACCGGGGAGGGGATGTCAGCGGAGACGCTGGCCCACTGCTTTGAACCTTTTTATACGACCAAAGCTCTGGGCGAAGGGACGGGGCTGGGGTTGGCCAGCGTCTACGGGATGGTGCAGCAGCACGGCGGGTACATCGTGGTTCAGAGTTTGTTGGGCGAGGGAACCACCTTCTATCTGTATTTTCCTGTGGCCCCGGCGAGCGCCGCGGAACTGGCCGGCGAGAACGAGAACGGCGGGCGCCGGGTGACGATCTTGCTGGTGGAAGACGAAGAGCTGTTGCGGTTGCCCTTGATGGAGCAACTCAAGGCCGAGGGTTACCACGTGCTGAGCGCGCCCGAGGGGGCGGCGGCGCTGGCAGCGGCGGCAAACTTTGGCGGGGTGATCGACCTGCTGGTCACCGACCTGGTGATGCCGGGGATGAGCGGGGCGGAGCTGGCCGAGCGGCTGGCCGGCGAGCGTCCGGAGATGCGGGTGCTGTTCATCTCCGGCTACACCAACGATGTGCGGGCGCGGGAGCTGATTGCCGCGGGAGCGGATTTCCTGCGTAAGCCGTTCAACGCGGAGACGTTCGCGCGCCGCGTCCGGGAGCGCGTGGAGCAGACCGGGCTGAGTTGGTCCGGGCAGCGCCGGAAGAACGGGCAGTGGCATCCGGAGCAGCAACCGGGTGAGCAAGAAAAATCAATATCCAGTTTGAGGAAAAGGGACATAGAATGAGCGTCGGAACGTATTCGTGGCCGGTAGCAGGCGGTAATGTAAGCGCTGATTCGTTGCAAGTGTTGATTGTGGACGACGAGCGGGCCATCAGCGAAGGCTGTCGCGAGATGGCCGAAGCGCTCGGCTTCCACGCGCACACGGCGGAGAATGCGGTGAACGCGTACAAGCAATTGGACGCGCACGGCATCGATATCGTTCTGTTAGACATGAAACTTCCAGGGGCAGGGGGGCTGGAAGTTTTGCGCGAGGTAAAACGGCGTCGCCCAGAGGCGGTGGTGATTATCATCACCGGCTTCGCGACGGTGCAGTCAGCTGTGCACGCCATGAAACAGGGCGCGTACGACTACGTCACCAAACCGTTCAACCTTGAAGAACTCCGGTTAGCTCTGGAGCGCGCCTCGGGGCACATCAAGGCGGCGACGGAGAACCGGATGCTTCGAGACAAGGTTAAGACCCACCCTGGCTTCAATAACATCATCGGGCGCTCGGCGGAGATGGAGAAACTTTTCCGCATTATTGGCAAAGTGGCCCACAGCGCGCACCCGGTACTCATCCTGGGCGAAAGCGGCACCGGTAAAGAGATGGTGGCGCGTTCCATCCACTTCTCCGGCCCGCATAGTGACAAGCCGTTCATTCCCGTGGATTGCGGCTCGCTGGTTCCGACGCTGATCGAGAGCGAGCTCTTTGGCTACGTGAAGGGCGCCTTCACTGGAGCGGTGCGCGCCAAAGAAGGCCTCTTGACCATCGCCGAAGGCGGTACCATCTTCCTCGACGAGATCGGTGAGCTCACCATCGACCTGCAGGCGAAGCTGTTGCGGGCATTGCAGGAAAAAGAGATTCGCCCGGTGGGCAGCACCAAGCGCGTGACCATCAATGTGCGCATCCTGGCGGCGACCAACCGCGACCTGGAAGTCGCGGTGCAGAATGGCACCTTCCGCAAAGACCTTTACTTCCGGCTGAATGTCGTAAACCTGCGCATTCCGCCGTTGCGCGAACGCCGGTCAGACGTTCCGTTGCTGGTGGCCCATTTCCTTGAGCGCCAGAAGCGGACGACTGGCATCGAGCGCAATATCAGCGACGATGCGTTGAAGCTGATGATGAATTATGACTGGCCGGGCAATGTGCGCGAGCTGGAGAACAGTCTGGAGCGGGCGGCGGCGCTGAGTTCCGGGCCCGTGGTCCATATCTCCGACCTGCCGACGCAGGTGCAGAACATCGACCGTCCCGTGCTGCGGGCGGCCCCCCCGGGTAGCCACGGCGTAGTGCCTATCGCGGAACTGGAGCGCCAGGCCATCTTCCACACGCTGACCCAGGTGAAAGGCGACAAGCTGCTGGCGGCCAAGTTGTTGGGGATCGGCAAGACGACGCTGTATCGCAAGCTGAAAGAGTATGGGGTGGAGTCGTAGGCGGAACAAGAGCGAACTCTTGCACCACTGAGGGACACAGAGGGAAGCCGAGGTCGGGTGAAGCAAGAACGAAGGCGAGAACAACGTCGTGCCCACGAAGGCCACCCGAAGGTCACGAAGGAGAACCGGCGAACGGGATCGAAATCATCGTCAGGTCATCGGCGAATCATCATAAGGAGCAACCATCATGATCATCATTGCGAGCGCTGCGTCCAATGCGCGGGAATGTGCCTTGGCCCTGGAAAAACAGACGGGAGAACGCTCGGTGTTCTGCAGTTCTTTGCGGGAGTGTGCGCACAAGTTACAGACCCAGGAATTTTCCGCGGTGGTGTTGGACCAGGCGCTGGTGGATTCCAGCTCCGGCAGCATGGACATGATGTGGAAGCGGGCGGGCGGGGCCATCGTGGTCACGGTGAATTTGGCCATCTGCGGGGCGGAGCGGGTGGTGCGCGAGGTGCGGGCAGCCTTGCGGCGGCGGGAGAAAGAGGGGTCGGCGGCGCGGAGCGCGGCGGAGTCGCGCCTGCGCAGCGAGTTGACGGGCGCGGTGACGGGCATCCTGTTGTCGTCGGAGTTGGCGCTGGCACAACCGGAGTTGTCGGCGATGGTCGCGCATAAGCTGCGGTCCGTCCATGAACTGGCGATGCAGATGAAAGTCACCTTGGGGCCAGCGGCGTAGGCTTCCAGGGTCGGCGGGGAATTGACCCTGGAACCTACAGAGGGCACAGACGGCCCTGCGCTCGCCCCGGGAACTTTCTGATCGAAGAGCGGCCTCCGGCAGAACCCGTCTGACTTCGCTCAGGGTAGGCTTCGGAGCTGCGCGCTGATGGTTGATAGCGTAGGTAAAGCCGCGCTCCTTCCGAGCAAACAAGCTCTGCTTGCTGGTTCCCGGCTACCTCAACATTCTCCACCTTCTAATTCTGCTTGCGGCAAACGATGGCTACTGGTAGATTTCTCCGTAATTTCCGTTTCACTTTCTGTCTACCAAAGTTTCACCACGAAGTTCAGTCCGACTGATCGAAAGAACGAGGTGCAGCATGACGGTTCGAGCACTCACCACACTCTTCCTGCTTTTTCTCACCCTGACAACTTTTGCTTTTGCCCAGACACAGATCACCACCGGCGTGATCCAAGGCACCGTGACCGACCCTTCCGGGGCCGTGGTGGCGGGAGCTGACGTCACGGTGAAGAACCTGGACACAAACTTCACCAAGACGATGACGACGGACAGCGACGGCCGCTTCGTGGCCGTGCTGATGCCGCCCGGACGGTACGAGGTGCAGGTCGCCAAGGGCGGGTTTGCCACGTTGAAGCAGGAGAACGTGGTGCTGACGGTGGGCCAGTCGGTGAATTTGTCTGTACCCATGCGGGTGGCGGGCACGGAGCAGACGGTCATCGTGAGCGCGACGCCGACGGTGGATGTGGCGCGCGTGGAATCGAGCACCACGCTGAACCAGCAGGTGATCTCAGAGACGCCGGTGCTGGGGCGCAAATTTGAAGACCTGTTGACCCTGACGCCGGGCGTGAGCGTGGTGCAAGGGCCGGACGGTGACGAGATCACCTTCAACGGACAACGCGGCATCTTCAACAACATCAGCATCGACGGCGGCGACTTCAATAATGGCTTCTTCGGCGAGCAATCCGGCGGCCAGCGCGCGGCGGTGGACATCACCATGGACGCGATCCGCGAATTTCAAGTGGTGGCTTCGGGTGCGAGCGCGGAATTCGGGCGCACGGCGGGCGGCGTGGTCAACGTGATCACGAAGTCGGGAACGAATAACGTCCACGGCAGCCTGTTCCACTTCCAGCGTTTGGAAGCGTTGACGTCGGCGACATCGACGGGGGAGCCGCTTACTGACTTCCACCGGGAACAGACGGGGGCCACTCTGGGCGGGCCGATGGTGAAAGACAAAGCCTTCTTCTTTCTAGCCTTTGAGCAGATCGGCGGCAACCTGCAGCGGGCGAACCTCAGCCGCCAAGTGGGGCCGACGTCTTGCCCGGTGGCCGCGCCCACGATCGCAGCGAATGAAGCACTCATCGACGCGAACACTGACTGTCAGCGCCTCTCGCTGCTCAATTTCATGCGCACAACTCGCAATCAGGAAGAGGGTCTGCCGGTGCGGCGGCCGCTGCATAACACCGCCATCCTGGGCAAGATCGACTTGAACTTCAGCCAGCGGCACCAGGCGAATATCTCCTACAACTTCAACGTCTCGCGCAAGTTGAATGAGACCTTCGACGTAGCCACCTACGGCAATTCAGCGAATGGCATCGAGGGAACGTCTACCATCCACACGCTGAACTTCAACCTGTTCTCCACGTTCACCGAGAAAGTCTTGAACGAAGCGCACTTTACCTATGGACGCGAGGACCGCCCGCGGGCGGCCACGCCGAGCAACATCCCGGCGGACACTGCCATGGGCTTCGCCACAACCTTCCGTTTTGGTCAGCCGTTCTTCCTTCAACCCAGCATCGACGAGCTCTTTTGGCGCACGCAGATGCGCGATAACGTTTCCATCATCGCGGGGCGGCATTCCGTCAAGTTCGGCGGGGAATGGCTGCACAGTCGGAATGTGCAGGTCTTCCGTGGGTTCTTCAACGGGCGCTACATTTTTGACTCGGTAACTGGTTTTCTGCGCTACGCCTCGCCAGCGGGAGCGGGATTTGGCCCCAATGCTGGACGCTGTCCGAACGGCACCTGGGTGACGATGGCCACGGATGCCTGCGGCGTTGGCAACAACGGCACTACGCCGCTGCTGCTGTATCTTCAGGGCGCGGCGGGGAATCTGGGTCCGGCGACGGATGCGGCGGGTTTCTCTGACATCGCCAATGAAGATTACGCGCTGTTCGTCCAGGACAAGTGGCAGATCGCTTCCAACTTCATCTTCAACTACGGACTGCGCTGGGAAGCTCAGATGTTCCCGGAGCCAACGGTGGATCCCTCTAAGACCGTGTATGGATATCTGCTGGGCAATGCGGCGTTTCCTTCTGACGGCACCCTGCCAGACCAGACCAAGCAGTTCCAGCCGCGCGTCGGCTTCTCCTGGGACATGTCGAGGGTAGGAAAGTCAGTGCTGCGGGGCAGCGCCGGCATCTACAACGGCCGCCAGAACATGCTGTCGCAAGTAGGATCGATCACGGCGAATGGCGTACAGCAGGCGACCATCGCGGGCGGCTTGTTTGCTAATCCCACGATCCGTCCGGTGTGGCCGAATCTGGCTCCGACTCCGCCGCCCCCGCCCCCGGGTACATTTCCGCTGTTCAGCGGCGTCCGGGTGTTTGACCGCAACTATCACAACCCGCGCATCTACACCGCCAATGTGGCATTCGAGCAAGAATTGGCGGAAGACTGGTCGGCCTATGCCGATTTCACCTGGTCGAAGGGCGTATATCTGACTACGTTCCTCGATTACAACCGCAACAATCCCTTTGGCGCGGACCGCAATGGGCCGCCGTTCACGCTCCAGATCGGCGAGTTGATGGTGACCAGCAGCCGCGGCAACTCGCTGTATCGGGGACTGACGCTGGGAGCTCGTAAACGCATGAGCCATCGCTACCAGTTGGAATTCAACTATACGGCGGCGACCGACTACGACAATGACTCGAACGAGCGCGATCCGTTCAGCGACCGCAGTCCGGCCAGGGACATCACCCGGGCGTTCGACCTGCGGCCGAACTATTCGTATTCGGATCGCGACATCCGCCATAAATTCTACCTGGTGACGAACGCCAATCTGCCTTGGATGCTGGATGCCAGCTTGCGTATCCAGGCGCGTTCGGCGCAGCCGGCGACTACCGCCAAGCGTAACGATTCCCGAAAAGACAATGCGTACTCGTCGGTGGATTGGCGGTTGGCGCGTCCCATCAAGTTTGGGGAGCGCTTTGCGATTGTTCCGATCATGGAGATGTTCAATACCTTTAACAGCGCCAACAACATCAACCCGTTGGTCACGCCGGGGCTGTTCAATTTTGACGGCTTCCTGCGCCAGGGGGCGGGCGATCCACGCACCGTGCAACTGGCGGTAAGGTTCACCTTCTAGGGTGGATTTGGACCTGGGGCCGCACCGGTCTTTTGACCGGTGCGGCTCTTTTTTGGGCGTGAAGATTCCCCATTCGGGACAACTCCCCACTAGCGGGTGTCCTCAAATGGGTTAAGCCATTCCCCTGTGGCCCAGGTGAACATATGCTTTGGACGATTGTTGCGATTCTCTTGATTATGTGGCTGCTCGGATTCGGCTTCCATGTAGGTGGCAGCCTGATTCACGCACTGCTGGTGATTGCGATCGTGGTAGCCGTGATCAACCTCCTCTCCGGCCGAAGGGCTATTTAGGCGGTTGTTCTTTGAGACATCGGCACTCGTGCCAGGCGAACCTGCCTGGCCGGGTGTACGTTGTCGTTTCCATCAGTCGAAAGATGAGCCGACTCCAGGCTTAAATGGGGGCATCCCTTCCGCCCGCGCGACCTTCTAAACCCCCACGTGCAGGTTCGCCTGCACCGCGCTTATGGCATCCCAATTCCTGAGAGATGAATAGCGACAGCGCCTCACAGATTCAGTTGGGCAGCTGCAAGGAGTACTCCCCATGCATGTCCTGGTGACCGCCGACACGGTAAGTGGCGTGTGGCCCTATACCCGTGAGCTGGTGACGGGGCTGGCGGGGAGAGGCGTGCGGGTCACGCTGGTGAGCGTGGGTGAGATCCCATCGGCGGAGCAGACGGAGTGGATGGAGGGCCTAGCTGGGGTGGACTTCCGTCCCACGGCTTTCCGGGTGGAATGGATGCGGGATGCAGAAGGAGATCTGGAAGCGACCCAGGAGTTGCTGGAAGGAATCATCGCGGAGACCAAGCCTGACCTGATCCACCTCAACCAGTTTTATTACGGTGGCCTGAAGACGGACGTACCGAAAGTGATGGTGGCGCATGGTGACGTGCTGAGCTGGTGGCAATGTGTCCACCATGCGGAGCCGAAGCCGGACGATGAATGGATCGCGTGGTACCGCGAGATGGTATGCCGGGGGCTGGAGCAGGCGACCGCCGTGGTGGCGCCCTCGCTGTGGATGTTGTCCGCATTACGGACCCTGTACACCCGACCGCGGCTAGCATCCGTGATCTATCACGGACGCACCCCGACCCTGTTCCATCCGCATATGAGCAAAGAGATGATGGCGTTGTCGGTGGGGCGGATCTGGGATTTCGGCAAAAACTCCGCGTTGTTGTCGCAGTTCGAATCGCCGTTGCCGCTGTACCTGGCTGGTCCGGACTCTGAGCCGGAGAATCCGGCGAATCGCACCATCTTCACGCCGCGGCAAAGGCTCCACGTAAAGACGTTGCAGAGCGAGAAGCAACTGCGGCTGCTGTACGCCCGCAGCGCCATCTACATCGCCACGTCGCAGTATGAGCCGTTCGGGATGAGTCCGGTGGAAGCCGCGCTCTCCCGCTGCGCCATTGTGGCCAGCGATATTCCGACCCATCGCGAGATCTGGGGCGAAGCCGCCTGCTACTTCCGTAATAATGACGCGGCCTCGCTTGAGGACACGCTCCAAAGCCTGAGCGCCGATCGCGATCTGTGCGCTACCTACGGGAAGCTGGCCTACGATCATGCGCGGGCGCGCTTTACCGCGGCGCGGATGGTGGCTGACTATCTCCATCTTTATCATGTGCTGGCCACGGCGGAAGTGGTGGCTGCATGAATCCGCTGCGCATCCATGTGTTCGCCCATTCGCTGATCTCAGACTGGAGTCATGGCAGCGCCCACTTTCTGCGCGGGCTGGCGGGCGCGCTGGTGCAGATGGGACACCGGGTACGGTGCCATGAGGAATTGGGCTCGTGGTCGCTGGTGAACCTGGTACGCACCGAGCAGGAGCGCTCCATCGACTCCATTGACCAGTTTCGCCAGGAGTTTCGCGAATTAGATATCCATTTTTACGAACGTAAGGACGGGCTGCGCGATCACCTGAAGACGGAGCTGTGCGGCGCCGACATCGTCCTCATCCATGAGTGGAATGAACCGGCGGTCGTCAACACGGTGCTTTCACTGAAAGAGGAGTTGGGCTTCCGCGCGCTCTTTCTCGATACCCACCACCGCGCGTATACCCGGGCAGGAGAGATGCTGAAGTTCCACCTCCATCTCTTCGACGGAGTGCTGGCCGCGGGCGAGCCCATCCGCAAGATCTATATCGACGGCTTTGGCATTCGCCGCGCCTGGACTTTTCATGAGGGCGCGGATGTAGACCATTTCTTTCCCCGGACAGGCACGCGCAAGACCGACCTGGTGTGGATCGGCAATTGGGGCGATGAAGAGCGGACGATGGAGCTGGCTGAGTTTTTGGTGGGGCCGGCGGGTGCGCTGCCGGACCTGAAAGTGAAAGCGTACGGCGTGCGGTATCCGGCGGAGGCAGTGGACTGGATGCTGGATGCTGGTGTGGACTTCGAGGGCTACCTCCCCAACCTGAACGCGCCCCAGGTGTATGCGGAGTCGGCGCTGGCGCTGCACCTGCCACGCAAGCAATACACCAACGGACTGGCCGGGGTGCCGGCGCCGCGACTGTTCGAGGCACTAGCCTGCGGAGCGACGCTGATATCCGCCCCATGGGACGACCTCGAAGGTCTCTTCCGCGCCGAAGATTTTGTGCGGGTAGATAGTGCGGAACAGATGCAGGCGGAGATCACGCGCTTGCTGGACGATGAAACAGCGCGGCGGCAGATCGCGGCGAATGGCCTGGAAACCATCCGGGCGCGGCATACCTGCCGGCATCGGGCGGAGCAACTCACAGAAATCTGTCACGAAGTGTTGCGGACCAGCTAGTTTCCAGCACATCCCCGGTGCGTTGCCTGGTGGTGCAGGCCCGGGCAGACCAACGCGGGGTTCCGCTACTTCATCTAAGTAGCTGAGCCAGACCCTCAGCCAGAATCCCCCGGGAGAACCAATTGAGAATCGCCCTGATCGCGCCACCCTTCATCCCCATACCTCCGCAACGCTATGGCGGGACGGAATTGTTTGTGGAGCAACTCGCGCTGGGATTGAAGTCCGCGGGAGTGGACGTGGTGGTGTATACGAATGGCGAGTCGACCGTCCCGGTAGAGCGGAAATTTATCTATGCGGAGTCGGAATGGCCGCTGCGGGATGACGTCTATTTCAGCCTGCGCGATATGCAGCACCACGCCTGGGCGGTGTATGACGCAGCGCAGGATTGTGACGTGATCCACGTGAACAACCTAGCCGGGATCACCTACTCGAAATTTGTAGAGCAGCCGTGCGTTTATACGGTGCACCATCCTATGGAGAAGGCGCTGGCGGACTTGTATCGGTACTACCCGAATGTGCACTATGCTTGCATCAGCCAGTTCCAGGCGGATGAGATGATGCTGCCGAATTCCAGCACCATCCACCACGGCATCGATCCTTCACTCTATAAAGTGCAAGCGACGAAGCAGGACTACTTGGCGTTCCTGGGCAGGATCGCGCCGGTGAAAGGCGTGCACCTGGCCATCGAAGTGGCAAAGAAGTCTGGCATCCCATTGAAGATCGCCGGACAGATCCAACCGCTCTACCAGGAGTATTGGGAGAATGAGGTGAAGCCGCACGTCGACGGCAAGTTCATCGAGTTTGTGGGCGAGGTGGATGTAGCGGAGAAAAACGAATTACTGGGCAAGGCGCGGGCGATGGTGTTTCCCATCCAGTGGGATGAGCCGTTCGGACTGGTGTTGGTGGAAGCCATGGCGTGCGGCACTCCGGTGCTGGCCATGCCGGGCGGGTCCGTGGCGGAGATCGTGCAAGAGGGCGTTTCCGGCCATATCTGCCAGACGGTCGATGAGATGGCGCAATGGGCAAAGGCGGTGAAGATACCCGCCTCGATCGTGCGCCAATATGTAGATGAGAAATTCTCGCTGCGGAGCATGGTGGACGCCTATATCGCGCTGTATGAAAAACTGGCCGGCGCGGCGCGACCGGTGAAAATGTTGCGCGGGGCGGAGAGACGGATCGCATGAGCGCGTTGACAATCGTCCCACTCGAGCAACTGGAAGCGATCGCATGTCCGTATGTCGAGCCGCGCATCGCCTTCCAGGCGAATGAACCGCGCAAGCTGAACAACCTGACCCTGATCGATGGCAAGACGTTCCTGTCAACCTCCGTAGCGGGAGACATCGCACCCTTCGGAGCACCGGACATCGGATTCTTCCACGATGACACCCGCTTCCTCAGTGGCTTGGAATTGAAGCTGGAAGGGCATCGCGCGGTGGTGCTGTCGTCGAATACGGAAAAGAGTTTTGTATCGCAGATCGAGCTGACCACGGGCAACATCACCCTGCGCGAGACTTTTGACCTGCCGGAAAATTCCATCCACCTGCGGCGCGAACAACTGCTGGCGGCGAACGTCTTCTTCGATTACTTGACGTTTGAGAATTTCAATCTAGTGGATGTGGAATTCACCGCCGAGCTGCGCTACGCGGCCGATTTCATGGACGTCTTCCAGGTGCGGGGCACCAAACGCGGCCACACCGGGCAGTATTACCGGCCGTATTGGAATGATGGGTCGCTGACCTTCGCCTACAAGGGCGTGGACGGTGTGCGCCGCCAGACGTGCGTGCGCATGTCGCCCACGCCCGACCAAGTGGATGAGACAGGCGCGTTCTGGCACATCCGGCTGAAGCCGATGCAGCGCGTGCGCATCCAGACGGACATCTCCGCAGTGCTGGATGGTGACGAGCATCGGCGGCTGAAGTCGTATGACTTTGCCGCGAACTTGAAGCAGCGGCGGCAGACGTATGACGCGTGGCGCCAGCAGTCCACCCACTTTGACAGCAGTCACGACGAATTCGACGAGGCGCTGAACACCGCCGAAGCTGATTTTCACGCGCTGCAGATCCCGGACGGGAACGAACACATCATCGCCGCGGGGATCCCGTGGTTTGCCACGATCTTTGGGCGCGATTCCATCATCGCGGCGTATCAGTCCCTGCTGCTGAATCCGCGGCTGGCGGCGGACACCCTGCGCGTGCTCGCCCGCTATCAAGGCACCAAAGTCGACGACTGGCGCGATGAAGAGCCTGGCAAGATCCTGCATGAGCATCGCGTGGGCGAGATGACCCGTGCGGGCGAGATGCCGTTCGGCCCGTATTACGGCTCGGTGGATGCGACGCCACTGTTCCTCGTCCTGGCCAGTGAGTATTACAACTGGACCGCCGACGAAGCGTTGATCCGCGACATCCTGCCCGCGATTTACAAGGCGCTCAACTGGATCGAGCGCTATGGTGACCCCGACAAAGATGGGTTCATCGAATATCAGCGGCGCTCGGAGCGCGGATTGGCGAATCAGGGTTGGAAAGATTCCTGGGATGCGAATCTACACCGCAACGGCTCGGTGGCGAATACGCCAATCGCGTTGATTGAAGTACAAGGCTACGTGTACGACGCCAAATACCGGATGGCGCGCCTGTTGCGCGCGCTGGGTGATACCGAGACGGCGCATCGGCTGAAGCGCGAGGCCGGGGAACTGGCCAAGCGGATCGACAAAGAATTCTGGGTGTCAGGGAACGGGTTTTACGCGATGGCGCTGGACGCAAAAAAGAAAAAGCTGGAAGTGATCTCGTCGAATCCCGGACACTTGCTGTTCTCGCGCGCACTTCGCAAAGACCGGGCCCGGACCGTAGCCAACCGGCTGATGCAGCCGGATATGCATTCGGGCTGGGGCTGGCGCACCATGGCCAACACGGAGAAAGTCTATAACCCGCTGAGCTACCACCGCGGGTCGGTGTGGCCGCATGACAATTCGCTGATCGCGCATGGCATGGCTTTGTACGATTTTCCGCGGCCCGCGTTGCACACTCTGACCACGATGTTCCAGACTGCGGTGACGTTCCGCAATAATCGGCTGCCCGAGCTGTTCTGCGGGTTGCAGCGGCAGGAAGCGGATGTGCCGGTGCATTATCCGGTGTCCTGTTCGCCGCAGGCGTGGGCTTCAGGGGCGTTTTTTCTTATGCTAACTTCAGTCCTGGGCATCCGGCCAAGCGCACCCGACCATGAACTCAATATCGTGAATCCCGCACTGCCAGAGTGGCTGAATTCCTTCGAGGTCCGGAACCTGCGCATCGGGAAGAGCCGGGTTGGCCTTGATTTCATCCGGCGGGGCGAGCGGACCTACTGCAACGTGGTGGATGTTGAAGGTGAGCCGCTGCTGGTGAACGTAGCCTTCAAGAAGTGACGTGCTATCTTAACTAGCGGTCTTATTTCGAGTGCGGAGAAGAACATGGCGGACATCAAGATCACAGTCAAGCCGAACGGGCCTTATCGCGTGGAAGGCGACTTGAGCAAAATCGAATTGGTGGATGCCAATGGCACGCCGTACGACCTGACCGGCAAGCTGGGTGTCTCGCTCTGCCGTTGCGGTGCCTCGGTGAAGAAGCCGTTCTGTGACGGCACACACTCGAAGATCGGCTTCCAGGCGGCTGAAGCCGCGGTGGCGAAGGAAGAACCAAAATAGGCATATCCGAAATGTATTTTGGCAATCTGCGGGAGAGAATCGACCCGCGATGGTTTGGTGTCGAGGTCTGCAGCGATACTGTTCGGAGTCTCTACTGTTTTTGCGTTAGCGCTTACGCCTTTTTTCCTGGGAGCCGTAACGCCTCAGAAGTCGGATCGCCTGCTGTGGGGATTCCTTGGCGCTGTGGGTGCGCCGTCATGCCTGTTCTTATGGATTGGAATGTGGCGGTTCTGGGCCAAAGTTGACGCATCGGGGCAGTGGACTCGACGTATTTGGTTTGTCTTGCTGCTCTTCACCATGTGGTTTGGGAGTTGCGTTTACTACTACGGTGTCTATCTTCCTCAAGCGATTGCTAGCATGAAGCATCGTACTCACCCGCGGTCCTAGTGAATCGTCTTCATCTTCCGCGACATGTAGTCCATCAGCACGTATTCACCCAGCCGCTCCGGCGTGGTGAAGTAAGCTTTGCCGCGGCACATCTCCGTGACTTTCTGCACGAACTGCACCAACCCAAAATCTGAGGCCAGCATGAAAGTATTGATGAGGATGCCCGCGCGTTTGCAGCGCGAGACCTCTTCGAGCGTCTGGCTGACCACCAGCGGATCGAGGCCGAAGGCGTTCTTGTAGATGCGTCCGTCTTCGAGGGTGAGGGCGGAGGGCTTTCCGTCGGTGATCATGACGATCTGCTTCATGTCCTTTTTCTGGCGCTGCAGGATGCGTTGCGCCAGGCGCAGGCCTTCGCGGGTGTTGGTGTAATACGGGCCCACCTGCGCGCGCGCCAGTTGCGAGAGCGGCAGCTCTTCCGCGGAGTCGTGAAAGAGCACGAGCGAAAGGGAATCACCGGGATACTGCGTCCGGATGAGTTGCGAGAGCGCCATCGCCACTTTCTTCGCGGGCGTGAAGCGGTCTTCGCCATAGAGGATCATGGAGTGCGAGCAATCCAGCATGACGACGGTGGCGCAGGACGACTGGTACTCGCACTGATGGACGTGGAGATCGGAATACTCGAGGTTGATGGGAACACTCAAACCTTCACGTTGAAGTGCATTCGAGAGCGTGGCGGTGATGTCGAGGTTGAGGGTGTCGCCGAACTCGTAAGGCTTGGAGGCACCGCTGGCTTCGATGCCGGTAGCGAGATCGCGAGTGTCGTGGCGTCCAAAGCTGGATTTGCCCAGCGACCCCAGCAGGTCACGCAAAGTGCGGTAGCCGAGGAAGTCGAGACTTTTATCCGTAACCTCAAAACGCGCGGGCGGCTGCGGGTCGCCCGTCTGGCCGACGGCCGGTGAAGGGCGCGAGGGGTCAAAGGGTTGGTCGATGGAGATGTAGCCCTCCTGTTCCATGCGCTGCATGATCTGCTCCACTAGCTCTTCCATGCCGCCTTCCTGCTGCAGCCGTTCGAGCATCTCTTGCAGGCGCTCGTCGTCGATGTCCATCTCGCCGGATTCGAGGGCTTGCTGGATGGCCCGGCGCAGATCGTCGAGGGTGTGCTCGCCGCGCGGCATTTCGTAAAAGCTGTAGGGATCGCGAAAGCCGCTCTGCAGCAGGTAGTCAGAGAGCGCGCTGAGCAGGTCTTCCATGCTCATGTCGCCGGCGGCATCGGGGATGTACTTGGAGAACTTGGTTACTTTCATCGGGGCCTAGTTGTACGGACGGCGATTGCGGGGCGGCGGAAAATCTTCCGCGCCACTCTCGCGCTCGACCGCAGCCCGCTCCGGACGCTTGGCCTGCTTGTCCGCCTTGAATACACGCTCCTCGCTGCGACCGATGCGTTTATGCGCGTGCAAGCCTTCCAGCAGGAACTCCGCAGCCGATACCTGCATCTCCGCGCCCGACTTGGAATTGACCTTGATGTGCCCGAGCTTGTCCATCAATCCCTGGATACCCTGGAGCGCGGTGAGCGTTTCCGCAGCGCCGGCGCCGTCGGTGATCTGGATGTTGCCGCCCAGGTCGAACCATTGCACGATCTGATCAGTTTTTATTTCTTTGAAATATTGGTCGTAGGTCTTGGCGATGGCCGTGCGAATGAGGTCGCGAGCCACAGTGTCACCGCCCTTCATCTCGCCTTCGTACTCCAGTTCGAGTTTTCCGGTGATGGCGGGCAGCGCGGCGTAGATGTCGCTCACGCGCGGGACCACGGCGCTCTCACCATTGCGAATGGCGCGGCGCTCGGCGTTCGAGACCACGTTCTCCATGCAACTGATGGGCAGGCGCTGGCTCACGCCCGAGCGCTTGTCGACCTTCTTGTCGTCGCGCGCGCAGAAGGCGATCTGCTCCACGATCTCGCGAATGTATTTGGGTACGTTCACCGGCAGCGCGTTGGAGTGGTGACCATCGCGCGCGGTCCACGCCTCTTGCCCGGTGATAGTGATGCCTTCTTCGAGAGTTGCGGGATAGTGGGTGCGGACCTCGGAGCCGATGCGGTCTTTCAGCGGTGTAACGATCTTGCCGCGCGCGGTGTAATCTTCCGGGTTCGCGCTGAAGATGAGCGCAACATCCAGCGGCAGGCGCACCGGGTAGCCTTTGATCTGGACGTCGCCCTCTTGCATGATGTTGAAGAGTCCCACCTGGATCTTCCCGGCGAGGTCCGGCAATTCATTGATGGCGAAGATGCCGCGGTTGGCGCGGGGCAGCAGGCCATAGTGGATGGTCAGTTCGCTGCCCAGTTCGTGTCCGCTGCGCGCGGCCTTGATGGGGTCGATGTCGCCGATCAGGTCAGCAATGGTGACATCGGGCGTAGCCAGTTTTTCGACGTAGCGGTCGTCAGGCGTCAGATAGGCGATGGGCGTGACGTCAGCCTTCTCCCCGATGAGATTGCGGCAGCGCTTGCAGAGCGGCACATAAGGATTGTCGCGGATCTCGCAACCGGCGATGTAGGGCGTATGCGCATCAAGCAAGGTGGTGAGCGCGCGCAGGATGCGGCTCTTGGCCTGGCCGCGCAGCCCCAGCAGGATGAAATTGTGGCGCGAGAGGACGGCATTCACGATCTGGGGCACGGCCGTGTCTTCATAGCCAATGATGCCCGGGAAGATAGGCTCGCCGGTGCGCAGTCGGGCGATGAGGTTCTCGCGCATTTCGTCTTTTACACGACGATTACGCAAGCGTTCTTCACAAAATTCTTTACTTTTACGTAACTCACCCAAGGTGGAAGGAAGATTCATGACGGCCGGGGCTCCTGTGGTTCTGAGCGGATTATACTCCGCGCTGATTTCAACGCGGAGGCGCGGAGACGGGAGAAAATCGAACTCACCACAGAGGCACAGAGAAAGGCAAATGAGGAAAAAGGCAACAGCAAAAGCACCAAAACAAAAAACTGCAAGCTGAAAACTTAGAGCTAAAAGCTAAAAGCACCTAATGTACCCAGCCGTTGCCGCCGGCTTTCTTCTTGCCGAACGTCATCGCCTGCAATTTAGGAATGATCTTGGCGTAGTAGTCGAGCAGTACTTGAAGGCGTTCGCGCTCGGAGCGCATTTCCAGCAGCGTCTGCTTGAAGTCGAGGTCGACGGGAAGGTGCGCGGCCAATTGGAAGGAGATATAGGGAGCGTCGGCTTCGAGGCGCAGGGCGTCGAGACTGGCCAGCTTCTCCAACTCCGCATGCATTTCGAGGGTGCTTTGTTTGAGTTCAGGGCCGGCGGCGGTGCCGTGCTCGTCGTCAAAGTATTCCACATTTCCCCGAAAGAACGACCGTTCGTCGTTCAACTCAATCACGTTAAAGCGGGTGCGGCCCATAGTGAGGATGTCCATGCGGCCGTCGGGGTAGGTGCGCAGCAGGTCGATGATCTCCGCGGTGCATCCGGCTTGAGCGATCTTTTGTCCATTACTGCGCAGCATGCCGAAGACGCGCTTCTCGCGCAGACACTCGCCGACCATCTCCTTGTAACGCGGCTCGAAGATGTGGAGCGGCAGGGGAGTCTCGGGCAGGAGCACGAGGTCCAGCGGGAAGAGGGGCAGCAGGTTGCTCATGACATTTCTCGAAACAAATGGTTAACCCAGTTCAGCGAGCATGAGTTCCATCTCGCCCCGGGCGTGGTCGTTACCGCTGCGGGCGGCGGCGGCAATGCCATTGGTCAAAAGGGTTTTGGCTTCATCGGTGCGGCCCACGCGCGCGAGCAGTTGAGCAGCCATGAAGTATCCGGCGGCGTAGTCGGGATGCAGTTCCACCAGGCGGTTGAAGTGTTGCATGGCGGACTCAGCGTCATCGGCTTTGGAAAACTCCATGGCCAGTCCATAACGGGCGAAGGCGTCGTTCGGGTTCTCATTTACGATCTGGGTGAGCATCTGGATGCGGTTCATGGGCTGTGTTTAAAAGCTAGCAGATGGCTCGCGGCCGCGCAAAGCCGCATTTTTCTGCTTCGCGGAGCGGGTGCGTTATCATCGTTTATTCGAACTCGGAATCAATCCGAAATCGATAGTAAGTCGGAATCGATAACCCTATGACTGATCAACTCAAGCCGCGAACGGTGGCGGGATCGCAATCAGAGATGGCCGAGGTAGTGCTGCCGAACGACGCCAATCCACTGGGCAACCTGCTCGGCGGACGCCTAATGCATTTCATTGACACCGCCGGCGCCATGGCATGCCATCGGCATTCGCGCAGCTATGTGGTCACCGCGTCCATGGACCACCTTGATTTTCTGGCGCCGGTGCACGTGGGCGACCTGCTGATATTGAAATCGTCAGTGAACCGGGCTTTCAATACGTCGATGGAAGTGGGCGTGAAGGTGTACGTGGAGAACTACATCACCGGCGCCAGCCGGCACGTGAGCAGCGCTTACCTTACGTTTGTGGCGGTGGATGCCCAAGGAAAGCATCGACCCGTGCCGCCTGTCGTGCCGGAGACAGATGAAGAAAAGCAACGCTATGACGATGCCGGACGCCGCCGCGAAGCACGCAAGGTAGAGGCGCAGCGCAAGCACGCACTGAAGAAAGCGTAACCATGCTCCGAGTGGTGATGATCGCGGTGGTGGTGATGGCGGTATTCGTCTTTGTGCGCCTGGTGCTGCTAAGTTTCAGTAGCCGTCCGCAGCGGCGCGCCGCGAGTTCCGCGCCTACGATCGAGGCGCAGCCGCGCTTCACGGCGCAGATGACGGTGCGCAAATTCGAGTTCAAACGCTTTGATACGAAGACCGGCCCGCCCAATGCGGAAAACTTTAAAGAAGCACTCACCGTGCACGCCGCGCCCGAAGGCAGTGACGACATCTCCATCTATTCGCTGACAGTGGCCACGCCCCAGGCGCTGGCCCAAGCGGTCGCAGTCGACGCGGGCAGCTATGTCTTCCAGCGCAACCTGCTGCTGGTCGCGCGCTATGATCCCGCGCTCATCGAGCGCGCCTTGCATGAGCACATCAATGAGATTGTGTACTTGGCGGGAGACGGAGATTGACGGTGAGATTGCAGAATAAAGTCGCCATCATTACCGGAGCGGGCAGCGGCATTGGCCGGGCGTGTGCCATCGCGTTCGCGAAAGAGGGCGCGAAGGTGGCGTTGGTCGGGCGGACGCAAGCGAAGCTGGAAGCGGTAGCGAAAGAGATTGGCGCGCCTGCTTTTGTGCAGGCCGGCGACATAAGTAGGGGAAGCGACATCGAGCGCATAGTTAAAGCAACGGTTGAACATTTTGGCCGGCTCGACGTGCTGGTCAATAATGCCGGAGCGCTGCTGGCCGGAACGGCAGAATCGCACACCGAAGCCGAGTGGGACGAGACCTTTAATACGAACGTGAAAGGCCTGTGGCTGTTCAGCCGGGCGTCGCTGCCGCAGATGCGTAAGGCGGGTAAGGGGTCGATCATTAACGTCTCGTCGGTGATCGGGCTGGTGGGCGCGCGGAACCGGCTGGCGTACTCGGCGTCGAAGGGCGCGGTCACCTTGATGACGAAATCGATGGCGCTGGACCACGCGGCGGAGCAGATTCGGGTGAACTGTATTTGTCCGGGCATCGTGGAGACGGAGTTGGTCGAGAAATTCATCTCGCAGGCGCCTGACCCGGAAGCAGTGCGTAAGCAGCGGGTGGCGTTGCATCCCATCGGACGCTTTGGCCAGCCCGAGGACATTGCTCCCATGGCGGTCTATCTGGCCAGCGACGAGTCTCTGTGGGTCACGGGTGCGGCATTTTCGGTAGATGGCGGGTTCACGGCCATCTAGGTACTGGTCTCAGGAGATATGCGATGGCATTGAAGAGATTTGCATTCGAGTTTGACGATGAGTCGGCGGCGGCCAAAGGCGTCATGAATGACGGAATTACCTTTGAATATTCTGGAGATGAATCTCTCTCCGTTGAAGTAATCGAGGGCAACCTATCTATTCGCCAATCGTGCCGGAATGGTGACGCTGGCGAAGATGCTACTTAAGCTTGGTTTGAGTGATTACAAGAGCGGGTTTCACTTTCACTTGACCAAGGACTTCGACGCAGATAATCAAGAAATATTATGTATAGCAGTTGGCGATTCGAACGAACCAAGGACCTAGGGCCCTCGCTGGACAGGCGTCCGTATTTTGGTAATAATCCTTCGTTGCCTTCCCGGTTCAGTGGCCCTCACTGACAAGGTCTACGGAGGTTTCAATGAAACGCATCCTTTTCGTGTTCTTTCTGTCCACCAGTATTGCCCTCGCTCAGCATCAGCAACATGCGCCCAAAGGCATGAAGCAGGCGCCCGTGGCGATGTACACCGGGCTGGGCAACATCCATCATCCGGTCTCGACCAAGAACGCCCAGGCGCAGAAGTATTTTGATCAGGGGCTGGCGCTGCTGTACGGCTTCAATCATGACGAAGCGGCCAAGGCATTCAAGCAGGCAGCGAAGTACGATCCCGATCTGGCCATGGCCTACTGGGGCGTGGCGCTGGTCAATGGCATGAACTACAACGCGCCGGAGTTCCCGAACGCGCTGAATATTGCGCGCGAGAATCTGGCGAAGGCTCAAGATCGGGTGGCGAAAGCCTCGGCCGCGGAGCAGGGGTACATCGCCGCGCTGGCCAAGCGTTATGGCGACGACTCACCCGCGGCCCAGCGCGAACAGGCATACTCCGAGGCAATGAAGGAAGTGATGGAGAACAACGTCGATGACCTCGACGCGGCCACGCTTTACGCGGAGACGCTGATGAACCTTTCGCCGTGGCAATTGTGGTCGAAGGATGGCAAGCCCGGACCGAATACGGAGCGCGTGATCGCGATCCTGGAGTCGGTGATGCGGCGTAATCCGAAGCACACCGGCGCCAACCACTACTACATCCATGCGGTAGAGGCGTCGCACCATCCGGAGCGCGCGCTGAAGGCGGCGGATCGGCTGCGCGATCTCAAACTTAGCGCGGGCCATCTGGTCCACATGCCCGCCCACATTTATCTGCGGACAGGAGACTACGCCTCCGCGGCCGACATCAACGTGGTGGCGGCCGACGCCGATCGCGCGTACATCACGCGCAGCGGCAGCAAGAGCGGCCTGTACCCGCTCTTCTATTACTCGCACAACATCCACTTCCAGGCGTTGGCGGACGCTTTTG
>JBKKBM010000106.1:0-7107 GCA_046714215.1 Terriglobales bacterium | reverse complement strand
CCGGATTCCAACGCGGTGGGAGCGCAATTCCTCACCCGCTGGCAGTTGGGCAAGTACATTGTCGCCACCCCGAGCTACATGCTGCTGAACTGGAATGGCTCTGACGCGATCGCGCAGGCGGCCAATCCGGTCACGCTGCCGCAGCCGAATACCCCGGCGACAGGATTACCCTTGCCGACGCCGGTCGCGCAACAGCCGCGCATGATCAACGCCAACAACCTGACCAATGCCACCCTGATCAACGGTACGGGCACGGGGCAACGCCGCGGCTTTCTCTCTGACTTCATGTACTCAGACATGGTTCTGAATCTTGCCATCAAAACCCCATGGGCGCGTTTCCCGTGGGCGGTAGTGGCGGAGTATGAAGACAACCTGCGCGCCCGCAATTCTCAGGGCTCGATGTTCATGTTCGAGACCGCGTGGGGCCAGACCCGCAACAAGAATGACTTCCAGTTCGGGTACAGCTTCGCCCGCATCGAGCAGGACGCCCTCATCTCGCAGTTTGTCGAGAGCGATTACCGCGCTCCCACAAACGTCGTGCAGCACCGCACGTTCTTAAACTGGGCGCTGAGCCCGGCGGCTACGGCCAGCTACACGCTGTTTGTGGGGCGGACGCTGAACCGGACCTTGCAGAACGCGGTGGTGGCTCCTGGCCTCCCCGTGGGCATGCCGGACCCGTGGCTCAAACGAATGCAATTGGACATAGTTTATAAGTTCTAGGATTTCTCCCAAACGCGCACGGTTGGCGCCAGTCTCTGAATCGGGGCTGGCGCCGTTTTTTTAACCTTCCTTTAACACGGCATTGTTAGCCTGAGTCCGACCATGGCCCCATCTCCCCACCCTACTCCCCCTAGCCCAAGATTCGACCTGAGAAGACCTCTCGAAGGGATCGACAAAGGGGCTATCGGGCCGGAGCACGGCGAAGTCTCAGAGGTGCGGAAGCTGCTCAATCAGAGCAGCACCGGCGGGTTGGCCGATGTACTCTTCCGCGCGTTGGTCCTCTGCGCCGCCCTCTCCATCCTCGTCGTGGTGGCGCTGGTAGTCACGGAACTGGTCACGGAATCTCGGCTCTCGATCAAAGAATTCGGTTGGAAGTTCTTCACCAGCAGCGACTGGGACCCGGTCCAGGGACTCTTCGGCGCCCTGCCCTTCATCTACGGGACGATTGTCTCGTCGCTATTGGCGCTGATGATGGCCGTGCCGCTGGGCATCGGCGTGGCTATGTTCATGAATGAGATGTGTCCACGGCCGCTGCGCGGCACGGTGGCGTTCTTCGTCGAGCTGCTAGCGGCCATCCCCAGCGTGGTTTACGGACTGTGGGGGATATTTGTGCTGGCGCCGCTCATGCGCGCGCATGTGCAGCCGTGGCTGAAGAGCACTCTAGGCTGGACCGGATTTTTCGAAGGTCCGCCGTACGGCATTGGCATGATCACCGCGGGCGTGATCCTGGCCATCATGATCGTGCCGTTCGTATCGTCGATCACACGGGAGATGATGCTGGCCGTGCCGCAGACGCAACGCGAGGCGGTGCTGGCGCTGGGCTCCACGCGGTGGGAGATGATCCGCATCGGGATCCTGCGCAACGCGCGCGCCGGCATATTAGGCGGCATCATCCTGGCTCTGGGTCGTGCACTGGGCGAGACCATGGCGGTGACGATGCTGATCGGGAACCGTCCGGAGATCGCGAAGTCGTTATTTGCTCCCGGATACACCATGGCTAGCGTGATCGCCAACGAATTCACCGAAGCCACCGAAGACCTTTACCTGAGCGCGCTGGTGGAAGTGGGGCTGGCGCTGTTCCTGGTGACCATCATCGTGAACGCAGTGGCCCAGTTGCTCATCTGGAGCATCACCCGCGGACACAAAGGGGCGGCGCATGCCTAATGCGACCGTGATGACCGCGGGCAGTTTTACAGTAGCCCGCCGAAAGTTTGCCGATTACGCCGCTACGCTGTTATCGGGATTAGCCGCGGCCGCGGTGCTGCTGCCGCTGATTGCGATCTTTGGCTACCTGCTGTATCGCGGAGTCGGGTCGCTTGACTGGGCCTTTTTTACTGAGATTCCCAAGCCTGTAGGTGAACCAGGCGGCGGCATGGCGAATGCCATCGCCGGTACCGCGTACATCATGCTGATGGCAAGTTGTATCGGCGTGCCCCTGGGCGTGGGCGCCGGCATCTACTTGGCGGAGTATGGCCGTAATCGCTTCGGCGACTTCGTTCGCTTTACCGCCGACGTGCTGAACGGGCTGCCCTCCATCGTGATGGGCCTGGCCGTCTATGGATTGATCGTGATGCGGCAGAAGCACTTCTCGGCATTCGCCGGCGCGGTGGCGCTGGGGCTGATGATGGTGCCCATTATCACCCGGGCGACGGAAGAGATCCTGCTGATGGTGCCACAGGCGGTGCGGGAAGCGGGCTATGGTCTGGGCATCCCCAAGTGGCGGACGACGCTCTCTATCGCGCTGCGCTCGGCCAGTTCGGGCGTTATCACCGGCATCATGCTGGCATTTGCGCGGGTGGCGGGCGAGACCGCGCCGCTCTTGTTCACCGCCTTCGGCAATTCTTTCTGGAATTGGGATCCGAACCAACCGACCGCGGCGTTGTCCCTCCAGATATTCGCGTATGCCATCTCGCCCTTCGAGGAGTGGCACCGCAAGGCCTGGGCAGGCGCGCTGGTGCTGGTGGCGCTGATCGTGTTCTCCGTGGCGGCGGTGCGCATCGTGGCGGCTCGCGGACAGATGAAAGGGACTTCGTAAATGGGTGTGGCGATCAGAGTGGAAGGTTTGAAAGCCTTCTTCGGCAAGGCACAAGCGTTGTACGGCATCACCATGGACGTGGCGCCGAACCAGGCGACGGCCATCATCGGGCCGTCGGGCTGCGGCAAGTCCACGTTCGTGCGCTGCCTCAACCGCATGCATGAGACCATCCCGGACGCGCGCGCCGAAGGCAAAGTCACGGCTGGCGGCGTGGACCTCTACAAACTGCCGGCGGTAGAAGTGCGGCGGAAGATCGGCATGGTGTTCCAGAAGCCGAATCCGTTTCCGACCATGACCATCTACGATAATGTCGCGGCTGGACTCAAGCTGAACGGCATCCGCAACCGCGCGGTGCTCGATGAGGTCGTGGAACGGTCGCTGAAGTCGGCCGCGTTGTGGGAAGAAGTAAAGGACCTGCTGAAGAAGAAGTCCGGCGCGAGTCTGTCCGGTGGCCAGCAGCAGCGGCTGTGCATCGCCCGGGCGTTGGCGGTGGAGCCGGAAGTCTTGCTCATGGACGAGCCGGCGTCGGCGCTGGATCCGATCTCCACCAGTAAGATCGAAGAACTGATCTTCGAGCTGAAGCGGCAGTATACAGTTGTGATCGTGACGCATAATATGCAGCAGGCGGCGCGGGTGGCGGACATGACCTGCTTCTTCCTGCTGGGCCAGTTGATCGAGATGGACAAGACGGAGAAGATCTTCACTACTCCCGGGGACAAGCGCACCGAAGACTACATCACAGGAAGGTTTGGATGACGCGCACGCGATTTCATCAAGGACTAGATGAGTTGAAACAGAAGCTGCTGACCATGGGCGGGCTGGCGGAGGTCGCCGTGGACCGCGCCGTGACCGCATACCGCGAGCGCGATATGAAGCTGTGCAAGAAGGTGATGGACGGCGAAAGCGCCATCAACCATGCGGAACGTGAGATCGACGAACTGGCGCTCGATCTTTTGGCCATGCAACAGCCGATGGCGGTGGATCTGCGCTTCATCCTCGCGGTGATGAAGATCAATGCGGACCTGGAGCGCATCGGCGACCAGGCAGTGAACATCGCGCAACGGGTGATGGACATCACCGCGCTGCCCAAGGCCGACCTGCCGGTGGACATCCCCAAGATGGCGTCGGTAGCGGCGGAGATGATCCGCAAATCGCTGCAAGCGCTGATCGAAGGCGATGTGGACCTGGCGCAATCGGTACTGGAGATGGACGACATCGTCGACAACTTGAACCGTGAATGCTTCCAGGCGATGGATGGCATCATTAAGACGAAGCCCCATGAGGCGCGGCAGGCGGTGGACGCGCTGCTGATCTCGCGCAACATTGAGCGCGTGGCCGACCACGCCACCAACATCGCTGAAGACGTGATTTTCTGGGTGCGCGGCGCGGATGTGCGACACCACCTGGGACCGAAGAAGTAGAAGGGCCAGCCTACCTATCGGATTTCCTTCCGCACTTTGGCCGTCCTGACGTACACTCCTCTCGCTTTTACCAGCGTTTCCTAAACCATCCTGAATTGGCCATCCGCGTGCACCTAGCGGAGGCCAAGAGGTGCTATGCCGGAGCTTCGACCGGAGGCGCAACGCGAATTTGGGCATTACGTCTTGCTGTCACCGCTGGGCAAAGGCGGTATCGGCGAGGTGTGGAAGGCGATGGACAAGCGGCTCGGCCGCATCGTCGCCCTGAAATTCATCTCCCAGGTTCGCGAAGGCTCGACCGCTGCGGACGAACTCTTTCGCGAGGCGCGCGCGGCTTCCGTTCTGAATCATCCCAACATTGTTACCGTGCTCGATATCGGCGAGAGTGACCTCGGCTGTTATCTCTCCATGGAATTCGTGGACGGCGAATCCCTGCGCGCGCGTCTGGCCCACGGTCCCATCCCGCTGGAAGAGGCGCTGCGGATATTCCGCCAAGCGGCGGAAGGTCTGGCAGTGGCCCACAAACGGGGCATCGTACATCGTGACCTGAAACCCGAGAACATCATGCTGCGTGCCGATGGCTATGTAAAGCTCGTCGACTTCGGACTGGCCAAGGTGCTGCCCTGGAGCGCACAAGAGGGAAGCAATTCCCAATCGCCCACCATCGAATCGAGCGGCGTGGTGCAGACGGAGACGGGAACGCTGGTGGGCACGTTTCGCTATATGTCACCGGAGCAGGCCCGGGGTCTGAACCTGACGCCCGCTTCTGACGTTTTTTCGCTGGGCATCGTGATGCATGAGTCGCTGACCGGGCACAACCCGTTCCAGGGCGCCACCACCATGGACACGCTGCAAGCCATCCTGGCGCAAGAGCCGGAAAGCGTGCAGGAGCGCTGTCCGGAGGCGACGCCGGAGATCACATCGACGATCGCCAGGGCGTTGCAGAAGGACCCCTCGCAACGATTCGCCTCGGGGGTAGAGGTCGCGAGCGCGCTGGGCGAAATATCCACGACGATGGGAAGGCTGCGCGCACCGAAAGTTACGCACCAACCCAAGTGGATGAAGGTCGTCGGGGCCGTGCTGCTAGCCGTGGTGCTGGGCGCGGGGATATGGAATGCGGCGTCCAGCGGCGGAAAGGGAACCAGCGTCTTGCGGACGCAGGCCGTGCAATTGATCGCCGTGGTCAGTTTTCGCGCCCCGGTGGGAGATGCGCAGGCGCAGGAGATAGCGCAAAGCCTGACCGAAGACATCAACATGGCGTTGGGGAAAGCCGGTTTCCGGGTAGCGGCTTCGGCCAAGGGCATGGCGGTGGCGGAGGGCGAAGATCCGCAGACCGTGGGCGCGCGCCTGGGCGTGGACGCGGTACTGCAGGGTTCCGTGCGCAGTCAGGGAACCATGATCCGAGTGCGGCTGGAGTTGGTCAGCACGGCGACGGGATTCCAGTTGTGGAATGACACGGTGACCGTGAATGCGGTGGACCTGGCGGAGAATCCGGACAAGATGGCCGCCGAGATCACAGCAAAAGTTCGCGCGGCGACCAGTGGAGAGTAGTTTGGCCATGCATATGCAGTCATACTGAGGCGAACGGTGCAAACATGAGATTCCGAACGAGCGAACGATGTTGGAAGTCGGTAATGACCATTCTTTTGGCACTAGTGGTGCCCATTCTTTTGGCAGCTACCGCCTCTGGGCAGGAGCACCCGAAGGCGCCAGGGTCGAGGAACACTGTCAACTTGATCACGGGAACCAACCAAGTTGAAGTGGTGGGCCCGGGCTGGAAGCTGCGCTATGGAAGTACCCTGGATCCGAATCACACGTATGCTGACGAAAAGGGCGCACTCGCAAAGCTGGCGGAAGCCGGTGACGGTAAGGTCTGGTTCGCGCACGGAGGCTGGCTGCGGCTGATCGATGTACGTAAGGGAGTGGTACTGGGCCGATGGCACTTCACGGATGTGATCTCAAATCTGGAGCAGAAGGGCGACTCAGTAACGGTCACGTACTTGATGCAGTTCGACAATAAACGCTCGGTACCGGCCCGGATCGAGATCTCGCCGCAGACGGTAGGAACGAAGTTCGTGAATCCCAATAATTATCGTTTGGTGCGGATCCCCCAACTCGAAGCCGAGCGGTTGGGGGAGTTCAGTTTCTTTGGCGTGCCCAAGGACCCGGCAAAAGTGGGGGAACGGGCCCGCAAGCTGCTGCCGGAGTATGAGGAGATGGCTCGGCGCGACCCCACGTCACCTTTCATCCAGGCGGCATACGGAGGGTTACTGAAGGATGCGGGCGACCCGCGCGCGGAAGGCGTGTTACGAGCGGCGACGATGGTTGCATCCAGTGATTTTACGGAACTGTGGACGCTCTCGTCCTACCTGGACTCTATCGGTGAGCCCGGATTGGCCAGAGAATCGTTCGAGCGGGGTTACCGGGATTTTCTGGAACGCGGCAATGACCCGCGCATGTTCCATGTATTAATCGGGCGCATGATTCTCTACCGCTTGCCCCGCGAGGCCAAACAGACCACGCCGGCAGTCAAGAACGAGATCCTGGAACGCTTGTACCGGATCGGTCCGAACATGGAGGCGGCCTACCTGGGCTGGGCTTTATATGGGCGGGAGCTGAAGGCGCAAGGTGATGCCGGGGCGTCTCTTTGGCGGGAACGTGCGGAGCGCAGCGCCGAAGAGGAGTTCGTGACATGGCCGTTCCGTAGGCTCGATTGGCTGCTGTTGTTTTGTTTCGGGGGATTGTTGGGCGGCTCGCTCTTCCTGCTGGTGCTGTGGATTCGCTATCTCCCGCAGCGCCGATTAGATGCGGCCAAGGGCTCGAGCCCAACTTTTACCGGCCGAATCATGCGCGGATTCAGCTACTGGTCGCGGCGCGAGCGCTACGTTTTGGCGACGATGGTCGCCGTCAGTTGGTATTCCCTGGGGCTGATGA
>JBKKBM010000105.1:0-6246 GCA_046714215.1 Terriglobales bacterium | reverse complement strand
CTGGGTTTGCGGCCAGGGAATCGTCCGCGCTGGGGTCAGGCATGGTCGAAGGCGGATCGCTGGTAGGGAAAGAGTCGGCGATGGTCTTGTCGAGCATCTTTTCCTTCAGTTCTTCGCGATTGTGCGTGGGACGGTCTTCCGGGTCGCGCGTCTCATCTTCGTCTTGCTGGATCACGATCAGTACGTTCTGCATAATGCCTCTTACCTACTAAGAGTCGGAATGGGGGCCGGAGGTTGCGATTTATTCCATGAAGGTCATTTGGCGATTTCCCGTATTTGTCCTCCTCCTCTTGGCGACGGCCAGCCTGGCCGCCCAGAGTACCTTCCAGTACCACCATCCCTGGCGGGGCGTGGCCTACACCTTCGAGAAGCGCACCAACCCGGCGCTGGAGATCCATGCCGTCATGATTGACCTCAGCCGGGTCAGAGTACGAGCCGTCCCGGCCGGCCCCGATCCCGATGGTCCGGGGAAATGGCAGACCACACTCATGCCCACCAGCAAGATCGCCGAGCGTGAAAATTTTGACATCGCCATCAATGGAGATTTCTTCGCTATCCCGCGCGGCAAAGATGCCGAGGGCGAACCCGCGCAAAAACTATTCGAGAACGGGATGCCTGCACTGGTCACCGGCCCGGCGATGACCGATGGCAAAGTGTGGTCGATGGCGGAAAAGCCCCGCCAGGCCCTGGTCGTGGACCGCAAAGGGCGGTTGAAGTTGGTGGAAGCCGCCGCTCCGCCCGCCGACGCGCAACAAGTCATCGCTGGTCGCGACTTCCTCGTAGTCAACGGCCAAGCGCAGTTCACCGATGAGGGCGTGACCTACAAGCCGGGAGAGTTTCGCAACGTGAATCCGCGGACCGCGATTGGCATCGACAAAAAGGGCAAGCGGCTCTACATCCTGGTGGTGGATGGCCGCAGTGAACTCTCGAAGGGTATGACGTATGGTCAATTGGCAGCGGAGATGGTCCGGCTGGGTGCCTATACCGCTATCAACCTCGATGGTGGCGGATCATCCACGCTGGTGCTGCGCGACACAAGCGGCGTACTCAAAGTGATGAATAAGCCTTCAGACAAAAAAGAACGCGCGGTGGCGAATGTGCTGGGACTGACGTTCAAGAAAAAAGTAGCTATTCCTTCACGCTGATACCCAGCGTCTTCATTTTGCGATACAGGTGGCTGCGCTCCAGTCCCAGCACTTCCGCCGCGCGGCTGACGTTGCCATGGCTCTCGTCCAACTTTTTCAGGATGTAATCGCGCTCATACGCGGCGCGTGCCTGGTGCAGCGTCGAAAATTCCGACGCCACCTTGCGCGTGCCCTCACGATAGACCAGCGGTGGCAGGTGCTTGCGGTCGATCTTGTTGACCGTGGGATTCATGATGACCACGCGTTCGATCACGTTGCGCAACTCGCGCACGTTGCCCGGCCATCCGTAACGCATGAGCGTTTCGATGGCGTCCTCAGTGATCTCCTTGATGCGGCGGCTATAATTCGCGCTGATCTCTTTGAGAAAATACCGAGTGAGCGCGGGCACGTCTTCCTTGCGCTCGCGTAGCGGCGGCACGAAGAAGGGGATCACGTTCAGCCGATAAAAAAGGTCTTCGCGGAAGTTTCCCCGCGAGATCTCTTCCTCTAGATCCTTATTCGTCGCGGCGATCACGCGCACGTCCGCCGAAATTGGCTCCTCCCCGCCCACCGGCGTAAAACGCTGTTCATCGAGCGTGCGCAGGACTTTCGACTGCGTCTTCAGGCTCATGTCGCCCACTTCATCAAGGAAGAGCGTGCCCCCATCGGCCTTGTGGAACTTGCCTTCTTTATCGTTGCTGGCGCCGGCGAACGAGCCCTTGCGATGCCCGAACAATTCGCTTTCGATGAGGTCTTCCGGGATGGCCGCGCAGTTCACTTCGACAAAAAGATTTTCATTGCGCGGACTCTGCGCATGGATGGCCTTCGCCACCAGCTCTTTGCCCGTGCCGGATTCGCCGTAAATGAGCACCCGCCCCGTAGTCGGCGCCATCAGCCCGATCTGCTGTCGTAGCGCCTTCATGGGGATGCTGCTGCCCACGATCTCACTGCGGTTCTGCGCCTGGCCTTTGAGTTCCTTGTTCTCGCCGCGCAGTTTGTGCGCATCGAGCGCGTTCTTTACCTGGATGAGCGTGCGCTCGAGCGAAAGCGGTTTTTCCAGGAAGTCGAAGGCGCCCAACTTGGTCGCGCGCACCGCGCTCTCAATGGTGCCGTGGCCGGAGATCATGATGACCTCAGGCGCGGAGTCTGACTTCTTGATCTCCTCCAGCGTTTCCAGGCCATCGATGCCGGGGAGCCGGATGTCGAGCAGCACCAGGTCGAAGGATTTCTTGCGCAGCTCCGCCAGGCAAGCTTCGCCGCTGTCAGCCACCGCGACTTTGTATCCTTCATCTTCCAGGACGCCGCGCAGCGACTTCCGGATCTCAGGCTCGTCGTCCACGATCAGTATGTTAGGCATGAGTGCTTTCTTGTTGCGGATTGGCGGTCAGCGGCAATTCAACGATGAAGCGCGCGCCCGTGGGCCGGTTCGGCTCCACACGCACCGAGCCGCGATGCTCTTCCACGATGCGGCTCACAATGGCGAGTCCCAACCCTGTGCCCCGGTCCTTAGTGGAGAAGTATGGGAGAAAAAGTTTTTCTTTCAATTCGTCGGTCACGCCGTGCCCGGTGTCAGAGACGGATATCTCCACCGCATCATGGCCGGCGTCGGTCACTAGCGACGTGCGCACATGGATCTCTTTCACCATGGCATCACGCATCGCCTCGGCGGCGTTGTCCACCAGGTTGGCGACGATGCGCTTGATGCCTTCCGGGTCCGCCATGGTCTCCGGCAGCCGCGGGTCAAGGTCCGTGCGCAGCGCGATCCCGTCCAGGCGCTCGTGGAACATAGCCAGGGCATGCTCCACGAGCTGGTTGATGTTCGCCGGCTGCGGCTGCGCGGTAGGGAAGCGCGCCAAAGTCGAAAATTCATCCACCAGCGTGCGCACCGTCTCCACCGCGCCGGAGATGGTCTCCGCGCAACTTTCGATCACGACGAGCGAATTTCCATCCAGCGGCACGCCCGCCTGATGTCGCTCCAAATGCCGGCGGATGCGCTCCGCCGAAAGCGCGATGGGCGTCAGCGGATTCTTGATCTCATGGGCCACGCGCCGCGCCACTTCGCGCCACGCCACTTGTTTTTGCGCGTGCAACAGGTCGCTCAAGTCTTCAAAGACGATCACGTAGCCTAGCCGTTGACGATCGTGTTGCAACGTCGCCGCGGTAACTTCGACGTGTAACTTCCCGCTCGCAGTCTGGAGTTGCATCTCGCGTGACGAGTTGCCCATCCGGTCTGCACGACGCAAGAGCCGTTCCAGATCGTCAGCGGTGGCGGAGTCGAAGAGTTGGCCGAGCGTATCGCCGCTCTCTACTTCTTTCCGTACGGACATCTTGTGGAAGGCGTCATTGGTGTGCGTGACCCGCTGCGCGGAATCGAGCGAGAGCACGCCGGTGGGGACGTTCCGCAGGATGGTCTCGATTTCCCGGCGGCGCTGTTCGATAGCGTCGTTGGCGGCCTTGAGCGCGGTGTTGGTGCCGGCCAGGTCGAGCCGCGATTGCTCAATCTGCAAGCGGTTGTTCTCCAGCTCCGCCGCCATGCGGTTGAAGGAAGTGACCAATTCGCCCAGTTCGTCGGCCGCGCGCACCTGCACGCGATAGTCCAGGTGCCCTAGCGAGATCTCATTGGTAGCTTCCGCCAGCGCAGCTACGGGTTGAGTGACTAGGCGCGCGACGAAGAGCGACAGCCACGTCGCGGCAAACAACACCAGGACAGTGATGAGCAGGAGCTGCTGCATGAAGAAGCGGCGGGCTGCGCGCCGGTCGCGTCCTAATTCGGAGTAGCGCGTGTGATTGGCCTCGATACTCTTCATGGTCGCGGCCAGCTTAGGCGGTAGCGGCATGCCCACATACACGCGCGCGTCACCGCCGATGGTCTCCGTGCCCCAGAGATAATCAGTCTCCTGCCACTGGATCTTCGGCAACTGCTCCGGAGAAGCGCGCAGCACCGGATCGAGCGTGAAACGCATCTCCGCCAGCGGCGCCGGCGCGCGATACGCCCGCACCGGGTCCTTCCCGATGGTCAACAGCACGAATCCGCCTTCCATGGCGGTGCCGTGCAACTCCAGCTTGCGCGCGATGGTCGCCTCGTCGCGTTGCGCAATGGAGCGACGCAGATCGGGATCGGCCGCCAGCGCTTGTGCCTCCATCCGCGCGTTACTCGCGGCGTAAGTGGAGAGCAGCACGGAAAGCCGTTGCGAATCTTCCTTCAACGCCTCCACCGGCCCGGAAAACCATTTATCGATTGACCGGTTCATCAGGACGTACGCGAATTGGAACATGAAGATGACCGGCAGGAACGAAAGGATCAGTGCACCGATGACCATGCGCGTGCGGAAGCGCGACCCCAACACTCCGAGGCGGCGTTCCGCAAACAGCTTGAACAGGTTCCGCGCCAGGATGAAAGTGAGCACCACGAACAGCAGGAAGATGAGCGCGGAGAGCGCTGCAAATACCAGCGTGAGCTGGGGATTATCGGGCGTAAGAAAATCGAGGTTGAGTGAAGTCTGCGAGAACAGGATGAGCGACAACACCAGCACAGCGATGCCCAGCCCGATGAAGAGGGGCAGTCGTCTGCGCTCAGGTTGTGGTAAGGATGCCACAGCTTTGTGGCCATTATAAAAGAGGAAAGGCGCGCCGCGGCGCGCCTTTTCGTGGTTTCCGTGGTTTTTCTACAACAACGCCTTTTTACAACAGGGCCTTTCCACAACAACGCCTCTTACAGCAGTCCCAGCACGTCTTTGTGCGCCTTCTGCTGCGACTCCGCCACCGCCGCGTAGGTGATGTGTCCGTTGTAAGTGTTCACGCCTTCCTTGATCCCATGGTCGGCTTTGATGGCCGCGCTCGCGCCCATCTTCGCCAACTTCATCACATAAGGAAACGTGGCATTGGTCAGCGCCAGCGTGGAAGTATGCGGCACCGCGCCGGGCATATTGGTCACGCAGTAATGCACTACGCCATCGACGACATACGAGGGATCGCTGTGCGTGGTGGGCCGCGCGGTCTCGATGCATCCGCCCTGATCGATGGCGACGTCGACGATGACCGCACCCTTCTTCATATTGCTGACCATCTGCTTGGTCACCAGCTTGGGAGCGGCCGCACCAGGAATCAGCACGCCGCCGATGACGAGGTCGGCATCCGCGGTCGCCTTGGCGATGCTGTAGGAGTTCGATGCGAGCGTGTAGACCTTGCCGCCGAAGATGTCGTCGAGTTCACGCAGGCGACTGAGATTGATGTCGATGATGGTGGTCTGCGCGCCCATGCCGTTGGCGATCTTGGCCGCATGCGTGCCCACAATGCCGCCGCCGATGATCACCACTTTCGCCGGAGGCACGCCGGGGACGCCGCCCAGCAATACGCCGCGACCGCCTTTCTCCTTCTCCAGATACGATGCGCCCACTTGCACCGACATGCGCCCGGCCACTTCCGACATCGGCGTCAACAGCGGCAGCGTGTGGTTGCGGTCCGTGACCGTTTCATACGCGATGCCGATGACTTTCTTGTTGAGCAACTGCTCGGTCAGGTCAGGGATGGGAGCGAGATGCAGATACGTGAACAGCACCAGGCCTTCGCGAAAGAGATTGGGCTCGTTGCCATAAGGCTCCTTCACCTTCACCACCATCTCAGCTTTGCCCCAGACATCGACGGCGGTGGCGGCGATCTCCGCGCCCGCCTGCTGGTATTCGCTGTCCGGGAAGGAGGAGCCGGCGCCGGCATTGGTCTCCACCAGCACTTTATTCCCGGCATCGACCAGCGATTTCACTCCGGCGGGCGTCATGCCCACGCGGTACTCGTTGTCTTTTACTTCTTTAGGAACACCAATGATCATTTTGAATACTTGCCTTTGCTTAGGATTGAGAAATCTTATTCAGTATCAATCTGGGCCCGCTGCAATTTGTCTGAGTAGTCGATGTAAACGGCCTTCCACTGGGTGTAGAAATCCACCGCGCCAAAGCCGCCTTCGCGGTGGCCGTTGCCCGTGGCCTTCACGCCGCCAAAGGGCAGATGCACCTCGGCGCCGATCGTCGGCGCGTTGATGTAGGTGATGCCGGCGTGGATATCGCGGATCGCGCGGAAGGCTTTGTTCACATCGCGGGTGTAGATGGCGGATGACAAGCCATACATG
>JBKKBM010000104.1:0-6853 GCA_046714215.1 Terriglobales bacterium | reverse complement strand
GGTCCTGGGAGTACTGTCCTTGTTTGTCGCCATCCCGCAGCGTGAGAGCCATGGAGTGAGCGCAGGCGGGATGTCAATGAATGTGGAGACAAAGTCCAGCAACAAGATCCCTCCCATTGGCAGCGGCATTATGATCGTGGTGGGCGCCGGGTTGATGATCGCGGGCAAGGGCCGGGCGTAGAACTTAGGGCTTAGCCTCCCGGCGGGAAGCCCCGCCGGGGCAGAGCTTCATACCCCGATACCGTCACCTTCACCAAAGAAAAACCCTCGCCGCTAGGGCGAGGGCTTTCGCGAATCTAATTCGCGTTACTGGTTGGAGAGGCCGCGCGCGCCATTACGCTCCGCGATCACCTTACGCGCGCATTCCGCCAATTCCTTGGCGCGGGGCAGCAGTTCCAGCGCCTTTAGGATCTGCGGGTCAGCTTCCGCGCGCACGCGTAAGCCTTCTTCCTGGCCGAATTCGGCGATGAAGATCTCACCCCGGATGTTCGACTTCAGCCAGTCCACGTTCTCCTGTAGTTCCGTCTCGGTGTACTCCACCTTCTGCGCTTCCAAGTATTTGCGGAAGGCTTGCACTACTTCATCGTTCACCACGAAGGTCTTGTCCACGTGGCGGCCCGCGAGGTAGTGCTTGGCGAAGTTAAAGAATGCGTACTTCTGATACAGCATGTTCTGGAACTTGGTGGCTTTAGGCGTGACGATCTTTTCGTCCGGCGTGATGCCGCCGCCGCCGTAGACGGTGCGTCCGCTGTCGGTGACTTTCACTTCCTTGTTCGGAGTCTTGGAGCCGTCGCGATTGTAGTAATAGTCGTAGAGGGAAACGCCTTCATACTCGCGCTGGATGAGGCGGCCGCTGGGCGTGTAGTACTTGGCCGTGGTCAATGCCAGGCCAGTGTTCTCAGACAGCGGGTACACCGTCTGCACCAACCCCTTGCCAAAGGTGCTTTCACCCACGATAAGGCCGCGGTCGTGGTCCTGGATGGCGCCCGCCACGATCTCAGAGGCGGAAGCCGATCCGCGGTTCACCAGCACCACCAGGGGATAATCCTTGCCGCTGTTGCCGCGACTGGCGCGGTAGACCTTTTCGGGAGAATTGCGTCCGTGGTGGGAGACGATGACGGAGCCCTTTTTCAGGAACTTATCGGCCACGCCCACGCCTTCACCCAACAGTCCGCCGGGATTGCCACGCAGGTCGAGGATCAATCCCTTCAATTCGCCAAAGCTTTCCAGAGCCGCCGAGACTTCACTCTCCGTGGTTTCCTGGAAGCTGTTGATGTGCAGATAGCCCACGCCCGGACGGATCTCAAACTTCAAATCCACGCTATAGCGGGGGATCTCATCGCGCACCACGTTGAACTCGAGCGGCTTCTCCGCGCCTTCACGCAGGATGGTGATGCGGACGTTGGTGTTCTTGGGGCCCTTTAGCAGGTCAGCGACCTCGCTAGTGTTCATGTTGTCGGTGGGCTTGCCGTCGACGGCGATGATCACGTCGCCGGGGCGGATGCCAGCGCGATAGGCGGGCGTGCCTGCGAACGGCGCGATCACGATGACCTTATTGTTGCGCGGGCCTACCTGCATGCCCACGCCGTAATACTTACCGCGCTGTTCTTCCCGCAGTTGCGAATATTGCTTCGGATCGAAAAAATTGGAGTGCGGATCCAGCACGTGCAACATCCCCGGGATGGCGCCGTTGTAGATGGCCTTGTCCGGACTCACCGGATCCGCGTAGTTCTGCTCCACCACGTCGTACACCTGGGAAAAGGTCTTGAGGCTATCGCGGATCTCGGCGTCCGCATTGGGCGACGCCACGCTCGGACGCTGCGCAAAAAGTGCGCCCGCGAAGCCCGAGGCCAGGATGACCAACACTGCCATGAAGAGAGCACGACGCGAACTGCGATTGACCATCGGTGATGTCCTTGACTACTTTGCCGTGGGAGCGAGGAACACGCTTTTCCGGCTTGATTTTTCAGGAGTATAACACCCTTTTTGCCGGCCCAGAACCCTCGTGATGAGTGGTTTTCGCCTGCAGATTGGATGCTCCACCCCTGCTCCAGGCTGCGAACTATATTGCGACCATGTCGCGAACTATGTCGCAAGTTTCCGGGAGGCTCTCTTTCCGGGAAGCTCTAGGGATTTAGATGGGACAAACAGGCTTTGGTGAGCAACCGCGGTGCAACGAAGAGGCCGGAAGCCGAAAATCCGCTTTGCGGGTTATAGTAAGAGCATGAACCTTGGCATTACCGAGATGATCTTTCTCTTCGTTCTAGGGCTGCTGCTATTCGGGCCCAAGAAGTTGCCGGAGATCGGGCGGAAATTGGGGAAGGCGCTGAGTGAGTTCAAACGCGCCAGCCAGGAGTTCCAATCCCAATTGAATGATGAGGTTCGCAAGCTAGAGGTGGAGGAAGTTGAGCCGGAAACACCGTCTACCGCGCCTCCCGAGGGCACGGCCGCGCGCGATGGCGGGAGCGGCTACCCACTGGATCAGGCTTCCGGTGGCCATACCGGGGAGACGCCTGAGAACGGGGTGCCTGCGGACAGCACCGCAGTGACCCAGTCGGAGCCAAGTTCGGAGAGCCGGAATGGCTGAGCCCGCGCTGGGCAATGCGCCGGAGTTATCCCGGGCCGATCTTCCCGGGATGTCGCTCCTCCAACATCTGGAAGAGCTGCGCCGCCGCATCATCTATTCACTGATCAGCATTGTGATCGCCTTCGGCCTAGCCTGGGGGTATGCGGAAGATATCTTCCGGCTGATGGAGATACCCATTCGGGAGGCGCTGCGCGCCAACCAGCTCAACGAGAAACTGGTCTACACGAATCCTACCGACCCGTTCAACATCTACCTGCGCATTGCGCTGATTGCCGGACTCTTTCTGGCTTCGCCCGTCATCCTGTATCAGCTCTGGATGTTCATCTCGCCCGGCTTGTATCGCCATGAGAAGCGCTACGTGCTGCCGTTCATGTTCATCACCGTGGGACTGTTTCTGGGCGGCGGTTATTTCGGATATCGCTTTGTGTATCCCGCAGCGCTCACGTTTCTCATCGATTACGGCAAAGACTTCACCCCGATGATCACGGTGGGCGAATACACCGACCTGTTCCTCACCGTGGTGGCCGGAATGGGCGCGGTGTTCGAGCTGCCCACCGTCATATTCTTTCTCGCGCTCATGGGCGTGGTGGACGCCAAGTTCCTGGTGACAAACTTCCGCTATGCCGTCCTGATCATCTTTGCCATCGCCGCCATCCTCACGCCCACCACCGATCTGGTGAACCTATGCATCTTCGCGGCGCCGATGATCGTGCTGTATGGCGTGAGTATCGGGGTGGCGTGGCTGGTGCATCCACGGCGTCGGCGGAAGGCGCTGGAGGCGTAAAGTCGATGCTTCTCCTACGTCTGTCCGCCATGTTGCTGCTCACCGCCACGCTGGGCTGTTCGCCGCAACCCAAGACTGAGTCCGCTGAACCAAAGACTGCGGAACCAAAATTCGCGGAGCAACAGGCCAAAATGCAAGACCGGGCGAAGACGTCCGTCTCCGTCGCGCCCGCGCCGCGCATCGACGAAAAACGAGCGATGAGCTACCTGAAAGAGATCGTTGCGTTGGGCCGGCGTGCGCCGGGGAGTTCCGGACAGAAGAAGCAGCAGGAGTATCTTCGCGCCGCGTTTAGGAACGATTTGCTAGAAGAAGATGTCTTCACCGCGCAGACGCCGGTGGGCCGCTTTGAACTCCGCAATCTCATCGTGAAATTTCCCGGCACGGAAGATTCGGCGATCGTGGTGGCATCGCACTATGACACGAACTATCCGCTGCAAAACTATGTTGGCGCCAACGATGGCGGCTCCAGCACGGCGCTGCTGCTGGAGATGGCCAATCACCTGCGGGGACGCAAGCGGCACGGTCCCGCCATCTGGCTGGTGTTCTTCGATGGGGAAGAGGCGTTCGTGAAGTGGTCGGTCGCCGACAGCCTATATGGTTCCCGCCATCTAGCCGCCAAGTGGAAGCAGGATGGGACCATCAAGAAGATCAAGGCGTTCATCCTGGCGGACATGATCGGCGACGCCGACCTGAACATTCAGCGGGAATCGAACTCGACGCCGTGGCTGCGCGATCTCGTGATGAAAGCCGCGACGAACCTCGGTCACAAGTCTCACTTCCAGGGCCCGGAGGGCGGCATCGAAGACGACCACATCCCGTTCGCGCAAGCAGGGGTGCCCGTGGTCGACATCATCGATCTTGACTACGGCTACGGCAACGTCTTCCATCATTCGCCGGAAGACACACTGGAAAAGGTGAGTCCGAAGAGTTTGAAGATCGTGGGCGACGTGATCTTCGAGACCTTGCGGCTGCTGGGTAGTTCCTGATTCGCAAACGTAGATTCGCAATTTGCGAATAACAAGATGTGATGTAACGTATTAAGTTCAAATAAGATACACTAAATTATGGTTCAGTCCAGTCCGATTGTCCCTTGACAATTCGCATAACGCGAACTATATTTACAGAACTTCGCAGATTGCGAATGTCGTAGCAACTTAACGGAATGAGCAGCTTTCTAACCTAGTGAGAATCATAACCACAGGCCGGCTGACTCAGTTCATCTCCGCTTATCCGGATTCCGAGAAATGGGTCAAGGCATGGAAGAAGATCACGAAGGCGGCGAAGTGGCAGAGCTTGGTAGATGTCCGGAAGACGTACCCCAGCGCCGACGGAGTAGGGGCTTTCACCGTGTTTGATGCGAATCACAACAAGTACCGGCTCATAACAAAGATTGAATACCGGTATCAGATGGTGTTTATCAAGCATTTCTTAACGCACGCAGAATATACCAAGGGAGGGTGGAAAGAATGAGCGCCAATGCCGCGATTGATTATGCTGCCCTACTCACGGAAACCCTGCCCCGCGTGATTCACAGCGATGCGCAGAATGAACAGTACGCCGCTCGCCTGGAAGAGATCGTTTTTAAGGACATCCTTACTCCTGCAGAGGAGGAACTTGTAGAGTTGCTGACGCTTTTGATTGAAGAATATGAAAGGCGTAGATTTCCAGTGGGGGGTGCCACTCCCAACGAAGTGTTGGCGGAATTGATTGCTGCTCACGAGCTAAGACAAAAAGACCTGGCTGATGTTTTTGGCGCGGAAAGTACGGTATCCGCGATCTTGAATGGGAAGCGTCCCTTGACCAGGGATCACATCGAAAAGCTTAGCAAGCGTTTCAGTGTTTCCCCGGCGGTATTCTTCTAAACATCGTTTCAAAACCGTTGTGGTGAGGATTCGTCCATAAGCCTCACGCCGCTTTCTGGGTCGGCTTCTTTTCCTTCTGCACGAAGACTTCCTTATCGCGGATCTCGATCCCATAAACTTTCATCTGCTCTTTCGCTGGTCCGGCGATCACCCGCCCGGTACGAACGTCAAACTGCGAACCGTGCCACGGACATTGCACCGCGCAGCCAACTATGGCTCCATCGGACAGCGGTCCGCCCTTGTGGGTGCAGTGGTCGGAGAAGGCTACGATGCCTTCCGCACAACGGGCCACCACCACGCGTTCGCCGTTGACCTTCGCGAGCATGGCCTGCCCTTCACTCAACTCCGCTTGATTACAGACGGGCTGGTCCCATCCGGAGAGTTCGCGCTCTTTCCACTTACCCGCGTTGGCATAGCGATGTTCCACGCCGATCTGGTTGCGATAGACCAGCGTTCCGCCCAGCCATCCGGACGCCATCATGGCGCCCACGGCCAGCGCTTCGAAGGTCAGTTGCAGCGTGGTGGGTTGGGTGTAAGCGTCGCCGCGCTGGTAGGCGATCACGATAAACGCGATGAGCACGCCGGTATTCAGCAGGCCATGGGTCAAGCCGCGCTTCTTGGCGCTGGAGTTTGGCGGCACCACCTTTATATAGTCGAGGGTGCCCGCCATCGCGGCCAGCACCGCACCCAGGATGACGCCGAAGATGGCGAAGAATCCCGCCGCCCACAGGAGCCCATGATTCAGCAAGATGCCCACGCCATCAGCCAAAAGAGCCGCCGTCCACAACGCGATGGGAAACGTCACCAGGATGGGATGGATGGGATGACCCTTGATCTGAGCAAACGAACGCATATGCACCTCCGGCAGGGAAGCCTTCCGTGTGAATAGAAGCGCAGGGCATCCGCGGAGATGGCTGCGCTGCGGGCGCGACCCTTCCCCTTTCACGTTTTTTGATTTCTAATGCCTCCCATGTTCTCCCCCATGCGTCGAAACGCGCTTGCTCCTGCTTGCCTCGGACTGTTCTTCGTTCCTGGTCTGGTCGCTCAATCCAACATGGACCGGGTAATGGCGGAGGCACAAAAGCCGTCCGGGCTGGCAAAGAACCTGCAAGTCCTCACCGACGAGATTGGTGGGCGGGTTCCGGGGACCCCAGCCATGGACAAAGCGATCGCCTGGGCGATGGCGGGGATGAAAACGGCGGGCGCCGATACCGTGACCACGGAATCCTTTTCCATGCCAGCAAATTTGAGGGAGGGAGCGACGTCGGTCCGGGTCACTTCGCCAGTAAGCTTCAAGGTCCGAGCTGTAGCCTCGCCTTGGACGCCGGCATTCACTCCGTCCGTGCCGGTACGCTTCATCGATGTAGGCCATGGCAGCGCGGAGGAGTACGCGAAAGCCGGATCCATCGCGGGTGCGGTGGTTCTTGTCCATTCCAACGTAGGCACAACCTGGGAAGATCTGTTTACTGACTACCTGATCGCTCCTCCGATCATCGAACTCGCCACGAAAGGCAAGGCGGCGGCGATCGCCTTTATCAGCACGCGCGAGCACGACCTGCTCTACCGCCACATTAATGCGGTGCAGGGCCAGATTGCCAAGCTGCCGACGTTTATTGTGGC
>JBKKBM010000103.1:0-14080 GCA_046714215.1 Terriglobales bacterium | reverse complement strand
CATTAAGACATCGTGCCCGCGATGATCCAGGAGAAGATCGTGGCGGCGGCGCGGGCGGAAAAAGGCGAACTGGTGGAAGTGGAAGACTAACTCCGGGGCTAAAGCCCCTGCATTTTTTGGGCAGGTGACGGCGCAGCTGAAGCCGCGCCCTTTCAAAGCAAAACATCGCATCCACAAATGGGCGGCCTCGCGGCCGCCCATTTTTATTTGTCGCTTTCTTCGTAGTGCCGCTTCTGGTCGCTGTGCAGTTTCTTGATGCGCCGCTTCTCTTCGCGGCGGACGTTGTCGTCCACCTGGATAGCGACGTGCCGCAGCTCTTTCCGTAGCTTGAGATAGCTCTCCCAGCGTTCCGCATCCAGTTCACCCGCGCTGATGGCGGCAGCGATGGCGCATCCGCGGTCGCCCGCATGGCGGCAGTCACGGAACTCGCATTGCGTGGCCAATTCCTCAATGTCAGGGAACGTGGACTCAAACGAGGCCTGCTCCGGCCAGAGTTGGAGTTCGCGGATCCCGGGATTATCGAGGATCAGTCCACCAGAAGGCAGCACGAAGAGCTCGCGCTGGGTGGTGGTGTGGCGTCCGCGATCGTCGCTGCGGCGCACCGTCTGCGTGGTCTGTTTCTCCGCGCCCAGCAACGCGTTGACTAAAGTGGACTTGCCCGCGCCCGATGTCCCCAGCAGCGCGCCCGTCTTGTGGGGAGTAAGAAACGGCTGCAATAGGATGGGCGGCTCCGGCGCGAGCGCGCTCAACGCGATCACGGGAACGCCGGGAGCGATGGCACGGACGGCTTCTTCGCGAGAAATGACTTCCTCCGGGGAACAGAGATCGGATTTATTCAGCACGATGACCAACTCAGCGCCACTGTCGCTGGCGGCGACCAGATAGCGCTCCAGGCGGCGGAGGTTGTAGTCAGCGTCGAGACCGCAGACGACGAACAGCACGTCGACGTTGGCCGCGATCACCTGCTCGTGTGACGCAGCGCCGGCTGACTTGCGTGACAGCTTAGTGCGGCGTGGCAGCAGGTGATGGATAGTCGCAGGTCCGCCGTCCGGACTGGGCGTGAATGCTACCCAGTCACCGACCGCGGGAAAATCTCCGCGCTGCGCGCCATGGGCAAACTTGCCCGAGACTTCAGCCGGACGGTCGCCCGCCTCGGTGAGGATGGCGTAGGTGCTGCGCGTATACGTGGAGACGCGGCCGGGCAGGAGTCCGGAGGCGTCGTCAGTGGTTTGGGTGTCGATCAGTGCTTGGAATTGCTGTGACCAGGATTCATCCCAGCCAAATGCCTCTAACCGCATGGGTAGTCTCTCCCGGCGCGCGCAGGGCGCACCACGGCGTGCGCAGGCACACCGGTATGTAAAGGGTTGTGGGATACCACAAGAGACGCCGAGTTAGCGGGCCGCAGTCATAGGCAAGAGCCAGTTTAACAAAGCCAAAGGCGGGACGGGCGGGCAGACCTGTGGCTTTGTGTAGTAAAGTACTTGACAACAGGTGAGGATGGTTTATCTTTAAGACTTACGCGCCATGAGTTCCTGCCGCCAAACCCGACGTCGGCGCTACCGCGGGGCGAGCGCCACTGAACCAGAGCTTGGGGCCGCGCCGGTGGTAGAGCAGGTAAGGGAACGAGCAGAGCTGCCGGTGGCGGATCCGATGGAGCAGTTGCGCTTCATCCGGCAGACGATGGAGTCAGCGGGATCGTTTACCGCCGTGCCGGGCTGGGGACAGATATACATCGGCATCACCGCGCTGGGCGCGGCATGGCTGGCGGCGCAGCAGATGACCGCAGAGGGCTGGATCCGGATCTGGCTGACCGAAGCGGTAGTAGCTCTGGCGCTGGCGGTGTGGACGATCCTGGAAAAAGCGAAACGCGCGAACCAGTCGCTGGATTCGGGGCCGGCGCGCAAAGCGGCCTTGAGTCTTACGCCGCCCCTCGTGGCCGGCGGCGTGCTCACCTGGATATTGTTTCAAGCCGGACTGACGACCGCGATCCCGGCGATGTGGCTGATGCTCTACGGCACCGGGGTGATGGCGGCGGGAGCATTTTCCGTCAGCGTGGTGCCGGTCATGGGGTTGTGTCTATTCGCCCTGGGCGCTTTGGCGGTGATCACCCCGGCGAGTTGGCACAATGTTGAGATGGCGATGGGCTTCGGCGTACTGCATATCATTTTTGGCGGGATCATCGCCCGGCGGCATGGAGGCTAGAAGAATGACGAAACAGAATCTGAGCGTCCGCCGCGACCGCGCCGGGGAAAGTAAGGAAAAAGAGTCGAAGGCGAGACCGCGGAAAGTGGTGGGTGGAGAACCGTCGCTCGAGCTCGACCGCATCATCCACGAGCGCCTGCGCCTGGGCATTCTGAGCGCGCTCGCGGTGAATGCGTCGCTCACCTTCAATGAGTTGAAAAAATTGCTGCAGACCAGCGACGGCAACCTCAGTGTGCATGCGCGCAAGCTGGAGGAGGCGGCGTACATCCTGTGCGAGAAGAGTTTTGCCGGACGCGTGCCCAAAACCGAGTACCGCATGACGGCCGCGGGCAAGAAAGCGCTGGAGCGCTACCTGGATGAGATGGAAGAGCTGATTCGGACCACACGCAAAGCACAGAAGTAAGACTTTTTCCTCCCATTTAATTGAGCCGCTAATTCGCGACACCGCGCATCCTGCCTGCCGATAAGTCCTTTGTCTTCAAACATCACCCCACCTAACTCTTAGCCGCTCAAACATTTACATTTCGAAATTAGCAAATGCTCTCGAATGAAACATTTAGCGCGGGGAGGGGGTAGGGGGTACCTGCCCCGCGCCGGCAAAAATTACTCCCGCCATCGTCTAAGATGGATTCAATGGCGCGGCTGGAACAATTCGAAGTGTGGGCTTCCACCAAGGGACAATGGGGCCTGGTGGCGGCGTTTCTCGACATCGACATCGCTTCCGCCGTGTTCAAGAACCGGACTTACCGCCAGCGTCTGATCCACGCCGTGTATGAAGACGGCAAGCCGGTGCAGCAGGACGTACTCGCCGAAGTTGGCGGCACGCGGGAAGAGCCGTAAGCGATGCGGAAGAACGGTAAAGCTTCGCACCGCTTCGCCTTTCATTTGCTGGAAAAACATTTTCGTCATACCATCCAGAAGCGTGGCTACTCCAAAAAAACTTTCTGAGAATGAACGGCTGGTGTCGGGCGTTCCTGTGGACGACGACGCGTCGTTCGAACTGAAGCTGCGGCCGCGGCGGCTGCAGGAGTTCATCGGGCAGACCAAAGTAAAGGAAAACCTCTCGGTCGCGATCGAAGCGGCGAAGTCGCGCGGTGAGACGCTGGATCACGTGCTGCTCTATGGCCCGCCAGGACTGGGTAAAACAACGCTCGCCACCATCATCGCCAATGAGATGGGCGTGGATTATCAGCAGACGTCCGGGCCGGTATTGCAGATCAAGGGCGACCTCACGGCCATTCTGACCAACGTGCGCGAGAAGCAGGTGCTGTTCTTCGACGAAGTGCACCGGCTACAGCCGGTGCTGGAAGAGATCTTGTATTCGGCGCTCGAGGATTACAAGCTGGACATCATCATTGGGCAGGGACCCTCAGCCCGGACGCACACCATGGAGTTGCCACCGTTCACTTTTGTGGCCGCCACTACGCGCGCGGGCCTGCTTTCCGCGCCGCTGCGCTCCCGGTTTGGCATCGTGCTGCGCTTGGAGTTCTACACGCCGGATGAGTTGAAGATCATCCTGAAGCGGTCGGCGGAGATCATGAGCGTGGAGATCGACGCGGAGGGCGCCACCGAGATCGCGACGCGTTGCCGGGGCACACCGCGTATCGCCAACCGACTGCTGCGGCGGGTAAGGGACTATGCGCAGGTGCGCGGCGCCGGGCGCATCGACCGGGGGACGGCGCAGGCCGCGCTGCAGATGCTCGAAGTCGACAAGCATGGCTTTGACGAAGTCGACCGCCGCCTGATGCTGGCCATCATCGAGAAATACCAGGGTGGGCCGGTGGGATTGAGCACTCTGGCCGCGGCACTGGCCGAGGAGGCCGACGCCATCGAAGACATCTATGAGCCCTTCCTCATCCAGATCGGCTTCCTAAACCGCACCCCGCGGGGCAGGGTCGCCACCCGATTGGCCTATGAGCACTTTGGTATCGTGCCCAACAGCAAGCAGAGCTCGCTTTTTTAGTCCTAACCTTTCTGTCGCCGTCCGGTCTAACCCCTCGCAACAGACTGGTTCCCGGGGTGCGAACGTTGCAACCCGATGGGGTTGTAACCCGGAGCGCGATCGCAGTATTCACGCAGAGGCTTAAATTGCATACTTTCCAGCGCGTCATCATCTTTCTTTTTGGGCTGTGGCTCGCCGTATCGGCGGGAGCGCAGGCACACAATTCGCTCAAGACGGGCGAAGCACCGGCCACCCTGAACATTAATAAGAACATCGAGATCCCCGAGGTGGACCGACCGCCGACTTTAGAAGATTTTCTGGAGATGAAGCCCTCGGCGGCGTGGGAAGGGAAGCTGGCGCGGGTAGATCAATTCATTCAGCGAGAACCGAAGGACGGTAGCCCGGCGACGGAAGCCACGCACGTCTACCTGGGGTACGACGCCAAGAATTTTTACGCGATCTTCGTGTGTTTCGACTCGCGGCCGGAGACGGTGCGTTCGCGGTTGGCCCGGCGGGACACCATCGGCGATGAGGACGATGAAGTCCAGATCTATCTGGACACCTTCAACGACAAACGTCGGGCTTATGGCTTCATGACGAACCCGCGCGGGGTGCAGTTCGACTACCTGTGGACGGAAGATAACGGCTACGACGGGTCGTTCGACACGCTGTGGCAATCCAACGGACAGATGACCAGCCAGGGGTGGGTCGCGATGATGGCGGTGCCGTTCAAGAGCATGCGTTTTCCCGCCACGCCGACACAAAAGTGGGGAGTGTTGCTGCAACGCGTGATCCCCCGCACCAGTGAGACCCTGTTCTGGCCGCATGTGAGCACTTCCGTATCGGGCCGTATGAATCAGGGAGGAACCATGACCGGCCTGGCGGACATCTCTCCGGGACGTAACCTGCAATTCATCCCGTTCGGGGTGATGCGGAGCTTCCGCGCACCGGACTTGCGCGATCCGAGCAACCCGCGGTATTCCAGCGCAAAGCTGCGCGGGGACATCGGGCTGGACGCCAAGGCGGTGATCAAAGACAGCTTTGTGCTCGATGTGGCGCTGAATCCGGACTTCAGCCAAGTGGAGTCCGACGAGCCCCAGGTGACGGTGAACCAGCGCTTCGAGGTGTTCTTCCCGGAAAAGCGTCCGTTCTTTTTAGAGAATGCCAACTTCTTTGATACGCCGATCACGCTGCTGTTCACCCGGCGTATCTCGGACCCGCAGATCGGAGCGCGCCTTACCGGTAAAGTGGGGCGTTACACGGTGGGGATGTTGTTTGCGGATGACCAGTCGCCGGGGCGAAGAGTGGCGGACAATGATCCGTTGCGCGACCAGCGTGCGTACTTCGGTGTGGGCCGCGTGAATCGCGAGTTCTGGAAACAAAGCAGCGTGGGCCTGATGTACACGCACCGCGAGTTTTTAGACAGTTTCAACCGGGTGGGCAGCCTGGATACTCGGCTGAAGCTGGGTTCGAAGGTGACCGCGGTGGCGCAGGGCGTGATCAGCCAATCGCGCTCCCTCAGTGGAATAAGTAAGCGCGGGCACGCGGTGGACACCTGGGCGGAGTACCGTGGCCGGTATTTCTCCGGCAACACGCTCTTGCAGGATACCAGCCCCGGATTTGAGACGCAGACCGGATTCTTCCGGCGGCCGGGCGTGCGCCGTTTCAGCAATTTTGCGCGGTATCTGTTCCGGCCTGAGGGCAAGCACCTCTTGAACCACGGGCCCAACGCCTTTCAACTGGCGCTGTGGGACTCGACCGGGCGGCGGCTGGAGACCCATCTCAACGCAAACTACCGCTTCGGGTTCCGCGGGAACACCGACTTCGGCGCCTTCATCAACGGCGGACAAAACCGCCTGCGGCGAGTGGAAGATGGCTTCCCATCGCTGGCGACGGCTGACCAGGATTTCCGCGTTGGCAGCACCGGATTTTTCTTTTACAGCTCCTATTTCAAACAGATCTCCTTCAACGGCGAGATCAGCCGCGGCACCAGCATCAATTATGTCCCTCGCAGCGGCATGCCGCCCGTGCTTACCGACAACGATTCGGTGTGGTTCTCAGCCACGGTGAAGCCGCTGGCGCAACTAACGATCAATAATCGCTACATCCTGAATCGGTATCGCGACCGGGTGACCGGCGAAAGCGCCTTCAACAATCACATCATGCGTTCGCGCTGGAATTACCAGTTCACCCGGCAGCTCTCGCTGCGGACCATCCTGCAGTACACAGCGGTGCTGGCCAACCAGAACCATACGGCGTTGGCGACGACCAAAGGCTTCAACGGGGACGTGCTGGTCACGTGGCTGTTGCATCCGGGGACCGCGGTATATGTGGGGTACAACAGCAACCTGCGGAATCCGGACCCGATCTTCAATGGCCCCGGCGCGGCGCCCAACCGGTTCGTGAATGACGGGAAACAGGTGTTCGTGAAGGTTTCATATCTGTTCAGATACTAAGTTCTTGACCACAGAGAGCACAGAGTCACGCCGAGGAAGGCAAGGGCAGGTCATTTAACCACGAAGGACACAAAGGACACGAAGGAAGATCTTATATAGAGGATTGGGCGCGGAAAAATCTTAGGACAGCTTGGGGCGGCGAAAGATCCAGACGAGCAGCGCGAGCAAGGCGGGGAATCCGCAGACCAGCGTTACCAGTGCCGCCGTTTGGGGGCGGATCCAGACGGTTCCATGCCCGAGCTCATCCCACAGCAGTGCCAAGCCGAGTGCCCACGAACCCAGGAACCACGCCGCTACCCACAAGAATCGTTTCATCTTTTCTGCCGGTCCGCCGACGCAGGTGGCGATGCCCGCGCCCACTCCCAGGGCTAGTCCCCAGAGAAAGTAAATTCCTTCCTCGCCTCCCTTGGACGCCATGAGCGCGACCGCGCCACCATAGATGACGACCCAAGCTACGAACTGCCCTTTGCGCGAGAGATGGAGCATGGCTGGCATTTTACAGGGTGTGCTGCGGGGTTGGTCTCACCGCGGTGAAGACAGGGACAAAGCAAAAAAAGCAACCGCGAGGTCCCTCTCACCCGACCAAGCTACGCTTGGTGGGACCCCGACTTCGGCCAAAGAGCCGGCCTCAGGATGACAGGATGACAGGAGGAAGGATTGCTTTTAAGGTCGGGGTCCTTCGATGCGTGCTCACTGCGTTCGCCCTTCGCTCAGGATGACAGGGGTAAGGGGCTGCCGAGGGTAGGGACCCCTCGCTTTGCATCGGGGTAAAGAAAGTACTGTATGCTTGCCGCCGGATTTTCCGGAGGCAAGCATGCGTTCGTCCAGCCGTGGTACCTGTTGCGCTCTCGTGTTGTTCCTTGCGGTTGTTCCCGCCGCGTTCGCCAAGACCCACAAGTTCAAACAGGAAAAAGGCGTGCAGACATTTGCCGTGCGCCCGCCCGTGCTGACCATCAAACCCGGCGACGTGGTGGAAAGTGAGACCATCTACGGCGGCTACTACGAGAAGCCGGGCGGCGCGTGGCCGGGCGAAGTGGGGCCGTTCTTCATTGAAGGCGCCACGCCGGGCGATACGCTCGTCGTAAAGATCGTCCGGCTGCGGACCAACCGCGACCATGCCGTGTCGACGCACTCGCCTGGGTTCATCAGCGCCGTGGCCTCTGACCGCTCCACGCGGATGCTGAATGATCCCATCCCCGCGCGGCGATATGTGTGGAAGCTGGTAGACGGAAGTCGCGGCGTGCTGGAGCTGACCGCAAGCAAGAAAACGGTTGAAGTCCCGTTGCAGCCGATGCTGGGGCGCGTGGCGGTGGCGCCCGCGGGAGAAGAAGCCTTCGGCGGACTGTGGCCGGGAAACTTTGGCGGCAACATGGATGTGAGCGACGTGCGTGAGGGCGCAACCGTCTATCTGCCCATCTTCCATGAGGGTGCCTACTTCTACTTCGGTGATGGTCACGCGTTGCAAGGCGATGGCGAGATCTGCGGCTCCGGTCTGGAGACCACGATGGACGTCACCCTGGAATTTCAGGTGATAAAAGGCAAGAAGATCGCGTGGCCGCGCATCGAGAACGAGGAGTACATCATGACGGTGGGGAGCGTGCGTCCTCTGTCGGATGCGTTGCGCATCGCCGCGGTGGAGATGATCGAATGGGTAGCCGCCGATTATGGCTTCGATAAATGGGACGCCTATCAGTTCGTCTCGCAAACAGCCCAGATACGGGTGGGCAACATGGTCGACCCGAACTATTCGGTGGTGGTGAAGATGCGGAAAAGTCTGCTTACTCACCACGGAGGCGGGGACTCGGTTAAGGAAAGGCAAAAGCCTTAACCACGAAGGACACAAAGGGCACGAAGGCAACTCATTAACCACAGAGAACACAGAGTCACACAGAGGAAAGGCAAAAAGAAGGGAAACGCAGTCCGTGGCGGGGTGGGTCAAAGCATTGCCGCTTAACCACGAAGGACACCAAGGATACGACCGGAAAAGCGATTCCGCTACCCCCTGCCCCGCTTTTGCCCTATCTACGGCCTGCGTGCTACATTAATAGGGAACCAAAGTGAGAGAAATATAGATCAGGAGTCATCCGTTTCAGTGCTAGCCAGAGAGAGAAAACAGAACGTCATCAGCCAATACCGTACCCACCAGACGGACACGGGAAGTCCCCAAGTACAGATCGCAGTCCTGAGTGAACGGATCGGTGAATTGACCGAGCACTTCAAGACGCACCAGAAGGACCACGCCTCACGCCGAGGCCTGCTCATGATGGTCAGCCGGCGACGTCGTCTGCTGGATTACCTGAAGAGCCACGACTCGGAATCCTACAAAGACGTGATCCAGAAGCTAGGCATCCGCAAGTAGCTGGTGCAGGCGGACTTGGTTTTCCCAGGAATGGCTTTCCATAGAATCCCTTAAATCGACCGGCGGGAGAGTTGTATCTTTCCGCCTGTCGCGAATGGCGTCAACTCTCTCTCAACCAAGTGGCATTGCAGCGGAAATTGAAGCGCCAGATGGAACGTCCGGACCTAGGCACCCCGCCAGGCAAGACCCTGCCGCAAGGCGCTGCTCCCAACCGAAAAGAGGAACATCCATGAAGCAAGAGATCACAGTTCAACTGGCCGGCGGAAAATCCGTATCTTTCGAAACCGGAAGAATCGCAAAACAGGCGCATGGCGCCGTAGTGGTCCGCATCGGCGACAACGTGGTACTGACGACCGCGGTAGCCAATCAAGAACCGCGTGAAGGCATCGATTTCTTCCCCCTCACGGTGGATTACCGTGAATACTTTTACGCCGGCGGACGCATCCCCGGTGGCTTTATCAAGCGTGAAGGCAGACCGAGCGAGCGCGAGATCCTGATCTGCCGCCAGATCGACCGGCCCATCCGGCCGCTGTTTCCTGAGACCTTCCGCAATGAGACCCAGATCATCTCCCTGGTCCTTTCCGCCGACACTGAGAACGACCCGGACGTGAACGCCTTGAACGGCGCGAGCGCGGCCCTGACCATCTCTGACATCCCTTTCAACGGCCCGGTGGGCGCGGTGCGCGTGGGCTATGTGAATGAGAACTTCGTAGTGAACCCCTCCTACGCGGAGATGAAGGAAAGTCTGCTCAACATCATGGTCGTCGCTACGAAAGACGGCATTGTGATGATCGAGAGCGGCGCCAAGGGCGTGAGCGAGAAGATCGTGGTGGACGCCATCGACTTTGGTCACGAGCAGGTCAAGAAGATCTGCGACGGCATCCTGGAATTGCAAAGCAAGGCGGGCAAGAAGAAGCGCGAAGTGGCCCCGGTGGAATTCGACGAGGGCTACTACAACGACCTGAAGAAGAAGATCGCCGAGAAGATCACAGACGCGGGCGACACCAAGAAGTATACGAAGGAAGACAGCTACGCGAACCTCAAGGCGCTGAAGAAAGAAGTAAAGGAATCGATCCCGGAAGAGGATGAAGCCGGGCGCAAGAAGGCGAGCAAGTACTTTGACCAGTTGCGCGAGAACATCTTCCGCGAGCAGGTGACGAAGAACAAGCGGCGTCCGGATGCGCGCGGGTTCGACGAGATCCGCCAGATCACCATCGAGACCTCAGTGTTGCCGCGCACGCACGGTTCAGCGCTATTCACCCGCGGCGAGACCCAGGCGCTGGTCACCACCACGCTGGGCACCAGCGATGACACGCAGCGCATTGAGCGCTACGAAGGTGAGACCCGCAAGGGCTTCATGCTGCATTACAACTTCCCGCCGTTCTCGGTGGGCGAAACGGGCCGCATGATGGGTGTAGGCCGGCGCGAAGTAGGACACGGCGCGTTGGCGGAGCGGGCGTTGCTGGCCGTACTGCCGGACCCTGAGACCTGGCCTTACACGATGCGCGTAGTCAGCGACATCCTGGAATCAAATGGATCGTCTTCGATGGCGAGCGTCTGCGGTGCGTCGCTCTCGCTGATGGATGCGGGCGTGCCCTTGAAGGGTGCGGTGGCGGGCGTCGCGATGGGCCTGGTTAAGGAAGGCGACGATTACGCCATTCTTACGGACATTGCCGGCGCGGAAGATCATTACGGCGACATGGACTTCAAGGTAGCGGGCACGCGCGAAGGTATTACCGCGCTGCAGATGGACATCAAGATCCCGGGCATCACCGGCAACATCATGCGTGAGGCGATGGAGCAGGCGCGCAAGGGCCGGTTGTTCATCCTGGACAAGATGGAAGAAGTGATCAAGGGATCGCGCGAAGAGATGTCGAAGTTTGCGCCGCGAATCCACACGCTGCAGATCCCGGTGGACAAGATCAGAGACCTGATCGGACCGGGCGGAAAGATGATCCGCAGCATCGTGGAGCAGACGGGCGTAAAGATCGACGTGGAAGATTCGGGCAAGGTGAATGTGGCGTCGAACGACGAGGCCGCGCTGGCCAAGGCGCTGCAGATCATCGGCGACATCACGGCGACACCGGAGATCGGCAAGACGTACCTCGGCAAAGTGGTGCGGCTGGCGGAGTTTGGCGCGTTTGTGGAACTGTTCCCCGGCACCGACGGCTTGCTGCATATCAGCGAGATCGCGGAGCATCGCGTCAACGAAGTGAAAGACGAGCTCGATGAGGGCGACCAGATCTTGGTGAAGGTGCTGTCCATTGAAGGCAACCGCATCAAGCTGTCGCGCAAGGCGATCTTAAAAGAGCAGCGCGCGAAGATGGCGGCTGAGAACGGCGAACCCGCAGAAGGCGGAGCGCCCGGTGAGGGCGGTCTGACCATCGAAGGCGGTGGCGATTTCGCGGAATCCGAGGGCAGCGGCGATGAGCCGAACTTCAACCGCGTAGAAGGCGCCGGAGTGGGTAGCGGGCGTCCTGACCGCGGGGGTGATCGCGGAGGCCGTGGGCCGGGTGGTGGGGGACGTCCTCGTCACGGTGGCGGCGGTGGCGGTGGTCGTGGTGGACGCGGCGGCGGCGGCGGCGGTGGCCGCGGACGCGGCGGACCGCGACGCTAGCTAGTGATTCCTAAAAAAGGCCGCAGAGAGATCTGCGGCCTTTTTGTTTGTGGACTGCGATCTCAACGCGGAGACGCAGAGGCGCATCGCTTGCGCGGCGAGCGCCATCTCTATTCTGCTTGGGCTGGCACGTAGGCTAGGGTAGGGATCCCTCGTCAGCGGTCGCGTTGCTCCCGCCTCGCTCGGGATGACAAGATAAAGCGTGTGGTACAAAAGTTGGAGTCCTGATGCCATCCTCCGGAGCGATCACTCTTAAACATTATCTAGCGTACGCGCTGTTGTGCGCCATCTGGGGCAGCACGTGGATGGCGATCCGCGTGGTGGTGCTCGAGGTGCCGCCCCTGTGGGCGGCGGCCGTGCGATTTGTGATCGCGGCGGTGATTTTAGGTGGGGTAGGGTTGGCCCAGCGGCTGCCCTGGCCCAAGTCCTCGGCCGAATGGCGCGACCTGGTGCTGCTGGGCGTGACCATCATGGCCATTCCCTTCGGGTTACTTTTCTGGGCGGAGCAATATGTGAGTTCATCGATGACGGCGTTGTTGTATACGTCGTCGCCGCTGGTGGTGAGTCTGCTGACACCACTGGTGACAGGCAAGAAGGTGCCGCGGAGCGCGATCTTCAGCATGGTGGTGGCGGCCGGAGGCATCGGCGTGCTGTTCCAATCGCAGTTGAGCGCATCGCCGCGGGCGATGATCGGTGGAGCGGCGATCCTGCTGGCGGTAACGAGCAGCGGTTGGTCGGCGCTCTACGCGAAGAAGAATATGCTGGCAGTGGCGCCGGTGGTGAGCACGTGCGCGCAGTTGGTGATCGGAGCGGTGGTGCTGTTGGCGGCGAGCGCCGTATTGGAGTCGGGCCATACGATCCGCTGGTCGACAGCCGCTACGGCGGCGATGATCTTTCTCGCGGTATTCGGGTCAGCGGTGGCGTTTGCCACGTATTATTGGCTGCTTAGAAAGATGCATCCCTATCAGCTATCGACTATCTCGCTAGTGGTGCCGCTGGTGGCGATCGCGGAAGGGGCCATCCTGTTGCAGGAGCCCATCCCGCCGTCGATGTTGATCGCGGCGGTGGTGGTTTTAGGTGCGGTGGGCATGGTGCTGCGCGCGCAGAGCGATGAGCCGGTAGAGATGAAGATCAGTAACGGAAATCACGAGTGATCGATTCACCCATCACGATCTTGCTGCTGGCGGCAGTGGGGTGCGCAGCCGGAGGCTTTGGCGCGCTGGCGGGCGTGGGTGGCGGCATCATCATCACGCCACTGCTGGCCATCTACTTTGGCGTGCCGCTGCATCAGGCGATCGGGGTCAGCCTGGTCTCGGTCATCGCGACCTCGACGGCCACTTCATCAGTGCACGTCGAACGGCACGTCACGGACATCCGCCTGGGCATGATCCTGGAGTTGGCGACGACGACGGGCGCGGCTTCAGCGGCGATCATCGCGGCGTACGCCAGCAAGCAGACTCTCGCTGTCCTCTTCGTATGCTTCCTGCTGTATAGCGCGTCATCGCTGGTGAAGCGGGCTTGGGGCTCGCGCAACGAAGCTCTGCAGACGGAGATTCCGCCGTATGAAGCGAGGAATTATCCGCTGGGGTTAGCGGCGTCGCTGGGGGCGGGCGCTTTTTCCGGATTGTTGGGCGTGGGCGGTGGCGTGATCAAAGTGCCCGTGATGTATATGTTCATGGGGGTTCCGCTGCGGGTGGCTACGGCGACCAGCAATTTCACCATCGGCGTGACCGCCGCCACGGGCGCTTACATCTATTACGGACGCGGCGATGTGAACGTGGGCATTGCGGCGGCGGTGGTGGCAGGAGTGTTTGCCGGCTCGCTGATCGGGGCGAGACTCGCGCCCAAAGTCCGGTCCATCTATGTGCTGAGCCTGTTCATCGCCATCACGGTGGCCCTGGCGGGGCAGATGATCTACAAGCTGCTGACGGGAGGGCTGGCATGAAAAGTTCACCCATAAAACCATCGGAGCACCTGGTCGCGATGACGTTGAGGTACGGCGCGTATGCGTCATTCGCGTTGTTGCTGGCGGCCGTGGCGCTGGGGGTGGCGGGAGTGCAAACGCCGGCGGCCTATGCGGCGAAGGCGGGGATACTGGTGTTGCTAGCTACGCCGATGTTGCGTATCATCGCCGCGCTGGTGATGTATGCGGGGCAAAAAGACAGGAAGATGGTGCTGGTATCAGCGGCGCTGCTGGTGATCGTAGTGACGGCGAGTGTGCTGGGCGTGAAGATGCACTAAAGGTTAAGGTTCCGAGTTTCAGAACCAACAGCAAAACCCAACCGCAAGCTCCTTCGGCCCAAGGCGGGCCTCAGGATGACAGAGTGAGAGCACGCGCGAGGGTAGGGATTCCTCGTCGCCGCTCACGGTGCGCGCGGCTCGCTCGGGATTACACCAAAAACCTAACTCATCACCGGCACCGCTGACTTCTTCGGCAGCATCTCTCCGATGCGTTTCATCTGCGCGCCCACGCCGCGCAGCTTCTCTTCGATGCGCTCATAGCC
>JBKKBM010000102.1:0-6754 GCA_046714215.1 Terriglobales bacterium | reverse complement strand
GCGCTCGGAATGACAAGGAAATAAGGTCTGCGCGAGGGTAGCGATCTCTCGCTACGCTTCGAGATAAGGAGCTAAGCCACCTGGCGCCGTGGCTCGGGGCGCGCGCCGAAGATGGCGGTGCCCAGGCGGACGCAGGTGGAACCTTCTTCGATCGCCACCTCGAAGTCGTGGGACATGCCCATCGAAAGTTCTTCCATGCTGACGGCGGGGAGGTGGCGGGCGGCAATCTCGGCGCGGACCTTGGCCAGCATACGGAAGTAGGGGCGCGCCGTCTCGGGGTCGTGGGCGATGGGGGGCACGGTCATGATACCGCGGATGCGCAGCGCTTCAAGGCGCGGCGCGGCGCGGAGAATCTGCTCGAACTCGCTGGAGACGGGAGCAACGCCGGCCTTGGCTTGTTCGCCGCCAACATTGACCTCGATGAGTACGGGAAGGATCTTGCCCAGCTTCTCGGCGGCGGCGTTTACGCGGTCGGCGATGCGCATGGAGTCGATGGTGTCGATGGCGGTGAACATGCCCGCGGCCTTGGTGGCCTTGTTCGATTGCAGATTTCCGATGAGGCGCCACTCCACGTTGGCTAGGTCGCAGATGGACTCGAACTTGTCGATGAACTCCTGCACGCGGTTCTCACCGAAGAGACGCAGACCCGCGCTGTAGGCCTCGCGGATGGGCGCCTCGCGCATGGTCTTGGTAACGGCCAGGAGGGCGACATCGTCGGGGGAACGGTTAGCCCGCTTGGCTGCGGACTCCATGCGCTCGTGGACGCGCGCGATGTTCTTGGCGATGGACACAGGGCCATCATAGCAAGAGTGGGTGATTGAGTAATTGCGTAATCGGGTAATTGAAGAGCAAGGGCCAAGGCCTGGTCCCTCGACGCGCCGCTCGCGTTGGCTCGCGACTCGCTCGGGATGACTGGAGCAAGAGTAATGGCGAGGGTAGGGATTTCTCGCTGCCCTCGAAATTAGAACATAGCCGATAGCCGATAACTCCTATTGTTTCTCGCCGCCCGTTGTCTCCAGCGGCTTGCGCGCGAAGTGGAAGAGCGAATAACCCAGCACGATGAACATGAGTACTGAGACCCAGTCGTGATGGAGGAAGCTCAGGAAGCCATCTTTATTGAACTGCACGGTGCCGGGTTTGATAAGGCTCCAACGTGGGTCCTCCAGCAGTTTCAAGCCAATGCCCAGGAGTCCGACGATGCCGCCGGCGGCGATAAGGCCGCTGGCGTAAAGCGAACCCGGGCTGACTTCACTGTTATGGTCAGAGGCTGAGGACTGCGACCCGCGCTCCACCAACCAGCGAATGATGCCACCACAGAAGATGGCGAGCGTGGTTCCGATGGACAGATAGGCGCCCACCGCAAACGACAGCGAGCGGATGCCCAGCAGTTCCACGGCGATCACCAGGAAGACGCCAAACAGGACCAGGCCCCAGGGCAGCTTCTGCGTGAGGATGCCGTTGATGACCGTGGCCATCAAGCGGGCTTGCGGCGCGGCGGCCTGTTCGCTGCCGATGCCTTGCGTCCATTGCACTTCGACCTGATTCGTATTCTTGTTGTAGAGGTATTTACCGTCAGCGACTACCCGCGAACCTAAGGCGTTCAGCAGGATGTAATCATTGCCGTTCTTTAACTCTTCACCGGTGGTGGTCTTCACGCGAATCTGTGGACGATCGCCATCCCGGTTAAAGTTCTGTCGTTCAACCACCACGCCGGAGGGCAAGTTATTAATGTCGACCTGCACATTGGCGGGCCGGAAGTCCTCCAGCGCCTTGTTCATGGAAATGAGCGTGAAGCCGATAACAAAAACCGAGGCCAGGACGCCGACCATCAGCGCATACTGCTGATACTTCGGCGTGGCGCCGACCAGGAAACCGGTTTTCAAGTCTTGCGAAGTATTGCCCGCATTGGCGGAAGCGATGCAAACCACTCCGCCGATGGTGATGGCGAGGGCGGCAAATGCCGGAGCAATCCACCCCATAGCGAGGAACATGGCGGACGTCGCCATCAACGTGGCGATGGTCATACCGGAGATGGGATTCGCGGAGCTGCCGATGAGTCCGACAATGCGCGACGAGACCGTCACGAACAAGAACCCGAAGATGATTACAAAAATCGCTGCCAGTAGGTTGTGATACCAGGAGGTGTAGGCTCCCTCGATCGGCTTGAAGGTCAGCATGGCCCACATCATGGTCAGCAAAACGGCCGCTCCACCCAGGGCAAGCTTCAGAGGGAGGTCGCGGTCGGTGCGGCGGAAGCTGGACGCATCGGCGCCCGACCCCAGGTCCTTGGCCCCCGCGCGGATCGCGCCCACGATGGTAGGAATGGTCTTCATCAGCGTGATGAGGCCGGCGGCAGCCACGGCCCCCGCGCCCATCGGGCGAACGTAAGTGCGCCACAGGTCGGAAGGCGACATCTCACTGATCAGAGTAGTGCCGGGATAAAGCGGCTCGGTCAGTCCACTACCGAAGAATTTGATGGCGGGCATAAACAGCAGCCAGGAGAAGACACCGCCGGCGAAGATGACGCCGGCGATGCGCGGTCCAATGATGTAGCCCACGCCCATGTATTCGGAGGTCGCGTCCGCGCGCACCGCCGCGCCGGGATAGCCTTTGGGCTCCCAGTTCGGGGTGCCCGGCCACGCGCGAAGCATATTCTCATTCTGGAAAAGCGTATAGACACCCCCCAGGCCCAAGCCCCAGAAAACGCGGCTGGCGAATGATCCGCCACGGTCACCGGCAATGAGGACGTCAGCGCAAGCTGTGCCTTCGGGATAGAGCAGCGCGCCGTGTTCTTTCACGATGAGTTGGCGGCGCAAGGGGATCATGAAGAAGACGCCGAGCCATCCGCCGATGAGCGCCAGCAGGAAGATGCGCGAATATTCCAGCGGGAAGCCGAGGAAGATGAGCGCGGGCAGCGTGAAAATAACGCCGGCGGCGACGGATTCACCGGCGGAGCCGGTCGTCTGCACGATATTGTTTTCTAGGATGGTGCTCTTGCCCAGCGCGCGCAGCAAGCTGATGGAGAGCACGGCGATGGGGATGGAGGCGGAGACGGTGAGTCCCGCGCGCAGGCCGACGTAGACAGTGACGGCGCCGAAGAGGATACCGAAGAGCGCGCCTACGATGACGGCGCGCGGCGTGAACTCAGCGCGGGATTCGTCGGCGGATACGTACGGTTGAAACGTGCTTTCGGTGGGGCGTATCTCGGTAATCTCAGCCACTCATGCCTCCTGGGGTAAACCGGGGGTAAAAGCCGAACAGGAAAAGTTAGCACTGGGCTGCGGGGAATACAAGTTAGCCGTCAGCATTTAGCCGTCAGCATTCAAGCCATTCAAGAATTGCGGAATGGAGGTGGAGCGAACTGGCGGGGCAAGCTGCGTCTTGATTTGAGCCCGGAAATGGGACTATACTTTGCACAACAAGCGGTTCAGTCCTACTTTTCGCCCCGCGGGTCAATTGTCGGGGCGGCCGTTTGCAGGAGGGTTGTCTTCAGCAGTAGCATCGACCAGCCCGCCGTACAAGAGCCTGCGAGTACGGTGGGGTCAATCCGGGCAGAGGCCCAGGCACCGCGAAGGAGTCGAAGTCGAAGACTTCTGCAAAAAGCTGCCGAGAGCATTTTTACCACCGTATTTCCTGCCGAATGCCGCATCTGCGGCGACCTTCTCGTAAATATCTCCCGCCTTCCCGTTTGTGTTGAGTGTCTGGATTCCACTAAAACTTTTGCTAATCCACAATGCGGTATCTGCGGAGAGCTGTTGCTGGGGCAGATGGTATTGGGCGAAGAGCCGCTGTGCGGCTTGTGTCAAAGGGCACGTCCTAGATACGAGCGGGCCTTTGCTTATGGCCCGTATGAAGGCGCGTTGCGGGATTTGATCCATCTGCTGAAATATCAACGGATGACGCCGGCGGCGCGTCCGCTGGGCGAGTGCATGGCGGAATCGATGCGGCAGGCCGTGCAGGCGGCCGGAAGCGGCGCGGTGGTGGTGCCCATCCCGCTGCATGGCGGCAAACTGCGCCAGCGCGGGTTTAATCAGGCGGAGGAGATTGCGCGGGCGGCGGCGAAAGTGGTGGACGCGAAGGTTGAGATCAGCCCAAAGTTGCTGGTGCGGGTGCGGGAGACGACGTCGCAAACCGGGCTGACGCGGCATCAACGGCGCGAGAACGTGCGCGGAGCGTTTGTGGTCGTGAAGAAATTAGCTGGTGCCGTGCAGGGCAGGAACGTCATCTTAGTAGATGACGTCTTCACTACGGGAACCACTGCGGAAGAATGCGCGCGAGTGTTGAAGCGCGCGGGCGCAACTGAGGTGTGGGTGGTAACGGCGGCCCGGGTCACGAAGCTGGTGACGTCGTATGAAGATCAAGATCCAGGGAAGAATCTGGAACAAAGTTTGGGTCAAATCCCAACGAAGGAGAGAGCAACGGCGGCGCTTGGCACCGCGGCCGGGAACCTAGACTGAACCTATGGGTGGGCACGCACGCAAAGGACATGGATCGTCCCGGATGCAGGCCACGTCCGGCCGCATTAAGCTGCATCAGGCCCCGGCGGCGGAGGAGACCGGCCAAACCGTTCCTCTGTATGCGCCGGTGCTGGTACTGAACGCTTCCTATGAGCCCATCAATATCTGCGCGGCGCGGCGCGCGCTGGTGCTGGTGTTGAAGGGTGTCGCCATGACGGAAGAGGAAAACGGACATTTTCTGCACGCGCAGCGCATGGCCATGCGGCTGCCGTCGGTGATCCGGTTGCTGGAGTATCGGCGGATCCCGCATCAGACGCGCGCGCTCTCGCGGAAGAACATCCTGCTGCGTGACCGTAATACCTGCCAGTATTGCGGCGTGGTGCTCTATTCCGGGGAGTTGACGCTGGATCACGTAGTGCCGCGCTCGCGCGGCGGCCTTTCCACCTGGGAGAACCTGGTGGCCTGCTGCCATGCCTGTAATCGCAAAAAGGGCAATCAACTGCTGGGCGAGATCAGCAACATGAAGCTGCTGCGGGAGCCGCGGACCTTTAATCTGCATACCAGTCGGCACATCATGCGGATGATCGGCCGGTCAGACTCCAAGTGGCGGAAGTACTTGTTCTATTAGGCGGTAACTAGCTCATCACCACAAACATGGTGGACATACTCCGCGTCCAGTTACGGCGATACACCATCGCCGAATACTTCTGCGGGACCCACCGCAGTCCCTTGGGGAAATACCAAGCGAGGTGTTCGGGATTGTCGAACATAGCGATCTCAAAACGGCGGAACCCCGCCGCCGCGCCCGCGCGCTGGATCGCAGCCGGCGTATTCAATCGGTAATAAGTGGGATGGTGGTAAGCGGTGTCCTTGCCTAGTAGTCGCAAGAGGGCTTCCTGCGCACCCAGGTGGTGAGTGGCCTTGGACACGGCCCCGAAGTAATGGCGCAGGTTGGGCGTGGAGAAGATGAACTTATCCACCCGCGCCCGCACCGCCGACAAAAATTCCGGGATGTCCTCGACGTGTTCCACCACGAACGAGGCCAGCCCCACGTCGAAGTGCTCCAGCGGCATCTCCTCTACCCTGCAGTTGTACCGAGCCACCAGATGGGGGTTCGAGTGGATGCCAGGATCCGGGTCCACGCCCACCAGGGAAGCCTTGGCCATTACCTGTTCGTAGGGCCACCCCTTGCCGGAGCCGATATCCAGCACCTTCGACCCATCAGGGATGTGCTCGGCGGCAAAGCGGTCGAAGCCATCAAAAAAAGTCGTGTCGCTCGGGAGACTGTAAAGCAATACTTCCGGAGCCTTGAGGGAAAGGCCGGCGTCCACCGTGGGCTGGTCAGATGGGCTCATTGTCAATTGCGCAGCGCCACCACGTTGTAAGTGCCGCTGGCAGGAGTCAATGAGCCTGCCGTGGGATTGCACCAGTTGATGGCCAGGGTGTCGGTGGCGGATACGCGCACGCCGGAGATGCCGGTGCCGGCTGTGGGCGCGGGACCATTCACGACGACCTTGTCCGCCGTAGACAGTCCGGAAACCGTGAAGGTCTGTTCCGCGCAACTAGCGACCGCGACCGAAGCCGGCGTAAGCGAGGGGGTGAAGACCCGGACCTGCGATAGGGCTGTTCCTGACGACCCTACGGCGACGGTTCCAGTGAACGTCTGGTTGGCGGTGAAGGTCTGGGCCACCGCCAAGCCCGCCAGCGTGGTGGTGGCGGAAGGAAAGGTGACCGAACCGGACGAACCCGGGACCCAGAACTGCGCGGGAAAGTTGGTGCCGCCCCAGCCCAGCCTGCCGTTCCCAACGTCATACCACATGCAGTTGGTGATAGAAGAGCTGCACCACGCCTTGTAAGGGGCATCGTTGGTCCCCTTGATGGCGCCATCGTAGATGCCCGTCATGCTGGGCAACTGCCAGAGGAATCCGGTCGTCCTTTGCATGGTTCCGGAAGAATAAGCGGTGGGTCCGTTCAGCACCTCATTCTTGGCCGGAGTGTTGCTTCCTCCCGAAGAGGCGAGGGTGCGTTGGCCATTGGTGGTGATGTCAACATGCTGCGCCAATTGATCGGCATCGCCGGCGCTATTGGGACCAAACTCGCCCACTCCCACTACCGAGATCACATTGGCGTCGGTCTCAATGCCCCAGCCGGCGTTGCCTTCGAAATCCGCGCTGCGGAATTCCAAGTTGACACCAAATGTTCCTCCTCTTCCTGCCGTCAGGTCTACGCCATCATCTCCGTTATAGCTTGAGCCCCCGCCGAGCATCAATGTGCCGAGCGCCTGAACGGTTCCCAAG
>JBKKBM010000101.1:0-3540 GCA_046714215.1 Terriglobales bacterium | reverse complement strand
CCGTCTTAGCTGAGAAAGAGCGCGGACTACCGAGGCGACGCGCCCGCTCGGGCGGTAACATCGTCCGCACCCCTATCGTGGCGACGCCATTCACCAAGGTCACGACGGCTGGGACTTCGCATTGAATCTCGCTCGGAGCCATACATTCGAGCGCAACGGTGCCCTCCATTTCCGGCGCTGAGATGGCAACCTCAACCGCGGCGCTGGTCGGCATCGCTGGATTCCGGCGGGGGCGCCCCGGGCGGGTCACGCTCAGCTGGAAATCGAACGAGTAGCCCGAAAGGGTGATCTCCTGCGGGGAGTAGGTCGCGTTGTGGGTGATCGTTACCCGACTACACGGCCACCAGCGAAGCGGGCGCGTGGACCTGCGCCGGACGATCGACGACGACCGTCAAAAGTGTGGCGTCATCCGCGAAGTCTTCACGACAGAACCCCGTCACCCGCTGCATGATCGTATCCGTCAACTCAGCCGCGGTAACCTCGGGGTTCTCTCTCAGGAGGCCGATAAGGCGCTCTTCCCCCAGTTCTTCAGCGTTCGCATCTGCCGCCTCAGTAATGCCGTCGGTAAACATAAGCAGGCGATCCCCAGCCCTCAGGTCAACCGTGGCCGACTCGTACGACGCGTCCGCAAATATTCCCAGCACGGCCCCGCCTGACTCCAACCGCAGGCAGACGCCATCACAACGCGCCAGGAGCGGAGGGTTGTGTCCAGCGTTGGTATATGTCAAGCGGTGCTTCGCCGAGTCGAGCACCGCGTAGAAGAAAGTGATGAACTTCCCGGGAGTGATGCTGTGGCAGATGGCGCGATTGACGCTAGTGCAAAGGTCCTGTGTCGAAGATTCCAAGGTTGCGTACGCCTTCACGGTAGCCTGTAGGTTGGCCATCAATAGCGCGGCGGCGATGCCCTTGCCCGCAACGTCGGCAACAACCAAAGCGAACTCCGTCTCGGTGAGTTTGAAAACATCGTAGTAGTCGCCGCCCACAGTTCTTGCTGGCTGCCAGGCGCCAGCGACCGTAAAGCCCTCGATCTGCGGGAGCTCACGGGGCAGTAACCCTTGCTGGATGTCGAGCGCGTATTCGGATTCCTGCTTTTCATGCCGCAAACGAAACTGATTGGCGGTGACCCCCACTTGCTCGCCGACCGCAGTCAGAAACTTCAAGTCTTCCGCATCGTATTCTGCGCCCGTGGATTTTGGGGCCAGCCGCAAGACAGCGTAAACCTCACCATCGGAAAAAACCGGCATCAATAAATCGGCACCAGCGGAAGCGGGGGCGCGCGCCGAGCAGAGCGCGGGAAACGACTGGACCAGAGACAAGACTTGGGCGCGATCCCTGATCACCTCCGGCCGGGTACCGAGGAACGCTTCGGCCCTTTCGGCCACGCACAGCGTGAAGGAGTCCAGATCCGGTTGGAACGGCCCTTCCGCTTTGATGATCCGCAGCACGCGCGGCAGCTCAAAGCGCTTGGCGAAGACGATGCGATGTGCAACCCTTTCGGCCAAGCTCCGCAAGGGTAGGAAAAAAGCGGCAACCACGGCCACCGCTAGCACTGCGGCCACCCGCCCTCGAACCACCATCCCCAAGTAGAGGGCGCCCAGCAGGCTCGCCACCAGGGAGTACGTCAGGATCTTGCAAAGCAGGAGCGGTGCCTGGACCATGGCACGGTCTATCTCCGCAGCCGGCGGCGGCCGGACTTCCTTGCGGAATCGTTGGCGATTCACTTTGAGGAAATATCCGCCGCCGGGCCGCATCTCGATCAGGCCGAGGCCTTCGAGCTCAGCATACGCTTTGGCGACCGCGTTGCGGTTAACCCGAAGTTCCCCGGCCAGCGCGCCGATGGCCGGGAGCGCCTCGCCGGGGCGCAGTGTACCCGACGCGGCGGCGGCCTTGAATTGATCCACCACCTGCAGATAGGCCGGCTTGCCGGATTTGAAATCGATCCGCCGCAACATGACTGAGCATTCTGTCACAGTATGACCTTAGGGGTCCTTCTGCGCGCAGGACGGCTCTTTCGGGTTAAACGATCTTCCTCCGTAATGGGCCACCGCGAGCCTGCAGTCCAGACCGCTGGCCAGATGGATGGTCACGAAGTACCCGGAGTGAACCTTGTCGGGAGCGACAGAAATGCTGGCGTCGCGCAGCCAGCGCCGTGTGAACGGGGAGAGCGGAGAGACCTTGGTCAGATCGTCGACGGTGAGTTGCGCGGTGGCTCCGCTGATGTGGAGTTTATCGATGGCTTCCTGGGTTTCCGAGAGGGGCTGCCACTTAACGACCCAGCCGGCGCTTAAGAAAATGCCGCAGAGAAAGGCCGCCAGGGTCACCGGCATTAACCGCCGGATCATCCCCAGAATGCTGTCCTGGGGCAGGGCTCGAAATAGCCAGTAGCTCTGGATCACCGCGACCAGTAAGACCGAAAGCCACGTGAGGCCCATGAACCGGGTGTTGGTGAAGGCTAAGGGACTCAGCTGGAACCAGGAAACCGCCAGGTCTCTCAGGGTTCCGGTGATCATCGCCAACTGCTGTCCCATCAGGTCGCCGCCTCGAGCCGCAAAGTAGATCAGGCCCGTCGCGGGGACAAACCAGGTCGCTGCGCGCATCGTCCCGTTCACCGCGCAGGCAAACCAGAACCCCACCAAGGTCAGGATCGGCATCGTGTACATCCAGTCGAATGCGGCGCGCGGATCCACAAAGTAGAGCGGCCCTCCAAAGGATAGATTTCCCCCACACAGCAAGACCAGGAATGGGAGCAGCACCGCGCAAAATATACCCATGAACATGGCCACCAGTAGCTTGATCAGCCACTGGCGGCCTGCCGGGATCGGCAGAGTCATGTGCCAGGAGTGCGTGCCCGCAGCCCTCTCTTCCCCCAGGGAAAGGCAGCCGGCCAGGATGGCCATGATGGGAATGGCCATCAATGGAGCGAGAGCAAATTTCCCTCGACCCAGGGTCTTATAGCTCACGAGGGCATGGTCGGGTAACAACTGGAACACCGTCAGGAAGGTCATGTACCCGACCACCGTCAAGGCAAGCAACCAGAGCGCCCGCAGCAACCGAAGTTCTTTGCGGATCAAGTTGAGAACGGGTTCGGTGGGCCGATAGCAAAGCCATCCCGTCAAAGCTTCCGGCATGACGTTCGGACCGGACATGACCAGATCGCCGCCAGCGATTCCTCCCGTTACCTGAAAGCGCGCGAGTTTTCGCGCCCCGAGCCAGAGCGTCAGGCCGGAGTAGCCGAGAGCGGCGATGGAAAGAACGATGAGAGTTTTTGCCGGCACATCGGCCCAAAGGTTTATTCCCAGTCCAATGGCGGTGGTGTAGAAAAGGCCCACCGGGACTGCGCTCAGCGCGAGTACGCCCAAGGTGGATCTGGCGGAGAGCGTCCAGAGCGTGGCCGAAGCCGTCGCCGCGACGAGGAATAGGCCCGCGACCACCCAGCGCTCCGGGTTGACCCAGAAACAAATGAAAACCACGGCAGCCGCCACGACGGCGGCAGCCGAGACCATCAGCTTCTCGCGCAGGATCTCCATCCTTCCGGCGGGC
>JBKKBM010000100.1:0-5636 GCA_046714215.1 Terriglobales bacterium | reverse complement strand
ATGCCATACACGGCACTCTGCACCATGGTGCGAAAGCGGAGGTCAGACTCGCGCCGCGCCTCTTCGTTGCGCTTATACAAGATGGCACTGGCGATGTGTTGCGAGACAAAGTTGAGGATCTCCACTTGCCGTTCGTTGTAGCGGACCGCCTCGGAATAGCTTTGTACCGCGAGCACGCCCACGGTCTTGTTGCCGGTCTTGTTGCCGGTCTTGAGCGGGACGCCTAGCCAGTCCACGCAATCAGTGCCCACCAATTCTACCTCTCCCGCCTCATGCAGCCGGGCTGTAATCTCCGGCGTGGCCAGCAGATGCGACCCGGTGCGTAGCACATATTCGGTGAAGCCCCGGCCCAGGGGATAGGACCCGGTGGGCGGCGCATCGGCTTCATCCGCGTAGTAGGGGTAAGAGATGGTCTGCGTCGACTCGTCGTATAAGGCGACGTAGAGATTGCGCGCGTCCATCAGTTCGCCCAGGATCTTGTGAATAGACACCAGGAACTCTTCCACATCTTCCGCCGCGTTGGCCCGTTCGGAGATGCGGAAAAGCGCTGACTGCAAGGCCTCCACCCGTTTGCGCTCCGTGATGTCGAAGGCAGTGCCGATGATCGAGTTCTGGCCTTCGAACTGGATAAGCCCAGCGCTGAAATCCACCCAGCGATGGGTGCCGTCCTTCCGCAGAATGCGGTATTCGTAGCGCTCCGGCGCCCCCTTGCCGCTTTGCCGTGACTGGCCCCGTTCCCGCACCAGGGCCCGATCGTCCGGATGCACGATCTCGAAGGGATTCAGGCGCATCAGCTCGGCCGCGCTGTAGCCGCTGATCTCTTCGCTGGAGCGGTTGGCGTAAAGAAACTGCTTGCCGTTATGGATGTAGATGGCCGAGGAAGCGGTGTCCGCCACGCCGCGGAACTTACTCTCACTCTCAATCAGCTTCGCTTCTGTCGATTTGCGTTCCGTGATGTCGACCAGTGTGCCTTCGATCAGGTCATCGCCCTGGGTGCCCCGCACCAGGATCACGTTCTCCAGTACCCACAACGGCGAACCGTCGCGTTTGCGGCAGAGCGTCTCCATGTTCGAAAGCAAGCGGTCTTTGCGCAGTTTCCCCAGATACTCTTCGCGATCGCTTTGGGAGAAATAGAAAGAATTGGCGTCAGCCAGCAGGACTTCTTCGCGCGAGTCATAGCCGAAGATCTTGGCGAACGACTCATTACAGTCCACCATCTTGCCCGCCAAAGTGCTCACGTAGACCCCGGCGAGGTTGCGCTGGAACAGCTGGCGAAACCGCTCTTCGGAGGCCCGCAGTTCGTCTTCCGCCCGCTTGCGGTCGGTGATGTCAAACACCATCAGCAGTGCGGCCGGGGCGCCTTCATAAGTGATGTTGCTCGCGGTAAAGTCCATCCAGCGGGCTTCACCGCTCTTGTGCAGGATCTTGAACTCATACCGGCTAGCTACATCTTCGCCCCGCAGCCGCGCCTGCGAACGCTCGCGGATGAGATCGCGAAACTCCGGCACCGCCAATTCCCAGAAGTGGGAGACCTGCAGTAACTCTTTCGGGGTGTAGCCGGTGATCTGCTCGGTGGCAGGATTTACGTAACGGAATCGCGATCCCTGATAAATGAGGATGGCGCAGGGCGCGCTTTCCGCCACCGCGCGGAACTTCGATTCGCTCTCGCGCAGGGCTTGCTCCGCGTGGATTCGATCGGAGATGTCGCGAGCGATGCCTTGCACCCCGAAGGGTTTGCCGTCGCGATGTATTAACCGGGTGCTGACCTCCAGATGCAGTAGCTTGCCTGCCTTGGTGTTGACGCGCAGCAGGTAGGGGTTGGGCATGGGATTGCCAGAAAGCTTTGCCAGCGTGGCCTGCTTGGCCATCTCCTGGTCCTCGGGGATGACCACGTCCCGGATATTCAAGGCAAGGGCCTCGCCGCGCGAGTACCCCAGGATGGTGGAAACAGCCTTATTGCCGGAAGTGAAGTTGCCCAGCAAGTCATGGGTGTAAATGATGTCGCTGGCGTTCTCGATGATCTCGCGATTCGTGGCATCACTCTCCAGCAGCGCCTGCACCAGGCTGGCCCGGGACCTGATCTCATGGAGCACGCATAGCCAAGCTGGTTCGGCGCCAAATGTGCCCAGCGCCGGCGTGGTCTCAACCGTGACGCGCGAGTCATCCTGGCAGCGCTGCTGCAATTCCTTCTTGATCTTGGGTAACGACAGCTTCGACCGGAAACTGTCTTCCTGTCCAGGAAAGGCGAGCCCGGCCAGGTCCATGGCTTCCAATTGGGAGAGAGAAAATCCGTAAAGCTGGGTGGCCGCACGGTTCGCGGCCATTATCCGCAGCGTGTCTTTATGCAAGATCAGACACGCGTCTCCCAGGCTATCGATGATCGCGCGGGAGAACGCCAGCGGCTGGTCAGGTACGCCAGTCTGCAATCCCTGGTTCTGCAATCCCTGTTTCTGCAATTCTTGGGCAGGAGGGGCCGGAGCGCGTTTTGTTCTTGTGGCTGGTGCCTTTTTGGGCTTCACGCCCATTGCGCAACCTCGGTCTCCAAGATGGGTCTGCCTACGGGGGAACGTCCCTTATAACCCATGAAGGAGGCTTTTGGGAATGCAATTTACCTACTAGGAATGCCCTGAACCATGCCTTAGGCGTCTTGCGGCTGGGGAAAATAGGGTAGGGGACGGCCAGAGATGATGGCCCGCGGGTTGTCTTGGACGAGGGCGGTGGCCAGCTCGGCGCCGTACAAGTCGGTGATGGCTGCCTTGGCCTTGGAGAGGATGGGCGGACGATGGCGGGTGTCATGCGCGTCGGAGGCGATCACGTGTACGGCATCGCGCTCCAGCAACCACAGCGCTAGCTTCTTGGCCTGGCCGCCCCAATGTCCCGTGAGCGAATTGGCTGTGACCTGGATCACACAACCCTGTTCTGCCAGCTTTAATACGAACTCCGGCTGACGCTGGATCACCATGTTCCGTTCCGGATGGGTGATCACCGGCGTGATGCCTAGACTCAGGAAGCGGAGCAGCGCGTCATTCATCGCCGGGCTGATGGAAAAATCGCTGAACTCCACCAGGAGGTAGTCGCTGCCGCTGATGACAAATTTCTCCGGCGTCACCAGCGCTTCCTGAATGTTATCGAAGGAGAAATGGAAGTCGCAGCCCAGGCTGAGCTGAATCTTGCCTCCCACCCGCTCCCGCAATTGTTGCAATCGCTCCTCATGCTGCCCGCGGTCGTAGACGTATTCGTCATTCGCATGGGGCGTGCAGACAATATGCTGGACGCCGTCCGCTGCCGCGATGCGGCACATCTCTTCGGATATCTCCCAACTCTTGGCGCCATCGTCGACGCCCGGCAAAAGATGACAGTGAATATCAACCATGTATGAGATTCATTGTAGCGCGGCCGTTCGCCCCTTTTCAGCGGACGATTCGCATACCGTTCGGCGCAGGTTTGGGCCGGAAGTCGCCATTTCGGGCGCATCCGTAAAAAACCTGATTGCGGCTCAGGCAAGGGTTGAGTATAGTTCTCGTAAGCCATTCTGAATTGACAGTTTGCGGATGTCTCCCTGCGCTGCCAGCAGATACCAGAAAGTGTTTTCGGGGGAAGTTATGTGGAAATCTACCAAGCCGGACGAACGACCGCTGTCGAGTGCAGGTACGCCTGCGAACAATCAGAACAATCCTCCCGAGATCAAGAAGGAGTTTCGCCCCATGGAACCGATCAAATCTGCTGACACCTTCCGCGCTGACGTGGCGCATATTGGAAAGTCCGTGCTGGTGAAGGGCGAACTCTCCGGCAGCGAAGACCTGTATCTGGATGGCGAAGTGGAAGGCAGCATCGATTTACAGGAGCACAACCTGACCATCGGCCCGCACGGCCGCGTGCGCGCGAATGTGAAAGCGCGCGATGTGATCGTCCACGGCAAGGTGGATGGCAACATCGTCGGCACCGAGCGCGTGGAGTTGAAGCGCTCCGCCGTGTTGACGGGTGACATCTCCACCCAGCGCATCGTGATCGAAGACGGCGCGTTCTTCAAGGGCGCTATCGACATCAAGAAGGACGCCAAGCCCGTGGCGAAAGCAGAGACGCCCAAGACATTCGCCGCCGCCGTGGCTTACAACGACCAAGGTTCACTCACCCCGCAAAGTTAAGCGCAGGCCATGGCCGATCGAGCTCCGGCGGTTGGCCGGCGGCGTCAGCATGCTTACAATGGGACTCATGGGTTTTTTCCGACTGTTCCGTAAGGATGACCGCAGCCCGGAGTTCGCCGCCGACGCCAAGGGCGGAGAGCGCGCGACCCGCCATTCCAGCGGTCTGGGTGAGTTGACCAAGATCATCTCGGGCAGAGAAGCGCTCAGCATCCTCGACTTGGGCCCCACCTCGCCGCAGAATATCTCGCTGCTCACCGGCCTCGGCCATCGCGTCCACAATGAAGATGTATTGCTGGCATCCCTCGACCCCGCTTACGTGACTCAGGGCGAGGATGGCAGCAAGCAGATCAAAGTGGCGGAGTTCCTGCGCGAAAACCTGACCAACACCGGCGAGAAATTCGACGCCGTCCTCTGCTGGGACATTCCCGACTACCTGCATGAATCGCTGGTGAAGGTTTTGATCGAACGCCTGGCCTCCATCATGAAGCCCGGCGGAGTGCTGCTGGCGTTTTTCCATACCAAGGACGCCGGCCCGGATGCACCTTATTATCGCTACCACATCGCGGGCCGAGACTCCTTGAGCCTGCAGCGCGGGCCGCAGTTCCGCTTGCAGCGCGTATTCAATAACCGCCACATCGAGAATCTGTTCAAGGACTTTTCCAACATCAAGTTTTTTCTCGCCCGCGACAATGTGCGCGAGGTGCTGGTAGTTCGTTAATACGTTCGCTACGTGCCCGCTGGCCTTCCCGTTATTTCGCCGTTGCCAGCTTCGGGCGGGTCTTCCGCAGAAACCATTCCGTGATGTGCGGGACCTTCAGCAGCCCTGTGACCGCGGGCTGGAAGGGTTGCGAGAGGGAAACGATACGCCGCAGCCGCGCGGCGTAGCGGAAGGCCGGCAGGATGTCGCGCTGGTAACCTTCCGCGTAGCTTTCGGCCGCTTGCGCCAGCGAGACCGGCCCCTGAACGAACGAGGAAAGCGCCTTCGCGGCGCGCGCTCCCGTTTGCAAGGCGAGAGAAATGCCGTCGCCCAGGAAGGGATCGATGAATCCCGCGGCGTCTCCCACTTGCAATACATGACCGCAGAGCGGCGTCGGAGGCTCATGCAGCAGGGGCGCCGTCACCACTGGCTCCGTCACGCGCCGCCACTCCAAGCTCTTTAGCTTCAGCGCCGGGTGGCGCTCCAAAACTTCTTCGATAGAGGTGGCCACATCGGCGCGCACCATGGCGCACACGTTAACGAGACCTGCTCCCACGGGCTGCACCCCGCAATAGCCGTGTTTAAAAAAATAGAGGTCGACGGAGCCGTCAGCAGATTGCGTCGCGTAATGCGCCTTCGCGCCCATCCACTTTGGGCCAGCGGGTGGCTGGAGCAGACGTAGCAATCCGGACCAGCGTCCACTCGCATTGATGAGTGAGCGCGTCTCGTAGGTAGCTCGTCCGGTGACGATGGTGAAAGGTCCGGCACCCCTGATCTGAGTGACACCTTCGGCC
>JBKKBM010000099.1:0-4407 GCA_046714215.1 Terriglobales bacterium | reverse complement strand
TTCTTTATCCGCGGCTCTTTTTCATCCGCCGTGTGGTCTTCTTGGACTTCTTCTTGCGTTTGACCTTCTTGTATTCCGCCATTTTGCGGTAGACCGTTGTTTTACCGATGCCTAGGGCCTTCGCCGCCAGCACCATATTGCCGCCCGCCTCGGCGACAGCGTCCATGATCGCTCTGCGAACCGTCTCGGCCAGGGTCATGTTTGGCATTATACGACTGCGCCCCGCTATTCCTGTCGCTCCCGTCCAAACTTTACGCCACACCCTCTTTTGGCTATCATTCTCTTCCTTACATTTCGCTCGTAAACTGAACTATCAAAGAGGATTTTCCCCATGCTCACCCATAGGAAGCTGCGCCTTCCGCTTGCGCTCGTCGCCCTTCTCCTGGTTTTTGCGATCTCCGCTGCGGCGCAAACCGCCATTCAGCCCGCAGCCCAATCGTCTCCCGCCAAGCCGGTCGGCAAATCTTCTGCATCCGCTGCGCCCACCATCGCCTTCGAGAAATACAAGCTGCCCAACGGTCTGGAGGTCATCCTGGTGGAAGACCATCGTTTGCCTATGGTGGCGGTGAACCTTTGGTATCACGTGGGCCCGGCCAATGAGCGTCCCGGACGCACTGGCTTCGCCCACCTCTTTGAGCACATGATGTTCCAGGGATCGCAGCATATCGGCGACGACGCCCACTTCAAGATCCTGGAAGGCGCGGGCGCCAGCGACATCAACGGCACCACCGACTTCGACCGTACCAATTATTTTGAGACCCTGCCCTCGAACCAACTCGAACTCGCGTTGTGGCTGGAATCAGACCGCATGGGCTTCCTGCTGGAAACGCTTGACCACGCCAAACTGGCGAACCAGCGCGACGTGGTCCGTAATGAGCGCCGCCAGGGCGTCGAGAACGCGCCCTACGGCCTGGTAGAAGAGGCGATGTTCCACCAGCTCTTTCCCAAGACGCATCCTTACTATGCTTCCGTCATTGGCTCGCACTCAGACCTCGAAGCCGCACAGCTCGACGACGTTCGCGATTTCTTCAAGCAGTACTACGCTCCGAATAACGCCAGTCTGGCCATCGTGGGCGACTTCACCAAGGCCCAGGCCAGAGAGTTGGTAAAAAAGTATTTCGGATCTATCAAGGCGGGTCCGCCCGTACCCAAGATCGACGCCCAGACTCCCGCCATCACGGCGGAAAGAAAAACCGTGGTTACGGACCAAGTGGAACTGCCGCGCGTCTACATGGCCTGGATCACGGCACCCATCTACAAGCCCGGCGACGCGGAGTCTGACCTGATCGCCAAGATCCTCGGCGGAGGCAAGTCCAGCCGTCTCTACAAAAAACTGGTCTACGAAAAGCAGATCGCGCAGGATGTCGCCGCGCAGCAGTACTCGCTGATCCTCGGCTCCGTCTTCAACATTCAAGCTACGGCCAAGCCCGGCGTGAAGCCCGAAGAGTTGCAGGCGGCCATCGACGAAGAGCTCAAGTTCTTCCGTGAGCAAGGTCCCACGCAGGAAGAGTTGGTGCGCGCGCGGAATTCCATCGAGTCGACTATCATACGCGGGCTGGAGACGCTGGGTGGCTTTGGCGGCGTGGCTGATCGCCTCAACCAGTACAACCACTATCTGGGAGACCCTGGCTACCTAGCGAGTGATCTGGCCCGTTATCAGAAGGCGACCATCGCCGGTCTGAAGACGGTGGCCGCGCGTGACCTCCGCGACAACGCCCGCGTCATCATCTATGGAGTGAAGGGCGACAAGGTCATCAACGACATTCCCAAGGCCGCCGACACCTCGGCAAAGGTTGAAGCCGCGCCGCCCGCGGACACGGAAAAATGGCGTGCTGAGCAGCCCAAGGCTGGCCCCGCATCCAAGCTCACTCTACCTGTGCCCCAGCAATTCAAGTTGGACAACGGTCTCACGGTGTATCTAGTGGAGCAGCATAAGCTTCCCATCGTTGCCGCTAATCTGGTAGTGCTGGCGGGTAGTGAGACGAATCCCGTCGACAAGCCGGGCCTAGCCTCATTTACCGCGGACATGCTCGATGAAGGTACCCAGCAGCGCTCCACGTTGCAGATCGCCCAAGACCTCGACCAGATCGGCGCCACACTTAGCTCCAACGCCACCGCCGATTCTGCTTCGCTCACCTTCCGTACGCTGAAGAAGAACGTGAGCGCGGGCTTTGCCATTCTGGCGGACGTGGTCCTCAATCCCGCGTTCTCTGAGAAAGAATTGGAACGTGTCCGCAAGAGCCGCCTCACCCAGATCATGCAACAGAAGGACAATCCCGCCGCGCTGGCCAGCAAGGTGTTTTATCGCGCCGTGTTTGGCGATAAACATCCTTATGGGTTCATCGACCTCGGTAGCGAGGCGGTGACCAAGACCCTCACACGGGATGACCTCGTCGGCTTCTGGAGCAAAGGCTTTGTTCCCGGCAACGCTGCCCTGATCGTCGCCGGCGACATCACGGCGGCGGAAGTGCGTGCGCTGGCCACCAGGCATTTTGGACAGTGGAAGGGAAGCGGCATGGCTGCACAACGTACCCCGTCCGCCGCGGCGACCACCCGCAAGATCATCATCGTGGACAAGCCCGGTGCGCCGCAGACGCAACTCCGCATCGGGTCACCCGGGATCGCGCGCTCCAATCCCGATTACGTGCCCATCGACGTGATGAATACGACGCTCGGCGGACTCTTCTCCAGCCGCATCAACATGAACCTGCGAGAAAAGAATGGCTACTCCTATGGAGCGGGTACCCGGTTCGTTGCGCGTCGTGGCGAAGGCCCATTCTTCGTTGGTACTGGCGTGCGGACAGACGTCACGGCGCCGGCGGTGAAGGAGATCTTCAGCGAGATCGATCGCATGGCGACCACGCCGGTGACGGCCGAAGAACTGGCCATCGCGAAGGACTCCATCGCCCGCTCGCTGCCCGGCAACTTCGAGACCACGCCCGCCGCAGCCGGCAGCATCTCGGAGCTGTTCGTCTACGGCTTGCCGTTGGATTACTATCGCGCCTTACCCGCCAAGATCCAGGCGGTCAACGCGGCTGATGTGCAGCGCGTGGCCGGCAAGTATCTCAAGTCGAAGTCCATGGTGGTGGTCGGAGTTGGGGACCGCGCCAGGATCGAGCCTGAATTGAAGAAACTGGAACTCGGGCCGGTCGAGGTGCGCGACTACGAAGGAGTCGTGGTCGAGCCCAAATAACGTTGCAGGCGTTGAAGTTAGCTGGGAAGTTAGCGAGGAAAAGGGTGGCTACGCCACCCTTTTCCATTTCGGGAAACTTTGGTCCGGGGGAAAGTTTATGCTTCAAATTCTTTTCTCCCGGGCGTATGATTCTCCTCCAACTAGGGCCCTCGTCCGGAAAGTTCCCCGCTTACCCCCGGCAAAATTTAAAAGGAAGATGCAAAGGGGCAAATCATTTGAAACAGGATGATTATGCGGTGGATCCGTCTGCCTGTCGTAGGAATTCAGAACGACTCAACTTCACGATGCCGGTGGTGCTGATCGCCTCGCACTACGGGACCGCGCTCATCTCCCGTGGCCAGACGGCCGACGTGAGTGAGGGCGGCATGCGGGTGAACGTGGATGTCACTCTGCAGGATGGCCAGCCTGTCTCCGTCGAGTTCGATGCCCCCACCATGAGCCAGACGCTGAAGCTGCAGGCGCAGGTCAAGCACCGCCATGAGAATGTTTATGGTCTGGAGTTCGAGGCGGCCACAGACCAGCAGAAACACCAGATCCGGTTGCTCATCGGAAACGCCTAGGTTGGTTTGTGGGACTAAGTTTATTTGCGGATCAGGTTGAGGCCGCTACGGTGGCCTTTTTTTCATGGCTCAACGTGGGCTCGAAGCAGCGTCGGCAGCGCGCCTCATACATCCCGGTGGCGCCCACCACGATCAACTCTTCGCTGGCGACCAACCGCTGCGTATGCTTCGCCGGATTCCCGCATTGCATGCAAATGGCCAGCGCCTTGGTGATATCGTCGGCCACCGCCAGCAATTCGGGCATGGGATGGAACGGACGCCCGAGATAATCGGTGTCCAGGCCCGCGATGATGATGCGCTTGCCCATGTCGGCCAGCCGCACCGCCACATCGATCATTTCCATGCCCAGGAATTGTGCCTCATCGATGCCCACCACTTCAGTGCGAATGTCCACCTTGGCCAGCACGTCGGCGGCGTTCTGCACGCCTTCCGAGCGGATCTTCAACTCGCTGTGGGAGACGATGTGGTCGTCTGAATAACGCTGATCGATGCCGGGCTTGAAGATCTGCACCCGCTGGCGGGCGATCTCCGCCCGTCGCAGTCGCCGGATCAGCTCTTCACTCTTGCCGCTGAACATCGGACCGCACACCACTTCGATCCACCCAATACCGCCCTTGGCAAAATTCATCATTCGGATATGACTTCCTCAGCGAC
>JBKKBM010000098.1:0-3833 GCA_046714215.1 Terriglobales bacterium | reverse complement strand
GACAAGCTTTCGCTGGCCTTCGCCTTGCCGCACCGCCCGGGCGCGCTCGCGCAGGCGCTGGAGCCATTCGCGCGGCGCGGGATCGACCTGCTCAAGATCGAGAGCCGCCCGGTGAAAGGGAGTCCGTGGGAGTATCGCTTTTATCTCGACCTGCAGGCCTCCACCCTTGACGCGCCGGTCGCCGAGGCCCTGAAAGAATTGCGGAGCTTGACTCAGGAGTTACGCCTGCTGGGTTGTTATCCATCCGCCCGGAACCAGCAGCAGATCGAAGCCAGGGAGTCGGTAAAGCGATGATCATCACCATGACAGATACGGCCACTGAGCAAGAGCTGCAACATGTGATCGAACGGATACGGGAATCCGGCTTCCAGCCGCACCTCACGCGCGGCACGGAGCGCGCGACCATCTCCGCCATCGGCAGCAGCGGCCGCCGGCACGAACTAGAGGCGCTGAAGGCGGCGCCGGGCGTGGAGGACGTGGTACCCATCGCGCAGCCGTTCAAGCTCGTGAGCCGGCAGGTGAAGCGCGAAGGCACCGTGGTAGACGTGGGCGGCGTGCGCATCGGGGGCGCCAACATCGTCGTCATGGCCGGGCCGTGCTCGGTGGAATCGCGCGAGCAGATCTTCTCCACTGCGCGGGCGGTGAAAGCCGCGGGCGCCAGCATCCTGCGCGGCGGCGCCTACAAGCCGCGGACCTCGCCCTACGAGTTCCAGGGGCTGGGCGTGGAAGCGCTGCGGCTGCTGGCGGAAATCCGTAACGAATTACAGATGCCGGTGGTCACGGAAGTCATGGCTACCGAAGATGTGGAGCTCGTCGCCGAACATGCGGACATGCTGCAGGTGGGCGCGCGCAACATGCAGAACTACGCGCTGCTGCGCCGATTGGCCACCTCCGGCAAGCCTATCCTGCTGAAGCGCGGGCCGTCGGCCAGTATCAAGGAGTGGCTGCTGGCGGCGGAGTATCTGCTGGCCGGTGGCAATCCGAATGTCGTGCTCTGCGAACGCGGCATCAAGACCTTCGAGACCGAATTGCGGAACACCTTCGACCTGGCCGCGGTGGCGCTGGCCAAAGAGTTGTCGCATCTTCCTGTGATCGCCGATCCATCGCACGGCACGGGACGGCGTAGCCTGATCGCCGCAGTGTCAAAGGCGGCCATCGCCGTCGGGGCGGACGGGTTGATCGTCGAAGTGCACCCATGTCCGGAGCGGGCTCTCTCTGACGGCGCGCAATCGCTCGATTTCGCCGGCTTCCAAGCCGTGATGGACGCGCTCACCCAGCCGTTGCGTGCGGTAGCGCGGCCCGGCCCACAGCCCGGGAGGGAAGCGCTGGCCGGATGATCGCGAACCGGGAAAAGGCCTACTTCTTTTTTGGCGCAGTCTTCCCGGGTGCAGCTTTGGCCGGAGCAGGTTTGGCCGCGGCCGGCGGTGGCGCGGGCTTCTTCGGCGTCGCCTTCGCGTTCAGTGTTGCGAGCAACTCGGTCGCCGCGGCTGGGGGCGTAACATTATTTTCCCGCACGATCTCCCGCGCCGTGACTTCGCGCCCGTAGATCTTCTTGTTCGCTCCATTGTCCTGGCGCAGCGTAGAACCTTCCAGCGAGACCCCGCCGAAGAGACCGCGCGAACGCGAGTAAGAGAGTATCTCCGCCTTCATCTGCGCGTCGGTGGCAGCGGTCGACGTCCGGCCCTTCGGCCCTGCCGCGGCGGCTGCGTCCGCACCCAGTTTCACTTTGCTGCCCAGTAGCGCGTCGCCCCCTTTGGGATTCATCACCAGCAGCACGAAATCAGTGGCCTGCCCGCCCAGTTGCAGACCCACATTCATTCCCTCCAGCCGAAACATGGCCGGAGCGCTCCATTTCCCGTCGAACTTGTCGCCTTGCCGGCACAGCAACACGCCCTTGCCCGCGCTGCCACCAATGCCAATGGCGAACTTCTTTACCGAGGGCAGTATTACCACGCACTCGGATTTCTCCAGCAAGTCCTGGGGCATGTTGTCCGGGATGTCGAGGATCTCTTTCAGCACCGCGCCCGCTTCTTTTATGCGAGCATCTTCCTTATCATCTTGGGCTGCCAGGGACACGATGCCCAGGGCCGCCAGCAGCAGCAACGTCCACAGCTTCCGCATAGGTACCTCCTTTTGCGCGCCACATTGTGCCTGAAAGCCGGCTGCGACACAACGCGGCACAGATACCTGCACCTGTCGCGGCCCCTTGCGCATCTCATTGGCTGAGGGATACTATCTGACCTGTGTCGCTAAAAAGAGCCAACCTGAGCCTTCTGCTGCTGGCGTTTGTCCTGGCCTCGCCGCTGGGCGCCGTGTTGTGCGACGCGGCTTGCGCGAGGGCCAGCAAGTCTGGGGGCCATCACCGCGCTTCTTCAGCAAGTTCGCAAGTGCAGACCTTACCCGCTGCTACTCATCATCAGCATGAGGCACAAGTCTCCAGTCAGACGACGACTTCTGATCTGTCTGGCCATACGCAGAGATGCGCATCGCCGCGTCTGGATGTTGTGGCCTCTGTGAAATCAACCTCCCCGGGTAGCGATCAATTCCTCAGCCCGGGATCCACGGAGCCTTTTAGCGAGACCAGCGTCGCCGGCACCAGCTCCGTGGTCGCGCTCGAACGTCCTCCCGACCCAAGTCCTCCCATCCGCACCTCGCTTCGAATCTAGAAGGCACCTCCACGCCTGTTTTCTGTTACGGGCCGGGGTGTGATGTTGCGCTCGATGTTTGCCTTCCTGTCCCGGTGGCGCTCCCTTCATGTTTTTTCTTCTTTAGATATTGAGGCTCTTGATCATGAGTGACAGACGAACTTTTCTGCAGCGCGCGATTGCGATCGGCGGAGGTTTGCTCGCAGCTCCCAAGGTATGGAGTTCGCAGCACGCGCATGGCGCGCCCACGCCGGCCGAGCGGACGACAACCAGTGGGCCAAAAATGTCAGGAAGCCCTGTCATCGTGCAGACGCCCGACATCCCTGACTTGTCCTATCGGCTGGACAATGGAGTGAAAGAGTTTCACTTGACCGCCGAAGTGGTGGAGCGGGAGCTGATACCGGGCCGCAAGATGAAGGTTTGGGGGTACAACGGCTCCTGTCCCGGGCCCACCATCCAGGTGAATCAAGGCGACCGCGTGCGCATCATCCTGGACAACCACCTTCCGGAACCCACCTCCATGCACTGGCATGGTTTTGAGATCCCTATCCAGATGGACGGCATGCCCTACATCAGTCAAAAGCCGATCCTGCCGGGCGGGCGATTCATTTACGAGTTCACGCTTCACCAGGAAGGCACGTTTTTCTACCACTCCCATGGCGCCATGCAGGAGATGTTGGGCATGATCGGTATGTTCATCATGCATCCCAAGAAAGCCTTCCAGCCCTTAGTCGACCATGATTTCGGCATCATCCTGCAAGGGTGGGCTTTGTTGCCCAACAGCGATGTGCCCAACACTGCGGGCATGGAATTCAACTGGCTCACCTTCAACGGTAAAGCCGGGCCCGCGACCACACCCATGCTCGCCCGCTTGGGCAGCCGGGTGAGGATCCGCATTGTGAACCTGGGCATGGACCACCATCCCATCCACCTGCATGGACACACCTTCACCGTGACTGGAAGCGAAGGCGGGCGCCAGCCGCAAGCGCTCTGGGGCCCAGCCAACACCGTGTTAGTCGGCGTGGCCCAGGCGCGGGACATTGAGTTCGTGGCCAACAATCCCGGCGACTGGATGATCCACTGCCACCTGCCGCACCACATGATGAATGCTATGTCTGATCTGATGACCGACCGCATGTTCACTACTTCCCCATTGTCGAAGGCGCAGGCGGAAGAGCAGAACAAAGC
>JBKKBM010000097.1:0-11744 GCA_046714215.1 Terriglobales bacterium | reverse complement strand
GGATGTGCAAGCCGCCGACGGCGGTCACTTCATCGTGCTCGGCGTCGTGGTCGGCGGTCTCGGTGTGCACTTCGCCCGCCGATGCGTGGACCGAGTTGGCCAGGCCCTTCTTTATGGCCTCTTGCTTGGCCATAAAGTCAGGGTTACCGCCCAGCAAAATGTCCGTGCCGCGACCGGCCATGTTGGTAGCAATAGTGACCGAGCCTTTTCGGCCAGCCTGAGCAACGATCTCCGCCTCACGCTCGTGGAACTTGGCGTTGAGAACGACGTGCTTCACGCCTTTTTTCTTCAATAGCTCAGACAGCTTTTCTGATTTCTCGATCGACGTGGTGCCCACCAGCACGGGTCGCTGGTCCGCGTGAAGCTGCTGGATCTCATCGGCAGCGGAAAAATACTTTTCCCTCTCCGTGCGGTAGACGATATCGGGATTCTCGATGCGCAGCATGTTGCGGTTGGTGGGGATGACGACCACTTCAAGCTTGTAGATCTTGTCGAACTCGGCAGCTTCCGTCTCGGCTGTTCCGGTCATGCCAGCCAGCTTGTTGTACATGCGGAAGTAATTCTGGAAAGTGACGGTGGCCAGGGTCTGGTTCTCGCGCTCAATCTTGACGCCTTCCTTGGCCTCGATGGCCTGGTGGAGTCCATCGCTCCAGCGGCGGCCGGGCATGAGGCGTCCGGTGAACTCATCCACGATGATGACTTCGCCGTCCTTCACCACGTATTCGACATCGTTGCGGTAGAGCGCGTGGGCTTTAACGGCGGTCTCGACGTGATGTTTGAGGTCCCAATTCTCGGGATCGGCGATGTTCTCGATGCCGAGTAGTTTCTCGATCTTCTCCCAGCCCGGGTCGGTGATGACGGTATTGCGGTGCTTCTCGTCGACGATGAAATCGCCGGTGTAAGACTTCTCGTCGCCAAAACCGATCTCTTCGCCCTTCTCCAGCTTAGAGATGATGCGGTTTACGCGGTAGTACTTGTCGGTGGATTCCTCGCTGGCGCCGCTGATGATGAGCGGCGTGCGGGCTTCGTCGATGAGGATGGAGTCGACTTCGTCGACGATGGCGAAATGGTGGCCGCGCTGCACGCGCTCGCGCAGGTCGAACTTCATGTTGTCGCGCAGGTAGTCGAACCCGTATTCGTTGTTGGTGCCGTAAGTGATGTCAGAGTGATAAGCGGTGCGGCGCTGGTCGTCGTCGAGATCGTGGACGATCACGCCCACCGACATCCCGAGGTAGTTGTAGATCTTGCCCATCCACTCGGAGTCGCGCTTAGCCAGGTAGTCATTGACGGTGACGACGTGGACGCCGAGGCCGGCCAGCGCGTTCAAATAGACCGGTAACGTGGCGACTAGTGTCTTGCCTTCTCCGGTCTTCATCTCTGAGATCTTGCCCTGGTGGAGAACGGTGCCGCCGATGAGTTGGACGTCAAAGTGCCGCATATTGAGGACGCGGCGCCCGGCTTCGCGGACCACCGCGAAAGCCTCCGGCAAAAGCTCATCGAGCGCCTCTTGCAGCACTGCCTTGATCTGTGCAGTGTGGTCTTGGACCGGGGCAGCTTCGGACGGGTCGCCGTCAGCGGCGGCCGGATCCGGGGGAACCGACTTCCGCAGCCGGCCTACGGCGAGTTGGGCCGCGGCCTCTGGCCCCAGGGTCTGCTCTACCCGTTGGCGGATGCGCTGGCGGAATTCGGCTGTTTTTTCCCGGAGTTGCTCTTCGGAAAGCTTCTGGATCTCAGGCTCGAGGGCGCTGATCTGCGCCACCAACGGCTGGATGCGCTTGACCTCGCGCTCATTCTTGGTGCCAAAGACCTTGGCCAGGACATTACCGATCAAAAGGAAAGACCTCTAAGTGATGGAAATAATTCAGGTTTGCCGCCAATAAAAAGCGTAACACATTAGATGCAGCCGCGTGGGGCAAGGCTTCGGGAGCTTTCGGGAAGCGATCCGACACGGCATTGATATTGTGGAAGTCGGACAGTGTCTATAAGATTCAAGGCAAATACGTACTTCTGAAGATCGGTAACCAAGCTACGGTTGGAATCCGCGCCCGGTGAAGCCCATCCATGCAAAGTTTTTATGAGCGATTTCTCGCCTCTGCTCAAAGACTGCCTGACCACGTGTCGGTGGAGTTGCAGAAGGCCAGCCCGTCGCTGGAGGTGGAGACCTACACCTTTGCGGATCTGCGGACCAAGTCCGAAGCGGTAGCCCAATGGCTACACGCCGCGGGGGTGAAGCCGGGCGACCGGTGCGCCATTCTGGGGCAGAATTCTCCCCGCTGGGTGGTGGCGTATTTGGGCGTACTGGCGGCGGGAGGCGTGGCCGTCCCGCTGGACACAGCTTTTAAGCCCGCACAGGTAGCCAAGCTACTCGAAGACTGCGGAAGCAGTCTTCTTTTTTGCGACGAAGTAAACTTGCCCGTGGCTACCGAAGCGGTGGCCGCCCGGCCCGCGACGAAACTCGCGCTGTTGCAGACGGTCGCCGGGCGGGAGTTCCCGTCACTCGACCAGATGTTTGCCGCAGGCGCGCCGGGCTTCACCCCCCATCCAAGCGCAGCCAACGATGTCGCTGTGATCCTCTACACCTCCGGAACCACCAGCGACCCTAAGGGGGTTATGCTGACCCACGCCAACCTCGACGCGGAAGCGAAAGCCATCTTCGACTTCATCCGGGTTGATGAGAGCGACGCCATCCTGGGAGTGCTGCCGCTCTTCCACGCGCTGGCCCAAATGGCTAACCTGCTGGTGCCGTTCTCGTCCGGCTGCCGCGTGGTCTACATGGAGCAGCTCAATACCGGCGAACTCTTGCGGGCGTTGCGCGACCGCCGTGTCACGCTCTTCTGTTGCGTGCCGCAGTTCTTCTACCTGATCCACGAGAAAGTGATGAAGCAAGTGGCGGAGCGCAGCGGCTTGCAGCAGATGGCGTTTCGCCTCCTGATGCGGGTGGCGCGGGCAGGACGCTACGCCGGATTGAACCTGGGCAAGCTCTTCTTTGCGAAAGCCCATAAGACGCTGGGTACGCAGATGCGCTACCTGATCACGGGCGGGTCGCGCTTTGATAAGAAGATCGGTGAGGACCTCGAAACCTTGGGATTCGACATCCTCCAAGCCTACGGGCTGACGGAATGTTGCGGCGGGGCGACGGTGTCGACGCAGAAGGCGAGGTTCGTCGGATCGGTGGGACGTCCGCTGCCGAGCGTCGAAGTGAAAGTCATCGCCTCAGGATTGCAAGAGGATGGCTCCGGCGAAAAGAACGCGGGCGAGGTGCTCATCCGCGGGCCTATCGTGATGAAGGGTTACTACAACCGGCCGGATGCGACGGCGGAGATGCTGCAGGATGGCTGGTTGCACACCGGCGACCTGGGCCACATTGATGGCGATGGCAACCTGTTCATCACCGGACGGAAGAAAGATGTGATCGTGCTGAGCTCCGGTAAGAATGTTTATCCGGAGGAGATCGAAGCTCATTATCTGGCCAGTCCGTGGATCAAAGAGATCTGCGTGATGGGATTGCAGAGCCGGCCAGGCGAGCCGTTGGCGGAGCGCATCCACGCGGTGGTAGTGCCAAATATGGACGTGCTGCGGGAGAAGAAAGTCGTCAACATGAAAGAGGTCTTGCGCTTTGACATTGAGACCTTGTCAGCGGAGATGGCGGCGGGCAAGCGCATCCTCAGCTATGAGATCTGGCAAAGCGAGTTGCCGCGCACCACTACGCGCAAGCTGAAGCGGCACGAGATCCTGAAAGCGGTGGAGCGGAAGCAGCAGGTTGATGGTTCCGTGAAACACGAAGAGCGCCCACTCACTGACGACGAACAGCAATGGCTGGCGAAGCCGATGGTGCAGCAGGCCATCGCGGTGATCGCAGCGGCGGCGAAAGATGCGCGCAAGATCCATCCCAATGACAATCTGGAGCTGGAGCTGGGATTGGATTCCATGGAGCGCGTGGAATTGGTGGTGGCGCTGGAGAATGTGCTGCAAACCCAGGCTGATCCCAACATGATCTCTGAGGTGTACACCGTCCGCGAGCTGGTGGAGGCGGTCATCGCCGGCCGCGGCGCCACGCCAGGCCAGCTACGGGCGGGATGGGAAGAGGTGTTCAAGCGCGAGAGCACGGACCCGGATGTGGTGGCCATCCTGGAGCCCAGGCCGGTCGCGGTGCGGCTCTGGTATGCGTTTGGCTGTGTGGTGTCATTGTTCTGCAAGATCGCGTTTCGCCTGGAGACCACCGGCCTGGAGAAACTTCCGAAGAGCGGGCCGTTTGTGCTTTCACCCAACCATCAGAGTTTTCTCGATGGCCCCATCGTGGCGTCCCAGATGCCGTTTCGCCTGTATCGCGAGATGTTCTATGTAGGCACCAGCGAGATATTTGGTTCGGGATTCATGCGCAAGCTGGCGCACTCCATCAAGCTGATCCCGGTGGACCCGGACGCGAATCTGGTGCCGGCGATGAAAGCCGGCGCCTTCGGGTTGGCACATGGGAAGATCCTGGTGCTGTATCCCGAAGGGGAACGTTCCATCGACGGCGAGCTGAAGATGTTCAAGAAGGGCGCCGCCATCCTCGCGATCCATCACAATGTGCCCATTTATCCGGTCGCGCTGGAGGGCTTTCATGAAGTCTGGCCGCGGGGTAAGGGCTTTCAGGGCTTCCGTAAGCTGCGCATGAGCGTGGGCGACCCGGTATATCCGCCGCAGGGAGCGCGCAGCGTGGATGAAAGCTATGAACAGATGACGCGGGAGCTCCGCGAAGGACTGCTAACGGTGTGGAAGCCGTTACGCGAGAAGAATACGGGGCGTGCGGCAGTAACCAGCCAAAACGCGTGACCGAGACGCATAAAAACGACTGCTTACGAATCCTGCATGGACCCGTCCAAAAGGGCAAGGCGAATACCGCCTTTGCAGGATCGCTCCAAGTGAGTATCACCCTTAATGGAGGAGTTTCATGAAGGCACGTAAAGCTTTGATGGCATTGGTGGCTTTGATGATCAACAGTTCCCTGCTGCTGGCGCAGACCATTACCATCACTGACGACGACCGTCGTCCTCGGGCCCGGGGAACAACCAAGGAGCCCGTAAAAGAGACTCCGGCGAGTAAGAAAGCGAAAGCCGAGCGCGACGCGCTGGCCGAGTCCCTGCTGACCCGCGCCTACAGCCTTACGAAGCAAACTTCTGACGCGGAAAAAGCCGTGATCCTGGGGCGGCTGGCGGAAGCTTCAAGCAAGACGCACCCGCAGAAGTCGCGAGAGTGGGCAGACGAGACCTTCACTGTGACGGCGAATCTCCCCAATGACATGCAACGGGCGCAGAGCGAGATCGCGGCGCTGCAAGCGTTATCCGAGAACAATCCCGTCCATGCGCTCGAACTATTGGGCAAGATGGAAGCGCCGCGGAACCGTGACGGCCAACCGATGCCGGACGTCCGCGCGGGCGTGACCACGATGCTCTTCCAGCGCGTGTGGCAGAAGAAGAACATGGAAGGCCTGGACACCCTGACCGCTACGGCCCGCCAGATGGGCGAGGCGGGATCGTATCCCTACATGGCGATGGGGATGCTCATCCGCCAGGTAAAGCGCAAAGACGTGGACAAGAGCAAGGAGTTGCTGAACGAGGCGTTGACATTCTTCAACCGACGACAGACCGGGGCGGGGGGCAACGAGCAATTTGCGATGTTCCTGCGGCAGAACCGGGAAGAGATTCCCACGTCGCTGCTGAAGGACCTGCTGGAGAAGTTGGTGGCGCAGTCGCTGGCGACTAAAGATGAAGGCTCCTCGCAGTTGGTAGTGGCGACGGAAAAAGGTGTAGCCGCGAAGATGAATAGCGCGGCCAGCATCCTGCTGTACCAGTTAATGCCGATGATCCGCGAGCTGGATGCGGAATGGGCAAAGAAGTTGGAGACCGAATATCAGGAGCTGCGCCAGGCGGCTGATATTGCCCGGAGCGGCGAACAGCGGGTGATGACCCGGGGCGTAGGCGGCAGCGGAGGCGCGCCGCCGCGGGCCATGATGGAAGAGATGCAGGCCATGGAGATCGATGAACTCTCCGCACAGGACCCGCAACGGGCGCTGAAGATGAATGCTGAGTTGACGGATCCGTCGGTAAGGGCGGCGTCCGGAGCGCGGCTGGCGGCGACGCTGGTGAAATCGAATCCGGAGCAGGCCGCAGACCTGTTGAAGAAGGCGAAGGAAGCCATCGCGGAGACGAAAGATCCGGCGGACAAGCTGCGCATCCTGGTCGGTTTGGCGCAAGCCCAGGCGATGATGGATGAGAAAGCGGCGTTCGAGACCACGCTGCAGACCGGGTACGCGTTAGGCGAAGAGCTGTTCCGCAAGGGGCTCGATAAGAATCCCACGGCGTCCATCTTTTCGCAGCCCGGATTCGATGCGATGTCGCGGCTAACGATGTCGTCGGTGCGGATGGATTACGCGGCGACGATGGCGCGCATCGACACAGTCCGCTCTCCTCTGCTCCAGGCGCTGCTGCTCATCACTGCGGCCGAGGGATTGGATCCTGATGCCAGGCCACGGCCGCGCATGGGTATCCGCATCCGCATGGAGTCATAACTTTAGTTTTTGTGAAAAAAGGCAGGCTGGCTAACCCCAGCCTGCCTTTTTTGGGGCCGCTTATTTGGCTTTGGGATGAGTCTGATCGTAGACCTGCATCACGTGCTTCACGGTGAGCTGCGTGTAGCGCTGGGTGGTGGAGAGGCGCTCATGGCCCAGCAGTTCCTGGATCGCGCGCAGGTCAGCACCCTCTTCCAGCATATGCGTGCCGAAGGCATGGCGCAGTGTATGCGGATGGACGTCTGACGGCAGGCCTTTAGCGACGGCGATCTGCTTCACTATGCGCCCCACCGATCGCGTGGTTAGGCGGGTACCGCGGCGACTGACCAACAGCGCGGGAATATTCTTCTTTTGCGATTTCAGCACGACCTCGCGCTGCGGAAGATAGGTGCGGATGGCCTCCGCGGCATTCTCGCCCAGCGGCACGTAGCGCTCCTTCTTCCCTTTGCCGCGGACGAGGATGGCCTCATTCGACCAGCGCACGTCGGTCAAGTCGATGCCAACGAGTTCAGAGTTGCGAATACCGCAACCATAAAGCAACTCGAAGATCACGCGGTCGCGCTCAGGAAAGCTGGCCGCCTCCGGCATGGCGCCTTCCATCACCGTGTTCAGCTCTTCGATAGTAGGCACGCGCGGCAATTTCTTCGGTAAGCGCGGCGTAGAAACCAGTTTGGCGGGATTTTGCTCGACAATGCCTTCGCGCGCGAGCCAGCGATAGAGCGAACGCAACGACGCCAGCGCGCGCGCTACGGAGGGTTTACTCAGTCCCTGGTCAAAGAGTTCAGAAAGGAATGAGCGGATGGTGATGTGGTCGATGTCTGCCCAGCCGAGCTCGGGTCCCAGGAACTTCTGAAACTTGGCCAGATCTTTGGTGTAGGCGAAAAGCGTGTGGGGAGAACAGTTGCGCTCGGCGCGCAAGGCGCGCAGAAATTCGGTGACACTGCGGTCGATTGTTTTAGCTTTCATGTTTCTCCGCCTTGCGCATGCGGGCGCGCGGATGATGGTCTTTGAATACGCTCTTCAGCCGGTCCATGGCGAGGTGTGTATAGACCTGAGTGGTGGATATGTCGGCATGGCCGAGGATGGTCTGCACGGTGCGCAGGTCCGCGCCGTTCTCCACCATATGCGTGGCGCAACTATGGCGTAGCATGTGGGGGCTGGCGTGGCGCGAGCCGGCCGAAGCGGCATTGACCATCTGCCAGACACGATGGCGGGTCAAGCCATGTCCGCCGCGGGCGAGAAAGAGGAGCGGTGAGGTTTTTTGCCCGAGCAAGACGGGTCGAGCATTACGCAGGTAGTCCTCGATCGCCCGTAATGCCGACGCGCCCAGCGGCACGATGCGCTCCTTATCGCCTTTTCCGCGCACGATGACATAGCCCTGGTCGCGCTTGAGGTCGAGGAGGCGGATCTGCACCATCTCTGAGACGCGGAGCGCTCCACCATAAAAAGCTTCCAGCATGGCCTTGTCGCGGAGCGCGAGGGCGGAAGACTCTGGCCGGTCAGACGTTGCCGGTCTCAACTTCAACAGACTATCTACCTCGCCGATAGACAGCGCCTTGGGCAGCACCTTCCATTGTTTGGGCGTGTCGATGTTGAGCGTCGGATCGTGTTCGCTGTGCTTATCGAGCAACAGGAAGCGATAAAAGTGGCGCAAAGCGGAAAGCTTCCGCGCTACCGACCGCGCGTCGACGGAGTTGTCTTTCATGCGGTCGAGAAAGCTGCGGACATCCAGCCGCCGAGCCTGCTGCAGGCCGCGGCGAGAAAGATGCTCGGAGAACTGTGCGAGGTCGGTGGCGTACGCGGTGATGGTCTGGCGGCTGAGTCCCTTCTCGATCTTTAAATAGTCGAGGAAGGACTTCAGAATGCGCTGGTCCTTGCTTTTCATCGCCGTTTTGGAGGCCACAGCCGTCACCGGACAAGTATGAACCGCGGCCGCCTCATCTTCCAGTAATGACCGAGGTTCCCGGCGCGAATGCGCGCGGCGCCTTAAAGCGCCGGCGTCACAACACCCGAGCGCGAATCCACATCCAAACCCTTTTGGTCGACTTATTATGGTGGAAAAGCGCACAACCGGACGCCGGAGAGAAGACACCCGCCCGCTGCCCGTGAGCAGTTCCACGCCGCCTCAGTTTTCCGACAAGCAGGAGCGGATGTTCATTGAGGCGCTGGAGTCTTTGAATGAGTCGGGAGTGTCGTACGCGGTCTCCGGGGCGTTTGCTCTGCATGAGCACACTGGCATCTGGCGGCCCACGAAAGACCTGGACCTCTTTCTGGAGTCGAGCGAAGTGCCCAAGGCGCTCAAGGTGCTGGAAAAATGTGGCTACACCGGCGAGGTGACCGACCCGGTCTGGCTGGCCAAGGCGTGGCGCGACGGCTACTTCGTGGACTTGATCACGGGCATGAGCAACGCGGTGCTGCGGGTAGACCAGTCGTGGATGAAGCGGACTATCCCGGCGACGGTGTTGGGTGTCGAGACTTGCGTGCTGGCGGTCGAAGAGCTGATCGCGTCGAAGATATTCGTCACCCGGCGAGAGCGTTTTGACGGCGCTGATGTGGCCCACCTCATCTACGCCTCGCGTGATGTGCTCGACTGGGAGCGAATGTACGAGCTGGTGGGCGACCACTGGGAGATGCTCCTGTGGTCGCTGATCTTCTACCGCTATGTGTATCCGCGACACGCCAATGAGGTGCCGCGTTCGGTGTGGCACAACCTGCTGGAAAAATTTGAACGCGACCTGATGGATCCGAAATTGGACGCGCCCTTCCGCGGCAGCCTGATCGACGAGAACATGTTTGCCATCGACGTGCAGGAATGGGGCCATGAGAATGAGATCGAGCGCTATCGCCAGCAGCATCGCCAGATCAAGGTAAAGCGCGAGAAGAGAGACCCGGCCGCTTAAGCCGAACGCCTATGCGCATCGCCGCCACCGCCGACATCCATTTTTCTCCGCAGAGCTACGATCCCATCCGTGAGGCGATGTCCCGGGTGCGCGATGAGGCGGACGTGCTCATCCTAGCCGGCGACCTCACGAACTTCGGCACGCCAGAGGAGATGCAATCGCTGCTAAACGCGCTCGTCAGACTGCGCATCCCCATCGTGGCGGTGATGGGCAACCATGATTACGAGAGTGGGCAAGAGCAGGAGTTGATGAAGATGATGATCGCCGAGGGCATCAAGGTCCTCGACGGCAGCAGCTATGAGCGCGACGGAGTCGGTTTTGCCGGGGCCAAAGGCTTCTTTGGCGGCTACGGGCGCGGCGCGTTGACATCTTTCGGCGAGCCGCAAGTAAAAGCGTTCGTCCAGGCCGGTGTGGATGAGGCCATGAAGCTGGAGCGCGCGCTCTCGCAGTTGCGCGCTGAGAAGCGTGTGGTCATCACGCACTATTCGCCAGTGGCCGATACGGTGAAGGGCGAGCCGCAGGAAATCTATCCGTATCTCGGAAGCTCGCGGCTTTCTGAGGTCATGGACCGTTTTGGCGCCCAGCTGGCCGTCCATGGGCACGCGCATCACGGCTCCCTGGAGGGCAAGACCACGGGCGGTATCCCCGTGTATAACGTCGCGCTGTCGTTGCTGCAACGGCAGGATCCGCCAGCGGTCTACCGTATCTTCGACATTTAAGCGTTAATCTCTAACCCCAATGTCTGACCTTCGCTGCCCAGCCCGACAGTTGGTCACACAATCGGCAACTTTCCCGAGTCCTGCCCCGTAGTCTCACTGTCATCTACCGGTTTGACACTCACCAAACGCGGGGCGTAGCGTCTTTCATCTACAGGTTTTTTACGGAGGCAGGAATGCGGTCACAGCTTCGGCAGTCCCTGGTCATGGCTTTTCTGTTGGTTTTCTGCGCAACGCAACTTCTGGCCCAGGACGTTGCTTCATTCGAGAAGCGGGTCTCGGTTAAGAAGCTTAAGAACGGGCTCACGGTGCTGCTGATGGAGCGTCCGGAGGCGCCGGTATTCTCTTTCCACATCATGGTGGACGCGGGCTCAGCCCAGGACCCGAAAGGCGGCTCCGGACTGGCGCATATGTTCGAGCACATGGCCTTCAAAGGCACGCCGGTGATCGGGACCAACAATTGGCCGAAGGAGAAAATACTACTGGCCGAGCTGGAAAAGGCCTATCACGCGTACAACGTCGAGAAGAGAAAGCTGGTGGGCCGCGACGCGACAAAGGTAACAGACCTTGCGTCCAAGTGGCGGGCGCTGCAGGACCAGGCAGAAGCCTTCGTCGTTCAGGATGAGTTCAGTGAGATCGTAGAGAACGCCGGCGGCGTGGGATTGAATGCCTCCACGGGCGCGGATGAGACCCGCTACTTCTATTCCCTGCCCGCGAACCAGACCGAGCTGTGGGCGTATCTGGAGTCAGAGCGGTTCATCCGTCCGGTCTATCGGCAGTTTTATAAGGAGCGCGATGTGGTGCTGGAAGAGCGCCGAATGCGCACCGACAGCAGCCCCATCGGACGACTGGTGGAGCAATTACTGGCCGCATCGTTCACGGCGCACCCCTACCAGGTGAGCGGCGTGGGCTGGCAGTCGGAGATATCTTCGGTAACGGCGACGGAGGCGGAAGAGTTCTTCAAAACTTATTACCGGCCGTCGAACATGGTGTTGGCGGTGGTGGGCGACATCAAGACGGCAGAGATCATGCCTCTGATCGAGCGCTACTTTGACCGTATTCCCGCAGGGCCGCAACCGCTGGAGTTGACCACCGTCGAGCCGGAGCAGACTAGCGAACGCAGCGTAGTACTGCGCGAGGCCAGCCAGCCCTGGTACGTCGAGTGCTACAAGCGACCGGGCTACAACGACCCTGACGACGCGGTGTATGACGCCATCTCCGAGATCCTTTCCGCCGGACGCACCAGCCGCATGTATCGCTCGCTGGTCCGGGACAAGAAGATCGCGCTCCAGGCCGGAGGGCAGAGCGGATTCCCGGGAAACAAGTATCCCAACCTGTTCCTCTTCTACGCCATCCCCAGCCAAGGCAAGACGCCCACCGACATGCAAGGGGCCATCCGCGAGGAGATCGAGAAGTTGAAGAACGAAGACGTATCCGACGATGAATTGAATCGGGTAAAAACCAATGCCAAGGCGGATCTGCTCCGCGGACTAGCTGACAATCAGGGTCTGGCCATCCAGCTAGCGACCGCCCAAGTCCGCTACGGCGACTGGCGGGAGATCTTCCGCGAGGTGGACC
>JBKKBM010000096.1:0-5323 GCA_046714215.1 Terriglobales bacterium | reverse complement strand
CTCCTTCTCATACCAGGCAGCGATCTGTTCGATGGTACCGGGGTCCTTGTAATCGTTCTCCGCGCCGGGAACGAAGGCGCCATTGGCGATGCTGTCGAGGAACCAGACCTCGCTGGAAGCGAGATGCCAGGCCAGTTCGGCGGCGGTCTTGGCGTTCGGGTCCGGCTTGTAGGAACTCTTGTCTGGCGGGATGGCGCGGATGACCTTGGCCGTGGTGACGAACTCGCGCTCCAGGGATTGCACGGTCATATCGCGGATGGTCTTGGCGTAGTCGGGGGAAATGGGGGGCTGGGCTGCGGTGCTCATAGGTGGGTCTCCTTTAAAGATTTGGGCCGTCTGATTAGACCAGAAGGCGTGAAAAAGGGTGCAGGGAATCTCCGCGCCCTGGGACGAATGGTTCTAGACTCCGACCGGCTGCTTGACCGGCACGGGTGTGAACCAGTGGAAGCGGTCTTCTTTCTTGCCTTGCACGATGGATAGAAACTCGCGTTGCAGGCCCAGGGTGATGGGCCCGGCCGTGCCCTTGCCAACGGTGATGCGGTCGACGGAGCGGATGGGAGTGATCTCGGCGGCGGTGCCACTGAAGAAGACTTCGTCCGCCAAATACAGCATCTCGCGGGGAATGATCTGCTCCACCACGGGAATGCCTTGTTCTTTAGCCAGCTTAAGGACGGAGTCACGAGTGATGCCGGGAAGAACCGAGTTGCCGAGCGGCGCGGTCATGATGGTGCCATTCTTCACGACGAACAGGTTTTCTCCGGAGCCTTCGCTGACGTATCCGTGCACATCAAGGGCGATGCCCTCGACGTAGCCGTTGGCGATGGCCTCCATCTTAATAAGTTGCGAATTCATGTAGTTGGCGCCGGACTTGGCCATGGCGGGCATGGTGTTGGGCGCGAGGCGGTTCCAGGAAGAGACACAGACGTCCACGCCCTCTTCGGGATTGCCGCTGCCTAGGTACTTACCCCACGGATAGTTGGCGACGTAGACCTCGGTGGGTGAGCCCTTGGGATTGACTCCCACTTCGCCGTATCCGCGAAAGATGAGGGGGCGGATGTAGCAAGGGAAGACACCGTTGACGCCGACGACTTCGACCATGGCGTTGACGATATCGTCCACGGTGAAGGCGGTGTCGATGCGATAGATCTTGGCGGAATCGAGCAGGCGCTGGGCGTGTTCGGCGGCGCGGAAGATGGCAGGGCCCTTGGGCAGCGCGTAGCAACGGACTCCCTCAAAGACGGAAGAGCCATAGTTCACCACGTGCGACATGATGTGGATCTTGGCGTCGTTCCAGGGGATCAATTTTCCGTTGTGCCAGATCTTCTCGGTCGGCTGAATGGCCATTCGGCTGCGCTCCTCGGATGCAAAAGTCGGCGGCTACGGGGAACGCCGCGCTTAGAGTTTGATTCTGCCCGATCGCAAAAAGGTTCTTAGAGTCGAACCCCTAGATTATAACCGGAATGGAAAGGCGGGTTACGCGAACTTTTTCGGTGAAATCGCCGCGGCAGATCGGCTGCGTCAGGGGGTAGGACTAACCGCCGGACTCGCGGGCTTGGGCGCTGCGGGCGTCAGGGTTGATGGCGAATGTTTAACCGGCGTGGACTTAGAAGCGGGCTTAGGCGGAGCGACCTGAACCATCTCCGCGGGATCGGCCTTTCCGAAGTAGCGTTTGGCGTCTGCGGTCATGGCGGGCATCGCGGCCAGGGGTCGGACGTAATCGTTGCGGGCATTCCACAGCAGGAAGCCGATGCCGCCATGCTGCTTGGCCGCGAGCACCTGGACCTTGATGTAATCCGGCGAATAGGTTTTCGTCTTCCAGGCAAATGCTTGCAGCCAGGGACGCAGCACCACACCGGTGCCGGCGGTGATCTTCCGGAAGCGGTCCATCGAGGTGGAGATGAAATGCTCAGGAGCATCGCCGGGCAAGGCGTAGCCGTCCATGCCAAAGAAGTGCGAGGGATAGATCATGGGCGAGAGCACGTCGCAGTGCTTGGCCATCTCCGCGATGTCTTGTCCGGTGTGGGCGAGGTCGACGCTGCGCTGCCAGGCCATGACGCCGAAGACGTCGAGCGAGAGCAGCGCGCCGGTGGGATGGAGCTCCGCGTATGCTTGTTCGAGGAAATTTGAGATGACGTTAGCGCGGGTGATTTTGGTGGGAGAAGCTTCGAAGGCGAACTTGGCGTCAGCCTGGTTGCCTTCGGCGGGGAAGCGCACATAGTCGAACTGGACTTCATCGACGCCGGTGGCCGCCACGAACTTCGCCAGCGCCAGATTGTATTGCTGGACTTCGACATTCGAGGGATCCGCCCACACTTGTTTGCCATTCTCTGACCACGGTTGCCCGGTCGCGCGCGAGCGCACGGCCAGGCGCGAGTGCTTTTGGGCGATGTGGTCGTCGCGGAAGAGGGCGATGCGCGCGATCACATGCAGATCCAGGGAATGCAGATAGCGAATGTATTTTGGGAGATTGCTGATGAGGGGCCGACGCTTGGGAGCGAGCGGATGGTCGAAGGCGATGCTAAGAGTGCCATCGCTATCTTTGATATCAAAGACCACGGCATTGCCGCCGGCCTTTTGCCAGCGGCGGACGAGTTCCAGTCCGTAGGCGCTGCCGGCAGTGTTGCCGGTTAAGTAAATAGCGCGCACGTCGGATGCCTTTTGCGGGTTGCGGGATTTTTCCACAACTGGCTGGGTTTCCAGAGACGGGATCACGACCTGCTGGCCGCTCTTGATTGCTCGCTTGATGGAGTTGCGCTGACGGATGGCATGATCCAGTTCCACGACCGTCATTAAACTCGACTGCGACAAGAACTTGCGGGCGAGACTGGTGGTGGAGTCGCCACTTTTGGCGGTGTAGGTGAGTTCGTGGGCCAGAGCCGGAGAAGGCCCGGCCGGCGCTTGCTTTTCAGCGACTTGAAGGGGTGTCTGCGCGGCCACGGGCGTTTGCACACTGCAAGATGCAAGCAGCGAAGCAGCGAGGGCGACGAGTGTGACGACAGGAGGAAAAAACGTGCGCGGGAAACTGAATAAAGACATTCGTACAAGACCTGTTTCGGGGGCAGCCGCATCATAGCATGCATGAGTCGTGAGCCTAGTGACCAATCGGGCTACTCCTTTGGAGATGCGATGGAGCCCGCGGTGGACAGGGTGCCCGTCCGCCAGACGAAGAAAAAAGGGTTACAACTCAAAGGCTTGCAAATCCATCTGAAAAGGCTGACAGCATTCTTTCGCACCCAGGAACGCACCCAGGAAAAAGTTGTCGGGCCCCTCAAGGAAATCAAAGGGCATTTAGTCATGAAAACCGGTCTTAATACCGCGCTCGATCCGACGCTCCGCAGCAGCGATGCTCAGGAATTTGAACTCTCACTTCGCCGCAAGATCGTAGGTCAGGAACCTGCCATTGAGAAAGTGGCGGAGATCTACCAGATGTTTCTGGCGGGTTTGAATGCGCCGGGCCGTCCGGTAGGAAACTTCCTGTTCCTGGGTCCCACGGGCTCGGGCAAAACGCGCGTAGTGGAAGCGATGGCAGAAGCGATGTTCGGCGATCCCCGCGCGGTGATCAAGATCGACTGCGCCGAATTCCAACATAGTCATGAGATCGCGAAATTGATCGGCTCGCCTCCGGGCTACCTCGGCCATCGCGAGACCCATCCGCTGCTGACGCAGGAAGCCCTGAACCAGCACCACACGGAGAAGTTGAAACTCACGTTGCTGCTGTTCGACGAGATCGAGAAGGCCAGTGACGCGCTGTGGCAGTTGCTGCTGGGCATCCTGGACAAAGCGAACCTCACGCTGGGTGACAATCGCCGCGTGGACCTCTCGCAGTGCATGATCTTCATGACGTCGAACCTGGGCGCGGGTGAGATGAACGACCTCATCACCGGCGGCCTGGGCTTCGCCCAGAAGGCGGGACACGTAGACGCGAAGATGGACGAGAAGCTGACGCGGACCGCGGTCGACGCCGCGCGCCGTAAGTTCTCTCCGGAGTTCATGAACCGCATCGACAAGACGGTGGTCTTCAGCATGCTGCGTCCGGAACACCTGGAGCAGATCCTGGAGATCGAACTGGGGATGGTGCAGCAACGCATCCTGCAGGCGACCGGCAACAACCAGTTCGTCTTCAGTTGCACCCCAGAAGTTAAGAAATATCTGCTGGAAGAAGGCACGGACGCGAAATACGGCGCGCGGCACCTGAAACGGTCCATCGAGAAGAACGTGGTGTTCCCGCTGGCGAACCTGGTGGCGACCAGCCAGGTGAAGCTCGGAGATTTCATCAAGATCGACCGCGTGGACGGTCGCCAGACCTTTACGAAAGAAGCTGAAGGCGCATTGGTGCCGGTGCTGCTGGAAAAGTACGGCCAAGAGGCGGCGGCGACCAGTGCGGGCGCGCGTTCGGGTAAGAGCGCTCCTGCCCGGCGCGAAGCCGGTGCCCCGATGCTGGACAAGATAGGCTGAGCTTCCGGGGCTAAAGCCCCCAACTCTTTTAAGATAGCTGGGTCGCACGGCTGAAGCCGTGCTGTACCCAAGTAAACGGTCTGCAAATAAGCCACATCAGGCGCCCCCGCGGGCGCCTTTTTCATGGGTTAAGGAACGGTCGCCGAAAAAACAGACGGGTAAGGCCCGGGGACGGCATCTAATCTTTCATATCCCAGGGTGTAAGTTGTCGGCGTTCCGTCCCGGCTATGCGTCCGGGCGAACTTTTGAGAAAAAGGAGCAAGGAATCATGATGGTCAGACGAATCTCCCAACAGTTGGTGGCGGTGATGTTGATCGGCGTGTTGGCACTGCCTTTGCAGGCGCGCTACAACGCCAAGCCGCGATGGAGTTTGTTTTCCGTGGACCAGGAGGTCCAGGCGGGCAAGGAATACTCCGCGCAGATCGATAAAGAGATGCCGCTGGTGCGAGAGTCTGACATCAATAATTACGTTTCGCGGCTGGGACAGCGGCTGGTAGCGAAGGCGCCGGGAAACAAGTATCCCTATACGTTCAAGGTAGTGAACCAGAAAGAGATCAATGCGTTCGCGCTGCCGGGCGGCCCGATTTACATCAACGTGGGGACCATGCAGGCGGCGGCCAATGAGAGCGAATTGGCGGGCGTGATGGCGCATGAGATCGCGCACGTGGTGATGCGGCATTCGGTGAACCAGGCGAGCAAGCAAGCGGCGGCGCAGATCCCGCTGGCGATTTTGGGCGGGCGGCTGGGCGGCGGCATGGCGGGGCAACTAGCACAGTTGGGCATCGGCTTTGGCGTGGGCTCGTTGTTCATGAAATATTCGCGCGACGCGGAGCGCGAGGCAGACCTAGTGGGCGCGGACATCCTGCAT